>JAPLJI010000068.1 GCA_026388655.1 Pseudomonadota bacterium
AGCTATTTCTATACCGACAGCATTACCGACCTGGACATGCTTGATCTGGTCGGCCACCAGGTTGTGGTCAATCCCGATCCGCTCCTGAAACGGGAGGCGGTAAAAAGGGGCTGGCCGATTATCAACTTTAACCCTCTCAAATCTTAACTGTTAATTCCCCATGGTCTTGCCGTGGGGTTACCTTATTCCGTCATTCCGCATCCCCAATCAAGTTGAGGACGTGCTTGATGCGGCCTGCTCGAGCTGACGCTCGTGTCGGCCAGGGAATCCAGAATTTATTGAATGACGACATCTGGATTCCCACTTGCGTGGGAATGACAAGCGAAGGGAACGGATTCCCGCTGGAGTTTATCCCGCACTCTGATGCGTGACGGGAATGACAATCAACAACCTAAAAATTGTTTTGAATAAATACCCCTCTTTGTCGAAAGAGGGGAAGGTCTCCGACCCCGCTTCCAGCCTGTAGGCTTACAGGCCGGAGGGTAGGGCCTACGACCCGGAGGGGGAGATTTTTTATTTTATTTCCATTCCTTCTATAAAAGCCATTGCGTTGTAACCCAGGACGGCGTGGTTGTAGCCCCCCTCGAGGATGGCGAAGCAGCCACCCTTGTTTCTTCGGGCCGCCTCCCGGACCAGTTTTCCGATCTCGCGGTAATTCTCGGTCTTTAAAACCCCGCCCCAGTCGGCCTCGTGGTTATCGAACCCCGCCGAGATTCCGATGATATCAGCCGAGCAGGAGTCCATTTCCCTTTTCACCTCATCCATGTAGGCCTCGCGGTAAGAGGAGACGGGATTGAAAACGGTGAAACAGCGGTAATGACCGATCGTGTTCATCGTGCCGTCGCCAAAATGCATGTCTATATCGAGAACGTAGCCGGTCTGGATCTTGCCCCGGTGTAATAGGGTTCTCATCGCGATGGCCATGTTGTTGAAGAAGCAGAAGCCCCAGCAGGAGTCGCCCGAGGCGTGGTGCCCCGGGGGTCGGATGACCGCGAAGGCGGGCTCGGAAAGCCCGGTCTCCGCCGCCTGGATCGCCCCCCCCGCCGCCAGGGAGGCGATCTCGTAGAGACCGCCGTTTTTGATCGAGTTGATATGATCCTCTGAGTGAACCAGGGCAATATCTTCCCGCAAGGCGGGACGGGCGGTGACGAACTCCACCTTTTTCTCGATTACCCTGATGATGGCCTCGATCCGGCCCTCGGCCGAGGCCGGGTCGCTGGTATAGACCTGATGAAAATCAGGGTGGAAAATGACTTTCATAGTTTATCGCTGGTTATTATTGTCATTCCGCACTTGATGCGGAATCCAGTTTTTCCCGGGTTCCATCCTTACTGGGTATAACTTTGTAATTTTACCTCAAAAGACAAGGGAGCCAATCTCTTGGCTCCCCCGTTCTATCGATTATTGAAGGATTCCTGGATTCCTGCTTTCGCAGGAATGACAGCAAGATATGCTATTTCTCTATGCGTCATTCTGAGCGGAGCGAAGAATCTGATTTCCCGTATTCCATTCCGCACTCTGCATTTTTAGGGTTCCTCGAACCCTATTTTCTAGATCCTGATCCCGCCCGAGACCTCGACCGTGATGCCGGTGACGATATCGTTCTCGCAGATATAAAGGGCGGTGTGGGCGATCTCCTCGGGCTTGCCCAGGCGGCCGACCGGGATGGTCTGTTTCCATTTTTCCAGGGCTTCCGGCTTCATGTCCTTCATCACCATCGGGGTTTCGATGAACCCGGGGGCGATCGCCGCCACCCGGATCTTGTAGCGGGCCAGCTCCTTCGACCAGGCCACGGTCATCGAGGCGACCCCGGCCTTGGCGGCGGAGTAGTTGGTCTGCCCCATGTTGCCGTGCCGGGCGATGGACGACATCGGGATGATCACCCCGCCGTTCCCGCGCTCGATCATCCGGATCGCGGCTTCCCGGCCGGTCAGGAAGACCCCGGTCAGGTTGACGTCGATGACCATCTGCCACTGTTTCAGGCTCAGCTTGTCCGCGACCTTGCCGGTGGCCTTGTCCACTTTCACCAGGAGGCCGTCGCGGAGGATCCCGGCGTTGAGGACGGCCACGTCCAGACGACCGGTATCGTCGGCCGCCTTCTTCATCAGGTTTTCCACCTCGGCCTCGTTGACCACGTTGGCGGCTACGGGAATGGCCTTTCCGCCCGCGTCCTGGATCTGCTTGGCCGCGTCATCCATCTGGGCGTTGGGCAGATCGCCGATTACGATCGTGGCGCCCTTCGAGCCGAGGAGCTTGCCGATGGCGAGCCCGATCCCGCTGGCTCCCCCGGTAACAACCACGGTTTTACCTTTTAGATCCATCAAAGCCTCCTTTCTAAATATTTAGGATATGCTGGGCATCCAACTCAATTCCCTCCCCCTTCGCTTGCCCCGTCAAGGGCGGGGAGGGGGGAGGGCGTGGGTGGGGGTGATTATTTTTTCACCCTCCCCTCAATCCCCTCCTCTCCGAGCCGGAGGCTCGACAGAGCCGGAGGCCATCGAGGGAGGGGAGATTCAGTTGGGCGCCCGTATGTAACTTACCGGCATTATATTAAGTATCCCCGGCTTTTTTAGTCAACTGGCGAAAGGATTGACCGGAATGAATTTTCAGATATGATAGAAAGTACACTCAGAGGGGGATACCTTGCTTTCGCACAATAAGCTTCCAGATTCGTCACGGGCCAAGCGGTTTTCCGCCCTGATCCTTTTTGTCCTGGCCGGTCTCTGGGCCGGGCCGGCCCGGGCGGAGTTCGAGGAAGAGGAGTTTTTCCAGGCCGGCGACTGGGTGGAGACCGCAGCCAAGCGGGTCCAGCTCATCCGGGAGGCCCCCGCGGCGGTCACGGTCCTCACCGATGAAGATATTCATAATTCCGGGGCCACCAACCTGGGCGACCTCCTGCGCAGTGTGCCGGGCCTCGAGGTGATCAGCTTCTCGGCCGCGGATTACGAAATCGGGGCCCGCGGACAGAACAAGGCCATGGAAAACGGGGTCCTGGTCCTCGTCAACGGCCGCTCCATCTACGAGGACTTTTACGGGGTGGTGATCTGGAACAAGAAATCCCTGGCCCTGGAGGATATCAGGCGGATCGAGGTGGTCCGGGGCCCCGGCTCGGTGCTCTACGGCGCCAACGCCTTCCACGCCGTAATCAATATCATCACCAAGGCCCCCGGGGAGGATCCGGGCGCCCTGGTTTCGTTCACCGGCGGCCCGGAGAGCCTGATCGGCACCCTCGCGGAATCGGGCCGGGCGGGGAAAATAAGCCACCGGATTTCGGCCGGCTGGACCCAGACTTCGAGCTGGGCGAACCGGGAAGACGTGGCTCTCAAGTACCCGCGCGGGTTGATGTCGCTCAACTATGACCTGGGAAACTCCCGGGGGGTGGCTCTGGAGACCGGGCTGGACAGCGGCGACTACGAGATGTTCTACGACATGCTCGGGATGTTCGAAAGCAACGGAATAAGCCATCATGTGCTGGCCAAGTATTACACCCCCGATTTCTACTTCCGCGCCTTCTGGAACGCGCTCGATTCCAAGTGGACCGAAATCAAGGATATAGTTTTCAACGACATGACGGCGATAGGGATTCCCATCAAAGTGGCCGAGGATTTTAAGTTCGAAACCCAGCTCGAGAGCAACACCCTGGACTTCGAGGCCCAGAAGATCCAGAAGCTCGGATCGGACCATATCTTCACTGGAGGAGCCAACTTCCGCCACAACACCACCCTTTCCCCCCTGGTGGGGGGCTACCGGACCCAGAACCTGGCGGGGGCCTATCTTCAGCACGAATTTCTCTTCCGGGACAAGCTCCATTCCTACCTAGGGGTTCGGTACGACTACCATCCCCTCGCGGGGAATAGTTTGAGCCCCCGGGCCAGCGTCCTGGCTTCCCCGCTTCCCGGACACACCTTCCGGGTTTCCTACGGCCGGTCTTTCCGGAATCCCACGATCGTGGAGAATTACATTGATATTTCCATCCCCCTGGATCTCGGGATCGATATCGCGATTAAGGGTAATAAAAATATTTCCCCGGAACGGCTCGATTCCGTGGAGGGAGGCTACCAGTCCGATCTCCTCCAGGGCCGGCTCCGCCTGGGGGCCAGTATTTTTCACAACTGGATTAAAGGGCTGACCGGACCGTTGCTCCCCGAGGACCTGATCGGCAATCTCTCCCAGGGCGTGCGCGGGGCGATGGACAATATCCTCGACGAAAAGGCCTGGGGGGTCGAGGCCGAGATCAAGGCGCGGCCCTACCCCTACCTGACCGGCTTTGCCAATTACACCTACACCCACGTGTATAACGAGCTTTTCCTGGAGGTCGACCGCCGGACCCCGCAACACAAGGCCAACGGGGGGGTGACCCTGACCCTCGACAACGGGCTGTCCGCCACGGTTCTCCTTAATTACGTGGGTTCGACCAACTGGCCCCATGTCATCCGTTTTCCCAACCTGGATAAAAATTTCTGGTTCCTTCCGCTCGGCCCGCTCGACGCCTACACCCTCCTTAACCTGCGCCTGGGCTACGTGTTCCTGAAAAAGCGGGCGGAGGTGGCGGTGAGCGTTTTCAATCTCCTCGGGGATGAGCACCGGGAATTCCCGATGGAGAGGATCGAGCAGGTGGACCGGCGGATCACCGGCCGGGTCCAGGTCAATTTCTAATAGTGTCCCAAGTTTGTACACGGATTTAAGCGATTGAGAAATTATTTGTAGTTTGCCGATTCACTTGTCCCGTCTCTGGGGGGATCGGCGGTTTTCGTAAGGGAGGGTTTCTCTGCCCTCCCGAGGGAACCCATTAAACGGCTCCCCTCCTGTCCCGAGCGAGACGAACTTGTCCCGAGTTTAATTGAGGGAAGCCTCGCATTAGCAATATCTCAATCGAACTTAATGAGCCCAATAAATTGGGCCACTACAAGAAAATAATCTCCTGGCGCTTTAAAACCTCCATTCTTTCCCATGACCCCAATCTTATGAACAATTATGGGACACTATTAATTATTTGCAAAACATTTTATGCAAAATTCAAGTGTCATTTTTATCAAATACAGGGAGACAAAGCAAATAAAATCTGTTCTCCCGGGTTAAAAAAACGGGCAGGCCGCGAAAAAACGACCTGCCCATAAAGTCTAAGATGTCGAAAAAATTACTGGTCTTTTATAGGCCCTGGTTCTGCGCATCCCGTTTCTTTTTCAGCTCGTCGTCCAGGGTATTCAGCATCTCGTTGGTCTTGGCTTCCAGGATGGCCCGTTTCTTCTCTTTCAGGGCCTCCTGGGTCTTGGATTTGATCTGGTTGAGAACGTCATCCACCGCCAGCTTGGCCAGCGCGTAAAGCGTCCCATCCGAGTCGGTGAAGTGATCGATGATCTGGCTTCCCACCAGGGTTGCCTCGCTGACGGTCTTGGAAACTACCGAGGTAAATTCGTCCGAACCGCCGCCTTCCTTATCCACGAAATCCTGATGTTCCTCCATAAAATCCTTCATGAAAGAAGCCACATAGGTGTTAATAACCCGGCCGAGCTCCTGGCGACCCCGGGAATCCGCTTTTTGTCTCTGCATGGCGATGTTCGGTGACTTGGCGGCGATCCCGACTCCGTAAAGAGCCCCGCCCTGGTCACCCGGGAAAGCGCCCGATCCCTTGATGATCCAATCCGGCTTGGCCGGACCGCCACCGCATCCCACCAGGAAAAGCGACGCCGCGAACACCGCGCCTGCCACTACCCCAATCAGTCTGGTTACCTTCATTGTTATTCCTCCTTTTCTTAAAAAAACTCCGATTAGCCTAAAACTTGGATTATGATAGCATAAAAAAGTTGCGAAGTAATCCACTCACCTCCTTTCGCAATAACCCGCTCACCTTCGCTTCCTTAATATTATCGGTAATTTTCCTGAAGATGGAAGTGATGAAACTCACACCCTGTCCCGGAACTTTGTTGAGGCTAATCCTAACATAAGTAAAAAGACGTTCCAACATCCGCCATTTATTTTTCGGCAGTCGGCAACGAGGCCCGTTTCGGTGACGTTATTCGGTTACGTTCTTAAAACCGATTGACGGAGCCGAACTGCGAAACGGGCTTTGTGGCCCTAACCGTAACCCTTTTATCTTATAGAACCGGGTGAATGTTCGGGTGCATGATCCCAGCCGGATCGATCGTCTTCTTCAGATCTTTGAGCAGGTCGAAATAAACCTTGTGCCGGGGAAGGTGGATCTCCCCCACCCCGTGCATGTTCCGGAAGAGCGGCGCGCCCCGGTCCGCCAGGAGCTCGGCGGTTTTGCGGACGAAGATGCTGGCCCGTTTGACCGATTCGGGATTGCTGTGATCCCACCACCAGTCGAACTCGATCGTGGCGCAGCGCGTGAACTGCAGGGGACCCTGCATCGCCATTCCCGCCAGGGTCATCTCCCGATAAACCCGCGGATCGGGGGGGGTCCAGTATTTCGCCCGCAATTCCTTGTATTCCTTCCAAAGTTCCGGAAGTTTTTCCAACTTCACGAACGAGGCGATCCACTGGAAGGCGCCCCGGTAGGCCGTCACCCGGTTTCCGAGCACCCCGAGGCCTTTTTTGAAGGTATCGGAATTTACCATGTCCTGCATGTTGAGGGCGGCCGCGTCCATGAAGAACATCCCATTCCCCTCGATGATTTCCTTGACGATCTCTTCCTTGATTTCCAGTTCCTGGCTGTTGTAGGCCTGGAGCAGGATCGGCACCGAGTGGGCCGGCGCCATCTCGGCCACCTCGTCCGCGTTGACTCCGACGATGCCCGCTAAAATCGTGGACGGAACCCCGTGGTGCAGCTTGTAGGTGAAATCGATAATGTTCTCCCGGCCGAGCTGGTAGACCGCGTCGATGATTTGCACCAGCGCCTTGTCCTCCTCCGCCCCCGAGGCCGCGGTTAAAAGCAGCTTCTCGGCGGCAAATTCCGGGAAGAGCTTGATCGTGATCTCGGAGCAGACCCCGAACTGCCCGTCGGCGTTGAAAAACATCCCCGCGATTTCCGGCCCGGGGCCGTACTGAATCGGGACTTCCTGCGACCCGATCTTGACGATTTCGCCGTCGGGAAGAACCCAGGTCATGTTGACTATCAACTCCGTGTTGCCCCCGTATTTGACCATGCAGCCCGCCCCGCCCCGGGCGATATAGTTGGCCAGGACCGAAACGCTGGAGAAGGAAAGACACAGAGCTGGTTTTAAAACCACCCCCTCCGCGATTTGGTATTTATTCGCGTCCATGAAGAGGGACCGGAGTCTGACCGCCGGTTCAATCGTGGCGGTCAGGGTTTCCGGATCGATGACCGCCCGGTTCATCCGGCGCAGGTCGAGCAGGATTCCCCCCCGGCGCGGCAGGGCCAAACCGGCATGGTTAAAACCGGTCGAAAACGGGATCACCGGAACCTGGCGCCGGGCGGCGATCCTCATTATTTTCTGGATCTCCAGGGTAGACTTGGGCAGGGTGACGAGATTGGGAATCACTCCGGAACTGACGCTGAAATCCCGGGCGTAGGGCAGGAGATCGGCCAGTTGATTGCTCGCCCACTCCTTCCCGACCACTTCCCGTACTTCCCCGAGGATCTCTTCCCAGTTCCTCTCCGGGGGCGGTTCCGCCGCTTTCGCTTCCGGTTTAACTCCCTGGGGCAGGGAGAGCTGGGGATTAAGAGTGCCCTGGGGATCGAGCAAACCCTTGACCTTCCCCAGCAAATGGGAAAGACCGGAATTCTGGGCGTAAATCTCTTCGGCCAGTTTTCCTTGGGGCAGATCGAAAAAAGCTCCCGCTTTCCAGAGGGACCGGCTGGCCTCCTCGATAAATTCCGGGGAAACCCCTTTTTCAAAAATATCGTAAATCCCGTAAACCGCCCGGCCCCGGTCAATGGAAACCAGGGTCCGGCCCAGGTCGGCCGGTTTACCCCCGGAACCCTTTTTCAACAACTGTCCAAAAAGCTCATCCATCTGGGCCATTCGCTTAAAGGTGGTGAAAAAGGCGAGATGGAGCGGGGAAAGCGCCATTCCGGCCTCATCCAGGTAAAGGGCAATCTTTTCCCCGGGAGCAGAGGAAATCACCTTTCCCTCATATTTCTGGGTCAGCTCTTTCACGGTTTCCATCTGCCAGTCCACGTGTTTCTTTCTGCCCTCGAAGCCGACCACCATTACCCAGGGAGAGTCCGCCTTGGCGCCAAAGGTTTTTTCGAAAGCCCGGCGGTCAAATCCCAGATATTCCGTCCCGATCTCCAGCACGGGGATCTTTTTCAGGGCCTGTAGCAGCCCGGTCATTTCCGCGAATCCGAAAACCAGGGCCTTCCGGCTCTCGCGTTTCGGGTAGAGGTAAACACTGGCCCGGCAGACTACCCCGAAGGCATCCTGGGCGGCCAGGTACCAGCGGGAAAAAGACGGCCCCCCGTCTTCCTTCCAATCCGCCATTTCCTCGTTCATGGCGTGGGACCCGGTCAGGTGGATCCTCCCGTCCGCCAGCGCCACTTTCATGTTGGTTACCTGTACCTCGGGATACTTGGCCGCGCCCTTGATCACCTCCCGGTTGGCCAGGCTCTCCACTACCGAGCCCGATCCGCCGGCTACGGGAACCCCCACCTTGAAACCCAGGGGATCCAGGACTTTCCGGAGCTGGTCAAAGGTAACCCCTCTCTGCACGTGCGCCATCAGGTTCCGGGAGTCCACCCTTTCAATCTGGTTCATCTTCTGGAAGTCAATGGCCACCCCTTCCGCCTGCGCGACGGATTCCGGAAAGAATTGAAAATATTTTGTATAAACGGAAACCCGGTGTTCCCGGGCCCAGGGCAGAAGTTTCTGGACTTCTTCCGCCCGGTCGGGTTGAACCGCCAGCAACCGGGAGGCTTCGACCGGCCGGGCGAAAAGACCGCCGATCTGTTCCTTTCGGGAAATGACCCGGTCCTTCCCCATGATTTCCAGAAGCGCTTTCGTTTCGATCCCCATGGTTATTCTCCCTTAATCTACTTGCCCATTTATTTTTCGGCTCACTACTGTCTGATTAGATTTTTTCCGGCGGCACCTAAAGTTTCTCCAAAACGTTTATCATCGGATAGTTTTCCACGCCGGGGATCGCCAGTTTTCCCGACTGAAGAAAAAACTTTTTCAGGCCCTCAGAACCCTTAACCAAAAACTGCTCGTTGAGCCTGGACCGAAGCGGGATCCGTTCCAAGATCCTGCGGGCGATCCAGTTTTTCTTCCAGTTCCGGGTGTAAAATTTGAAATCCCGGAGCGCCTTCTCCCGGTTTTCCACCGCCAAGGCGACCACCTTGCCGGAAATAATGGCCCCGACAATCCCGAAAAGCAGCGCGGGATCCATCATCCCCGCGAGCGTCCCGGCCAGGATTTTGTCCTCGACGAAAAGCCGGGGATTGCGCACGGAGGCCATCGGCACCTGGTTTTCGATGTAAAACCACTCTTTCAGGTCGAGCCCCTCCCGCTCCGCCAGGTAATCCTGGCAACGTTTCACCGCGTCGCGGGAAACCGGTTTCTTCCGTTGGAAGATCAACCCGAAGAAAACACCGTTAATAATACCGTGGTAGTAATATTCCCCGATGTAGTCGTCAAAGTAGACGAGGTACTCGTTGGGCTTGTCCGACTCAAAGCGGGCGGCGTAACCGTAGACCCCCTGGGAGGGCACCCGGAGTGATTCGAACATCTCCGGGAAAAGCCCGGTAGCGATGATGCTCCCCGGGGGCAGTTCCTGATGGTTTCTGATCTCCCGGGAAAACTCGAAGCGCACCCCCGCCTTTTGGGCCTCGCGAAAGAGAAAAATGTCGATCGAGCTTTCCCGACTGCCCCGCTCAATCCCGTACATGCCGGTGGCGGAGATCCGGTAGCCACGCTTCCCGAAATAAGCCCGAAAATTCTGAGCCTCATGGAAATGCCCGGAAAGATCGATCCCGACATAGTCCTTGATAATTCTCATGTCCACCGGGGTAGCGTGCACGGAAGGATGAAAGACCCCGGCCCCGCCGATCTGTTTGGATTTGTCGAGGATCAGAACGTCGTAGCCCTGCCGGGCCAGGTTGATCCCGGCCACCATCCCCGAAAGACCCGCCCCCAGAATATGAATCTTCTTACCCATGGAGATTTTCCTTCTTCCGTATTTTTACCTTTTTACTTTTTACTTAATTTTGACATCCTTGGTCAGGAGCCCGGCCCCGTACCACGAGCGGTCGGAGACGTCGTTGGGGTCAAAGGCCCTTTTGATTCTCTCCTGCCAGAGATGGAAATTCCCGTAATGGGGCCCCATATCCATGATCCGCTGCTGGGGGGATTTCTCGTAGTCCCCGCAGGTCAGCCCGATGTCGTTGGGCTCGAAGCCGGATTTTTCCAGCCGGCGCTGGTTCCGCTCGTCGGAAAGGCACTGGCGGGAAGCGTTCACCGACTCCGGGTTGGAGGCGTCGTAATGGAATTCCATTTCCATGTAAACATAGGCGTTATTTTCAAATGAATTGTAGTAGGTGGAATCCGCCCCGTCGTCCAGGATTTTCCCGCTCTTCGCCCATTTCCCCTTGATTTCCTCCTGGGGGATCCCCATGTGCCTCACCACCGACTCGTTGGTTCCCATGTACCCGGAACTGATCACGAAACCGCCGGCGTGGTGGATGAAGAGGGTGCAATTCCCGAACAGGGCTACCGGCATTTGTTTCATCATTATATCCTTCATCGGCCCTTCGGTCATCACCTCCAGGATCTTCCCCCCGGTCTCCTTAACGATCTCGGACATCACCTTTTTCCGGTACTCAAACTCGCGCCGGGAGTTGGCGAAGATCATCACCGTGCAGGGATGTTTCATCTCCTCGGCCATGGCCTGGACCAGCCCGGTGGAATAAAACTGCTCGTACATCTCTTTGTTCGAGATAGCCCCCATCAGGGAGAACATGTGCTCGGCGCCCCCCACCCGCATCATCGCGTAGGCGAGTTCCGCATCCCCCACCTGGTAAAAGAAATCGATCATCTGCTCATAAGTATCAAAACAGGGGGCGACAATTTCCAGGAATTCCGGGATCTCCTTCAAAAGGTAAGCGGTCATCATTCCGCCTGGCTCCGTCTCGAGCTTGGGCGGGCCCGGCCAGTGGTGGAGCTTGATCGCGCCCTTGGTGAAAACCCCCATTCCCCCCTGGGCCCCGCAATGTCCCCGCATCACGCCCCGGAGGGAAGGCCCCGGCCCGTCCCCGGTAAACCATTCCCCGGGGGGCCCGAGCTTGAGCAGGTCGCCGGTGGGGAGCACCCACTCGATCCCCAAGGCGTTCCGGCCGTTGTGGCCGCCGTGATTGCCGAAAGTGTTCATCCCCCAGCCCGAGGTCAGGTTGGCCAGCACCGAGGCCTGGGAACCGGCCTGGACGGGGGTGGTGAAAAGCCCGCGCTTGATCACCTCGGCCTCGAGCTGGGCCCAGGTAACATAGGGCTCGACCACGGCGAACTTGTTCTTCTCGTCGATCTCCAGGATCCGGTCCATCCGCCGGAGATCCAGCACCACCACCCCGGGCTGTCCAGGGAGGGAGTGGGACCCGTAACCGGTGGAAAGGGCCTTGAACTTGATCCCGTAGCGATTGCAGGCCCGGACGATCGCCTGCACCTCCTCGGTGCTCCCGGGGAGAAGCACCGCCTCCGGGTGGTGGGGCAGGAATTTTCCCGGGGCGCAGAGGTTGTTGAACTCGTTCAGCCAGGTGAAGGTGTAGGTTTCCAGGATCGCCGGGTCGTCGGAGATATTCACCGAGCCCACGATGTTGGCGAACATTTTATAAATATGCGGTGCTAATGCCATTGGCCTTCCTCCTTATTGTTTTTTACGCTTTGTTCCTAAACTGCTGGACTGTTGGTCTGCTGGTCTATTCACTTCTTTCTCATTCCACCGACTGGATCAGGAGATCCACCGCGTCCACCACCTTGAGCTCGCTATCCGAGGCCCGGATCCCATCCTCGAAGTTTTTCTCGCACCAGGGACAGCAGGAGACAATCGTCTCCGCCCCGGTGGCTCGGGCCTCTTCCAGCCGTTCCTTGACCGTGTCCATCGCGAGCTCGGGGTAGGCCGACTTCACCCCTCCCCCCGACCCGCAGCACCAGGAGTATTCCCTCCGCCGCTCCATCTCGAGGAGCTTCAGGCCCGGGATGCTTCTCAGCACCTCCCGGGGCGGGTCATAAATCCCGTTCATCCCCATCACCTTGGGGATATCCTTGATCGGCATCGTGCCCAGGACATAATACTCCTTCCCGTGGGAGGGAATCCGGGTATCCGACATTCTCCCCAGGTGGCAGGGATCATGGTAGGTAATGGCCATGGAAACCTCTTTGCTGGGTTTCAGCTTTCCTGCCTTGATCAGCTCGTTGAGGAATTCGATCGAGTGCTGCACCTCGAATTTCATCTCCGGGCCTACCCGGGGATACTTGGACTTGATCAGCCCGAAGCAGCCGGCGCAGGAGGTGACCACCTTCTTCACCCCCAGCTGGTTGAAGGTGTTGATGTTCTCGGTGGCCGTCTTCACGAATAATTCCTCGTCCCCCACCATGAAGGCCGGGCTGGCGCAGCACTTCTCGTTCGCCCCCAGGGTGCCGAAATCCACTCCCGCCTTGTTGAAGAGAACAGCGGTGTTCTTGGCCACCCGGCGCATCTCAGGATCGAGGGAGTAAGTGCAGCCCACGAAATAGAGCACCTCCGCCTTTTCCTGGTTCAGGTCCTTGATCTTGAGCCCCTTGGCCCAGTCGGTCCGCTTCCGCCGGGGCTGCATCCAGACGTTGTCGTAGGACTTAATGCTCTCCACGATGGAAACATGGGGAGCGAGCCGGTTTTTTTCGCCTTTCTGCCAGGCGTCGATCCGGAACTCGTGCAAAACCTCCCAGAGTTCCTGGTCCGTCCCCACCTTGCAGGAAAGGTCGCACATCCCACAGAGGGTGCAGTTGTAAAGAATCTCTATCACCTTGGGTGAGTAGCCGATCCGCCCTTCCAGGAGTGAAAGCGCCATGATCAGCTTGCCGCTCGCCGAAAAAGCGTGGAAATTATGCTTGGCGATCGCCGGGCACCCCTGGGCGAAACGCCAGCTCTTCAAGAGGGACGAGATGGGGATAAATTTGCAGGTGGAGCACCTGACACATCGCATCATATCCTTTTTATAATCTACCAAAGCCATGGGTTCCTCCCTTGCTAAGCGTCCAATGAACTTGCCTGACTAAAAACAGAGCTTCCCCGGGTTCAGGATATTTTTCGGATCGAAAACCCCCTTCACCCTTTTCATGGCATTTACGAACTCGGTATTCTGCGAGTAAACCATCTGAGCCCAGGAACCGTAGGGCCGGGAGAAGAAAGCCCCCTGCTTCTGGAAGGCCAGGCTGGCTTTCTCGATCAGGCCGCGGATCCGGGCTTTTTCCCGGGCGTCGCCCTGGGGACAGGGGAAATCAAACCCGAGATGGCAGCTGGTGCCCTGCACCACCGGCTGGATGTAAATCCCGATCTGGGAAGCCGGGTAATTCTCCTGGACCGCCATCTCCCGGAGCGCCGGGATAAAGGATTCCACCCGGTTCAGGGTAGTGATAAAGAAGAGCTCGTAATTCTCGCCCCCGTAACGCAGCTTCCAGTACGGCTCCGGAGAGGCATTGCGGATCACCCGGAGCAAGACCTCGGCTTTGACCTCTCCCAGGGATTGCCCGGGGGTAAGCCCCTCCTTCTGGGTAATTTCAAAGAGATCCTTTTCTTGATAATCAACCTTCTCTTCCGGGTGACGGTTGTAGCCGCAAACCGTGAAGACCAGGATCCAGGGCGGCAGGGTTCTGACCAGCTTGTCAATCCCTTCCCGGTTGGGGGCGAGGAGGGAAGCCAGGGTGAAGTTGTTCAGGAGAAACACCTCATCCCCGAGATCCAGGCGGATCAGCCGGTAAGCCACCTCGATCAGGCGCTCCAGGCGGGTATCGGAAAGAAAATAGAGCTTGTCGATCACCGGGTAGAGTTCGCACTTGATCGAGGCCCAGGTGGCAATCCCGATGGTGCCCTGGGCTCCCTGGATAAGCTTGTGATAATCAACCTGGTGCGGCCCGAGTGGAAATTTCTGCGCGCCCCCGATCTGCCATTGTCCCTGCAGGCCGCCGGGGCCCGAAGCCTCGCCGGTCTGGAAAACCTCTCCCGTCCCGAAAACCACTTCCAGGCAGAGAAGGGGATCGGCGGCATCCCAGTGATGCCGTGGGATAATCACCGGTTCCCGCTCGAGCCCGCTCGCGAGGACCGACTTGTTGGCCCGGGGCGCGAGCGGCAGGTTCAACCGCAGGCCTTCCTTCTTTAATTCCGGGATCAGCTGGCTGAAAGTGACGCCGGTCTCAATTACCGCGACCCGGTTTTTCCGGTTGATCCGAAGGATCTCGTTCATGCCGCTGAGATCAACCACTACCCCTCCGACCGAGGGGACCGTGTCCCCGCGGCTGTGCGGCGCTCCGGAGCTCACCGGGACCAGGGGCACATTCGCCTGGTTGGCCCAGGCGACGATCCCCTGGATGTCTTTCGCTCCCTTGGGTTTGGCCAGCAAATCCGGAGAGCGGGAAGGGACAAAACTCATGTCCCCCGCCAACGCGGCGATTACCTCCGGGTCATCGGAAACCCGGTCCGCCCCGATCAGGCCGCCGACTTCCTGTTTAAGATTCATGTTACCCTCCCTGGTTTTTCTGATGAAGTCTTCATTGACACAATGCGTTAAAGATAATACCGGGTTCCAATTTCAAAAGCAATCGGAAAATTCCCGCGTAAATTCTACGCGAACACTTAAAAATTTTAAACTTCATCGATTTGCCTATGCATCGCGTAGTTGTCCAATCTATATTACACCGAACGCGGAGAAATGGGGCGATGTTTTCGTTCTTTGTAGTTGCCCAATTCATTGGGCGGTTTTAAATAAGCCGATAAATCGGCAAACTACAGAGGACTTAGAAATCCGAACTTTGATTGCGAAAACCAGGGACAGAAATTTTAAGTTCGCGGGGGTCTTCTCTACACCCTAGTCACGGAAAAATACCGGTCAGGAGGCAGACCGGTAGACACCACCGCACCCGGGCAGAGCACCACCAGTTTTTCTTCGAACTGATCCCCGAGCAAATCAAAAAGCTCCACACAGGCGGAGCAGACCCGGAGCGTTGAACCGAGCGAATAGGGAATCTTTTTCCCTTCCCGCTCGAGATAAAACCCGGGCTCGATAAAATTGGCATGGTTAGCGCAATGACCGGGGAAAACCGAATCGAAAGCCTCCTCTGACTCCTCGGGGGTGGCCAAGCCAAGTTTCAAAAGCCCCTGCCTGAAAAGCCGGAACTGTTCCCGGTCAAAGCCATCGATCGTCTCCCATTCGACCGGTTTGACCTTGAGGTAAGCGGGCGATTGAGCCAGCATCCTTACTTCTTCCAGGTTTGGCCGTTGGCAAAGCTGGAAATCGCTCGGCGCGATTTTTACCCCCCGCCGCCCTTCCAGAGGAAAACTTGTTACCACCAGGATTTCACCCTTATGGCTTGAGGACCGGTACCATGAACCCTGACGGCGGCAGTTTTTGTTCCAGACCTCGGGAAGGGCGATCCCGGCCTCCCGCTGGGGATGGAGAAGTTCACAGACCATCCGCCGGGCCCGATAAATTTTCACCGCTCTGGCCTTCAAGCCCGCCTCCTCCTCAATAAATTCTTCCGGGCTTAAAAAATATGCGTATTTAACGTATGGGTTCATTTAACATAGGGGAGGGGCTGGTCCCCTCCCTTAATAATTTTTTCACCCTCTCCTTTATCCTCCCCCCTCAAGGGGGAGGAAATAATGATAATTCATAGGTTAAAAAGACCCCGGGCGTTTTCCTCGAGAAGCCGGGAGCGGGATTCATCCTTGAGCGGAATTTCTTTTAGTTCATCCAGGATCCTCTTTCGGGAAAGCAAAGGGTGATCCGAACCGAGCAAGGCCTTTCTCGATAAAGGCCCGTTGATATACTGGATCACCATCTCGGGAATGTAACGGGGGGCCCAGCCGGCGATGTTGAAATAAACGTTCTGATTCCGCTGGCAGATGGCCAGGGCCTCGGCGAACCAGGGAAAACCGAAATGGGCCAGGATGATCTTCAGGTTCGGAAAATCCACCGCCACCTCGTCCAGGGGAAGAGGCAGACAGTATTTGAGCTTTTTACCCAGGTGGTAGTGCGTGCCGGTGTGAAAGAGCACGGGGAGGCCGAGTTCCTGGGCCGCTTCGTAGACGGGATAGAAAAGCCGGTCGTCCGGATTGAGTTCGAGAAGATGAGGAATGAACTTGAGACCCTTGAGCTTTAGTTCTCGCGCCAGCCTCTCCACCTCCCGGACCGCCAGCACTCCTTTATGCGGATCCACGCTCCCCAGGCCGATCAACCTGCCTGGATATTTTTCCACCGCCTGGGCGACCAGGTCGTTGGGAATCCGGTAGCCGGAAACCGTCTCGGCGTCGATTGCCACCACCACTGATTTTTCGACCCCGGCGGCATCCATGTCCGCAAGCGTGTCTTCCGGGGCACCCTTGGCGAAAAAGAAGCCGTACCCCAGCGCGTCCATGCCGGGGATCTCCCCCCGGTTGAAAAGATCAATCAACTCGCGGGTGAAAAGCTGGGCATGCGTATCAATAATCATAAAACCTCGCTTTCAGCATTTGTCATTCCCGTCCCGCCACGGGAGGAAGGAATCCAATTTTTTCCAGGAGATCCTTGATCCCTGCTTTCGCAGGGATGACAGCTATTTTCCCTGTCCGATCCGCATTCGTCCGGGTTATTATGGTCCCCATCCTTACCTGAACAGATAGTTTACCATCGACACCAGATCCCGCGGGGAACGGATATTCTCTTTCACCGTGCTCGCCAGGATCCGGGGCCGGGAATAAAAACGCACATAAGCGTACCTCTGATAATTCTTGATCGTTTTGAGAGAAACTCCGTCCGCGGGCAGTGAACCGGCAAAGTTATGGCAACTCGTATAATCCAGGTTTTCGAGCCGGCCTTCCTGCTCAAGTTCTTTGGTGATCTCGGTGCCGGGATAAGGGGAAAAAATCCAGAATTGGGCCAGGTCCAGCGGCAGATCCAGAGCCAACCTTATCGTTTTGCGAAGATCATCAAGGGTCTCCCGGGGATATCCCAGAATGAAAAAACCCCCGACCGTCATTCTGGTTTCGCGCTTAACCCGTCTGATCTTCTCCCGGATTTCCGCCAGGTCCGCCTTCCTCCGCATATCCCGGAGAATTCTTTCCGAACCCGATTCGATCCCGAGGGAAATATAAAAACATCCCGCTCTTTCCATCAGGTGGAGCAGTTCCGGTTCCATGGTATCGAGCCGCACCGCGTTAGTCCCGCAGTCCCATTTCATTTTCAGGTTTTTTTTAAGGAGGGCTTCGCAAAACTCCATGACATAACCCCGGTCTTCCGAAAAGGCATCATCAATAATCGCGAAATTCACGGCCCCGTAATCCTTCCGATACCGTTCGATCCACTCCATCAAGAAACCCACCGAATGCCGGCGGATCTTTTTTCCGGAAACCAGGGACGCCGCGCAGTAACTGCAGGGATAAGGACAGCCCCGGGAGGTCAAAACGGGAAGATACTGGGTTTTAACCAGGCGCCGGTTTTCTTTCAGGTAGCCCGGGATATTTATAAGCTCGAGAGCCGGCAAACCGATTGAGTCCAGGTCGTTTACAAATTGGGAGGGGGTGATTTTTACCCCGCCGTCGGTCCGGTAGATAAGGCCGGGAATCTCGGAAAGCATGGTGGCTGGGTGGCTGGGTTGTTGGGTGGCTGGAATGTTTTCCCCCCTAACCACCTTACCACCTAACGACCCAACCACCTCTAATAGCTTCGGCAATCCGATCTCCGCTTCCCCCCGGAAGGCAAAATCCGCCCCGGGAAGATGCTGGAATACTTTTTCCCCGACCCCGGAAGGATGCGGGCCGCCCACCAAAACCCAGGCCTCCCGAAACTGTTCCTTGATAGCCCGCATCTGGGTCCTGGCCTCGGGCAAGCCATGGGTATAAATCTTCAGGCAATAAACATCAAAGGGTGATTTTTTCAACCAGGAAGAAAAAGCTTTAGAATCCATTCCCCGGCGCATGCAATCCAGGATCTCGACCTGGTGGCCCTGGCTTTGCAGACTCCGGGCCAGAAAGGCCAGTCCCACATCCAGGTGGCTCTGCTCGTAATCCCGCTTCCGGGAGGAATAAGGCTTAATCAGGCAAATCTTCATAAAGGGAATTCCTAATTTCTAATGACGAATTTCTAATCAATGTCCAATTATCAATTTCTAATTCCTAAAATCGAAATTCTAAACAATGTCGAATGACCGAAATCCGAATTATGAAAATAGTTTTGAATTTTAGTGTTGGGATTTTGGATTTGTTTAGGATTTAGAAATTCGAAATTAGAAATTAATAATTGGTTATTAGTCATTGGGATTTGATTAGAAATTAGAAATTGGACATTAGAAATTTTTTTTGAGTTCTTATCCTTTTACTATTCTGCTTAAAAACCGCGTCAGGGTGGAAAAATCGGATAGATCCCGGACATACCTGATCACGATTTTCCTCAGTGGCCGGGGCCGGAGAAAAAAGCTGATATAGGCGTAGGCTTGGTAAAGCTTCAACCCCGTCAAAGAAACATCGGATAATGGGATGGAGGGGCGATAATAGTTATAACGGTCCCAGTCCTCCAGATTAATCTTCTTGTCCGCGACCATTTTATCCAATACCGGGGTTCCCGGATGAGGAGTAAAAAGAAAAAATTGCGGTGCGTCAATCGGAAGACTCCGGGCCAGGCGAATCGTCCGCAGGATGTCCTCCCGGGTCTCGGTGGGGTAACCCAGGATGAAAAACGCCCCCACCGCCATTCTGGTCTCTCGCTTGATTAGCTCGATCCCGGTCCGGACCGCCTTTAAATCAGACCGGCGGTTCATCTCCTTCAGGATTCGCTCGGAGCCGGACTCGATCGCCACCGTCACGTAAAAACACCCGGCCCGCTCCATTAAATGAAGCATCTCCGGGTCAATCCGGTCGAAACGAATGGCATTTGAGCCGCAATCCCACTTGATGTCCAGCCTGCGCTTTAAAATTTCCCGGCAGAGGGAAATTACGTATTCCCGGTCCTGGGTAAAAGCGTCGTCGGAAACCGAGAAATACTTGATCCCATAATCCCGATGGAGTTTTTCAATCCACCCCAGGACATATTCAATCGAGTGCCGGCGGACCTTCCTTCCGGTAATCCGAAAAGCTTCACAGTAACTGCAGGAGTAGGGACAGCCCCGGCTGGTCAGGATGGGAAAGTAATCCTTCCCGATCAACCTGACCCATCTCCTTCTCCGGAAAAAGTTCTTGACATCCAAAGCCTCCCAATCTGGATAGCCCAGGCTATCCAGATTGTCGATAAAGGCGGGAGGATTGATTTTAATCCCGCCGTTCTCCCGATAGATTAAGCCAGGAACATCTTCGAGGTTGAAAGGTGAAAGGTGAAAGGTGAAAGGTGAATTTTGATTTTTGCTCTCCGACCTTTGAGCTTTGAGCTTTGAACTTTGGGTTTCTTCCCTTTGACCTTTGACCTTTGACCTTTGACCTTCCAGCTTCGCCAGAAGCTGGGGCAGCCCGGCTTCTCCCTCCCCCTGAAAGGCGAAGTCGGCCCCGGGGATATGCTGAAAAATTCTCTCTCCCACCCCCGAGGGATGAGGTCCTCCCACCGCGACCACCGCCTGGGGATGAATCCCGCGAATCAGGTCAATCTGGCGGTTGACGTTGGCCGTATTCATCGAATACACCTTGAAACCGTAAAAATCGGCGGGGCCGCGTTTCCTGATAAATTCCTGGAAACCGGGAAAATCCAGTCCTTCCCGGACGCAATCCAGGATCTCAACCTGGTGGCCATGCTTTTTCAGAGTCGTCGCCAGGTATCCCAGCCCAACCTCCGGATAAAAACAATCATCCTCCCATTTCTGGATGGAGATCGGCTTGATTAAAAGCACCCGCATTTTCTATCCGAATCTTTCGTCTTTGATCATCCCGACCCGATGGAAAAAAAACCTGAAGATCACCAGCAATGTCCCCAACCCGTAAACAATCGAACGGAGCAGACCAACGGAAGAGGAATCCGGGGAGTAATGGGCCGGGGAATAAATTTCAGCGAAGCGGAATCCCCGGCTCAACATCTCGGCGATCACCTCGGAATCGAAGACAAAATCGTCCGAGTTCTTCTCCAGGGGAATGGTCTGCAAAGCCTGGCGGGAATACGCCCGCAGCCCCGTATGCAGTTCCGAAAAGCCGGTTCGCAGGAAAATATTTTCCACCCGGGTAAGAAAGATATTCCCGAGAAATTTGTATAACGGCATTCCCCGCCGGAGCGCCTCCCGGCCTCGCATGCGGGAACCGAAAACCACATCCACCTGACCGGCGGCGATCGGGCTGATCAGCTCCGGGATGATCCGGGGATCGTACTGGTAATCCGGGTAGAGCAAAACTACGATGTCCGCCCCCTCCGCGAGGGCGATCCGGAAACCGGTCTTCTGATTGGCTCCATAACCGAGATTCTTTTCATGTACCACCGTCCGGATGGAAAGACTGCGGGCCAACTCCGGGGTCCCGTCCCGGCTGCCGTCATCCACCAGGAGAATCTCCTGGACCAAATCGCGGGGAATATCCCGATAGGTTTTTTCCAGGGTTTTCCGGGCATTGTACGCCGGGAGAAACACCCAGACCTTTTTTCCCGCCAGATTATTCAAATGGATACGTTTTTTATTAGCTCCAGCTTTCCGCTTTTTTTATTCTAATCTTCCCAAGGCTATTCGTATATAATTATAAAACTTGGCAAATGCTGGGGAAAACATGAACCTGATCCCGGACGAATTAATAAAAGCGGAAACCCCGTTTTTGATTATTAATGAAGGAAAAATCCTGGAAAACCTGGAAATCCTTCGTTCCCGATTCTCTCCCGAAACCGGATTCTACTATTCGGTCAAAACCAATTATGAACTCCCGGTCCTGAAAACCCTGGCCACGGCCGGGATCGGCGCGGAGGTCTCGTCCGGATTTGAGCTCTCCCTGGCCCGGGAAGCAGGATTTCCCCCGGAAAAAACCATCTTCGATGGTCCGGCCTGGAAGGAAGAGGAACTGGAAGCAGCAGTCCGCGCTAAAATCCGCATGTTCAACCTTGATTCCCTGACCATGGCCGCCAAGCTCGACGAGGTTTCCACCCGCCTGAATTCCATTTCCCCGGTCACCATCCGGATCCAGGCCGAGACCTACCCCCGGGTGGGTTTTCTTCCCCGTTTTGCCCGGAAGTTCGGGGTTCCTCCCCGCGCCCTCCGGGATCTGCTTGCCCCCCTGACCCGGATGAAAGGTTTGAATTTGGCGGGTCTTTCCACCCACACCGGCACCGCGCTCTCCTATCCCGGCCCCCTGCTCAAGGCTATCGACACCCTGGCCAAGCTCGCCGGGGAACTCCGCTCCCGGGACTTTCCCGTCAATTTCCTGAACCTGGGCGGAGGTCTTCCCGCCCCGGGCGTGCGCGCTCTCTCTTCGATGGATTTGTTGCGAATTCAACTGGGATTCTCTCCCGCCCCCCTCCCTCCGGGAGAGCCTGATCTGTCCGATTTCTGCCGGGTGGTGGCCGAAAAGATTTCTCGGGAATTGAATCCCCGAAAATTACAGGTCGCCTTTGAGCCCGGGAGATCCCTGGTCAGCAACGCCGGCCTTCTAGTTACCCGGGTTATCTCCATCAAGAATAATTGGATTTTCCTGGACGGGGGGGTCAACCTCCTGCCGGAATCACCGTTTTTTCTCAAGCGCCGTTTTTTCCTGGCCGCCCGGCCCGGAGAAAAAACCGAAAAACGTTTTAACCTGTCCGGTCCCAGCCTGAATACCGCCGACGTTATCGGTTTGGGGATCCCCCTGCCCCGGCCCGAAATCGGCGATCTCCTGGTCACGGAAAACGCCGGGGCCTACACCATCAGCCGCGCGAACCAGTTCACCCGTCTCCGTTCCCCCGTTTATTTCCAGATGAAAAACGGTAAAATCAAAACCTGCCGCCGGGCGGAAACCCTGGAAGATTTACTGAGGATATGGCCAAGTTAGATACTAAAATTTCTAATTTCTAATGACGAATATCTAATCAATGTCTAATTTCTAATTGACTTAATTTCTAATCAATGTCCAAAAATAAAATGTCCAATGTTAAATTTCCTAATTCCAAACTTTTTCCGTTATTGGTCATTGCCTTTTGATTAGTCATTAGAAATTAGGCATTAGTCATTCTTATCCTATTATTTTTTAATTGGTCTTCAGAAATTAGGGACATAAATGAAAAACGGAAAGAATATCATGGTTCCTCCCGCTGATCCCATTACCCCTTTCCTGGTCATGGAGGTAATGGAAAAATCCCGGATCCTGGAAAAAAAGGGGAAAAGCATTGTTCATCTCGAGGTGGGGGAACCGGACTTTCCCACCCCCAGGATAATTACCCAGGCCGGCGTCCGGGCCCTCCGGGAAGGAAAAACCCATTACACCCACAGCCTGGGGATTCCGCGTCTCCGCGAAGCCATCGCCCGAAAATACCGTCGTGATTACGGGGTGACCATCGACCCGGAATGCATTCTGGTTACCGGCGGCACCTCTCCGGCCCTGCTGCTGGCCCTGTCCGTGCTCATCTGCCCGGGTGACCAGGTCATGATGTCGGACCCCCATTATTCCTGTTATCCTAATTTCATCCGCTACCTCCGAGGCGAGCCCCAAACCTATCCCCTGGATGAAGATGACGGTTATCAACCCCATTACCGGGACATCACCCGCCACCTCAAACGGAAAACCCGGGCCGTCCTGATCAATTCCCCCGCGAACCCGACCGGCGCCATCATCTCCCGGAAAAATCTCGAGGAAATCGCGAACCTGGATCGCTGGATCGTTTCGGACGAGATCTATCACGGTTTGGTTTACCGGGGTCGGGCCCATTCCATCCTCGAGTTCACCGACCGGGCTTTCGTCATCAACGGATTTTCCAAGCTTTACGCCATGACCGGCTGGAGGCTCGGCTACCTGATCTTCCCCTCTGATTTCCGCCGGAAACTGCAAAGTCTGCATCAGAATCTCTTCATTTCAGCCAACGCCTTTGTGCAATGGGGGGGTATCGCCGCGCTGGAAAAAACCCGGGCCGAAGTCAACAAAATGGTCCGGGAATTTGACCGGCGGCGAAACCTCCTGATTGACGGATTGCGCGAGATCGGTTTCGGGATCAAGGTCCCGCCGGACGGGGCCTTTTATGTTTTCGCCAATGCCCGCAAATTCGGCCGGGATTCTCTGGAAATGGCGTTCGAGATCCTGGAGCACGCCGGGGTGGCGGTCGCGCCCGGGGTGGATTTCGGCGCCCGGGGCGAAGGGTTCATCCGTTTCGCCTACACTACCTCCCAGAGTCAGATCCACGAGGGAATCCGACGGTTGAAAAAATACCTGAGGAATTAATCCGGGCCGAGCCCTTCCGCCTTCCTTCTTAATATTTCCCAGAAGGCTCCCCGGTAACCCTCCTTTGAAATCGCCCGGGAAATATAATCATTGTCGTCGTAATTGTAATCCTTCTCGGCCTCGTCCCCGGAAGGAATGAAAAAGCGGCGGTCGTCATCAACCAGCTTTTGCAGATAATTCAACGGTTTCTTTCCCAGTTCTTCGGAAAGGAAAAATACCGGCTTAAGCAGGTTGTCATTATTTTCCAGCTCACCCTGGAGATTGGGATTTTTCGGCAATTTTCCTTCGGAAGCAACCTTCCTCGCCAGTTCGGTTCCCGGATAAACCCGCACCCCCAGGCTTAACCCCACCCGCTCGGGATCCAGCTTCTTTATTTTTTCAATCACCCCGGTCAGGGTTTTTCGGGTTTCTCCCGGACCGCCGAGAAGCAGGTCGAGCATCACCACGATTCCTTCACCCCGGCAGGAATTCCGGGCCCGCTCGATCTCGGTGAAGCCATAATCCCTTCCGAGTTTCCGGAGCATACTATCCTCGGTATGATCCGTTCCGAAATTGATCCCCCGGCACCCGGCCGCTTTCATGACCCGGGCGAATTCCCGGTCGAATCCGGCCGGGGTGCAGTAAGCGTACCAGCGGATTTTCCGCCCCAATCCTCGCCGGATGAATTCCCGGCAGATCGCCCGGGCATGTTCCCGGGGATGGTTGAACTCGCTGTCGCAGGTGTGAAAATACGTCACCCCCAGAGTCAGCAACCTTTGCACTTCCTCCGCCACGGATTCGGGCGAGCGCAGGCGCATCCTCCGGCCCTTGGCCACCGGGTCCGCGCAGTAAATACAGGACCGGTCGCAACCGCGTTTGGATTCAAAGCCACCCATCCCCCCCCGGTTGAAATAAAAATGGTTGTCAATGAAACCCCGGTTCTCCAGGGCCAGGTAATCGAGGTCTTCAATATAACCCGGCGGATTTTGTCGGATTTCCTTCCCCTCCCGCCAGACCAGGCCGGGGATCCCGGAAAACAAGGTGGCTAGGTGGTTGGGTTGTTGGGTGGCTGGAATGTTTTCCCTACTAACCACCTGACCACCTAACAACCCAGCAACCTCTGATCTTTTTCCAACCACCGAGCAACCTAACAACCGAACTACCTCGAGCAATTCAGGCAGGGCGGCTTCTCCTTCCCCCCAGATCCCGAAGTCCGCCCCGGTAATTCTGAGGATTTCCCGCGGGGCCAGGGAAAAACCCGTTCCTCCGATCACCACTGGAGCCCCGCTGGATTTTTTGATTTCCTTGACCAGGTTTTTCAGCTCGGGCACAAACCCCCGCCCGCTGAAAAGATAAGCGTCATCCAGGTTGCGGAAGGTAATCCCGATCAAACCGGGTCTGACCTTAACCAAATTTTCTTTCAGATCAGAAAGTAACCGGGGATTCCGGCAAAAATCCCAGAGTAATGTCCGGTAACCTTTTTTTCGCAGGAATGTCCCCAGATACTCCAGGGCCAGGGGCGCGACCGGCGGCCGGAGTTGATTGGGGTTGATGAAAAGAATGTCAGGGTCGCTTACCCTCATCGTACCCAGCATAGCCCCGAACCTGGTATTTATGGAATGCGTTTTATTATTTTCACCCTCTCCTCTCCGAGCCGTAGGCTCCTACGAGCCGGAGGCCCTTCCCTCTCCCATCGAGGGAGAGGGTAAGGTAAATGGGGATTGATTGACAACCACTAAATGACTATGTTAATTATCGCCCCTATGAATTTAAAAGTGATTTTTTGAGGAGTTTAAATTTCTAACCAAAGGAGGATGTTATGGCACTGAACAAGGCGCTTTTAGGGAAAAAGTTCGATCCCATCCCCATGACGGTTGACCGGGAGCAGGCCAAGAAGTATGCCATGGGTTCCAACGACTACGATACCTGGTACCTAACCGAAAAATGCGAGGGAGGAGCTATCTGCCCGCCCATGTTCGCGGTGGTCTTTACCGGTCCGAGTTTTATTAGTCCCTGCTTTGATGCGGAGCTGGGCGTGAATTTCGCCCGCCTGGTGCACGGAAGCCAGGATTTCACCTTCCACAAGCCCATCCGGGGCGGAGAGGAAATCGCCACCGCTTCTCATATCGCCGGGATAGAGGAAAAGGCCAGCGGCGACCTCCTCACCATCGGTTTTGAATCCCGCGATACCAAGACCAATGACCTGGTCGTTTCCGGCCAGGCCCAGTTCTTTATCCGGGGCAGCAAGAAGGACGCGGGGGTCAAGAAGGAAGAACCCAAGCAGGAAGAGACCCGGGGTCAGATCGTTCTGACCAATAAAATGTATGTGACCAAGGACCAGAGCTACCGCTACGCGGAAGGTTCCGGCGACCACAATACCATCCATGTCGATCCCGAGTTCGCCAAAAACGTGGGTCTTCCGGGGATCATCCTCCAGGGACTCTGCACCATGGCCTTCGTTCAGAAAGCCGTCGTGGATGAGATATGCGGCGGCAACCCCCTGAAACTCAAACGGCTGAAATGCCGCTTCAGCAAGGCCGTCCTTCCCGGGGAAATCATTACCACCGAAGGATGGATCAAAGAGAAGAAAGGCAAGATCACCGTCCTCGGGCTAGAAGCCAAGAATCAGGACGGAGCTAAGGTCGTCACCGACGGCCTGGCCGAGGTAGAGACCGAGTAAAGAATCTCAAACCTGACCCGGTTCCAATCCGGGATATCGTGGATGCTTTTCCGGGGCTCGCTCCTTTGGGGCGGGCCCCGTTTTATTTTTGGGAAATTCTTGGAGTCAGCAATTTCTCCCCTGGCGACGAATTCATTATTCTTTCCTCTCCCCTCGCGGGAGAGGGCCGGCCTGCCCGCCAAAGCCTTGGCGCAGGCGGGGGTGAGGGGGCAAAATTTGTCTCTTAGGATCAATTATTTTATATTGGTAGTCGATTGGTCAGATTTGGAATAAGGAGGAACGATGCTGAAGACCGGTTATGTCCTGCACCCTCTTTACTACGAGCACCAGATGGGCCTGGGTCATCCGGAAAGCCCGGCCCGGCTGCAGGCGATCGAGGAAATGCTTTTTGGGAACAGGCTTTACGAAGAGCTGATCAAGCTGGAGCCCCGTCCGGCCACTACCGATGAGATCGCCTATATCCATGATCGCAATTACATCCAGAACATCGCCGCCACTTCCGGCAAAACGGTTTATCTCGACCCGGACACCACCGCCTGCCCGGTCACTTATTCCGCCGCGCTCCTGGCCGCCGGGGGTCTGATGACCTGCGCGGAAGCGGTGGTCACCGGGAAGCTTGATAATGCCTTCGCTTTCGTCCGCCCGCCGGGGCACCACGCCGAGAGCGACCGGGCCATGGGATTCTGCATTTTTAACAATATCGCCATCGCCGCCCGCTACCTGCAGAAAAAACACAAGGTTGGAAAGGTTCTGATCGTGGACTGGGATCTGCATCACGGCAACGGTACTCAGCATTCATTTTATGACGATCCCTCGGTTCTTTTCATGTCCACCCATCAGTACCCTTACTATCCCGGGAGTGGGCACTTCCGCGAGGTCGGCACCGGCAAGGGCGAAGGTTATACCATCAATATTCCCTTTCCCATTCGGAATGGCGACAAGGAATATCTGGTCACCTTTGAAAAGATCTTCCGGCCGATCGCCGAGGCCTTCCGTCCGGAAATCATCCTGGTTTCCGCCGGCTTCGATATTTATTGCGAAGACCCGCTGGGGGGAATGCTGGTTACGGCCAAAGGATTTGGGCTTCTGGCCGCCTCACTCCGCCGGCTGGCCGGGGAGCTCTGTCAGGGGCGGCTCGTCCTTACCCTCGAGGGGGGATATAACCTGACCGGCTTAGCCCAGGGAAATCTCGAAGTGCTCAGGGTTCTATCCGGAAAACTGCCGGAAATCGATTCGCAGATTAAAGGGGTTGAGCTTCCCGACGTGGCGAAAACCGCACGGGAATTATTCCGCCGCTACTGGCCTAATTTGTAGACGCGGATCTATGCGGATTTATTCGAACATACGCAGATTCACGCTGAAAATATGAATTTTGTCCATTTCCAAAAGCCAATTTTTTTCTGATCCGTGTTCATCCGTGTAATCCGTGTCTAATAATCGGTATTGGTTACCCCGTGCCTAAGAGAAGATATCGGACCTTTTCCCATACCGCCGACCTGGGACTGGAAATATTCGGGAAAGATGAATCCGAAATCTTCGCCCATGCCGGGATCGCCCTCTTTTCGGTTCTGACCGAGATTAAAAAAATCCGGGGCCTCAAGTCTTGGGACATTCAGGCGGAAGGCCACGATTGGGAAGATCTGCTGGTCAATTACCTTTCGGAAATCCTCTACCGGTTTGATACCGAGCAGATGCTGCTTCGCCATATCGTGATTCTTAAACTCAGCCCGAAACTGGTAGTCGCCCGGGGTCGGGGAGAAATCCTTGACCCCTCCCGCCATCCCATTAAAACCGGGATCAAAGCGGTCACTCATCACCAGGTCTCGATCCAACCCGGCCCGAAGGGTTTTGTCGCCCGGGTGATTTTGGATATCTAATAAATCCAAATATCAAAAATCAAAGTTCAAATATAAACCAACGAATGAGAATAAGAATTATTTCGAGTTTCTAATTTGAAATTTGGAATTTGATTATTAGTAATCATTTGGCCTTTGAATTTTGAGCTTCATTTGAACTTTGGATTTTGGGCTTTGACATTCGGAAGTTAAGGATTACAAGCAACCGCTGTCCTTGACCGGACTGGGCTAATCCTTACATAATTTATTTATGCCCCCTTACCAGAAAAAACTGGATCGCCGGGATTTCCTGAAAGTCTCCTTGATCGCGGCTTCCTCTCCGGCGCTTTTCTCCGCCTGCGAATCGAAAGAAATCCGCGGTCTGTCCCGGGCCAACCCGGGGGTCACGCCCGCCCAGCTCAAAATCGTCGAATTTTATTCCCAGGCTTTCATCCTCGGACCTCCCCCTTCTAAGGAACTCCTGGCCTTCGTCGTTCATTTATATACGCCGGAAGAAGCCGAGGTCGTCCAGCATCTACCCCTGATTTACGGGCGGACGGCCCGCGCGATCTCCCCCAAAATCAAGCGCCCGGAAAATGAGGTGGAAACCATCCTGTCCCGGATCGCGGATGAAAAACGCGCCATCTTGGCCTTTGGTGAACCGGGCAAACCCAGGAAATACGGACTGATGCCCCTGGTACCCGGAACCATGGAACTCGTGATGATGGAAGGGAAAAATGATGACTGGCACCGCCGGTACGGACAGCTTTTCGAAGCGGTTTATGAAACCGGTTACATCAAGGACGTTCTGAAAAAGCGCCTCCCCGCCACCCGCTACATCCCGGTGCAAGAAACCATAAACGCGATCCCGACGGCTCTTTCCACCGACCGCTTAACCCAAATGATGGAAGAAAATAAAAGCTTCGGTTTGGGGACCTGCCAATGCCGCCAGGCCAAGGCTTTTTCGGGCCATGATTGCGGACTTCCCCGAGACACCTGCCTGGCCACCGGGTCGCTGGCGGATTTTTTGATCTCCCGGAACATCATGCGCCGGGTGGATCGTTCCGAGGCCCTGGAATCCAAGCTTAAAGCCAATGCCGCCGGGTTGGCGACGATGTCAATGAACGTGGAATTCCGGGAACCCAATATCAGTTGTTCCTGCTGTGGCTGTTGCTGCGTGATCCTCCGGACCATCTCCCAGTTCAATACCCCCGGCCTGATCGCCCCGCCCCATTTCATCCCCAAGCGGGATGAAAGCAAATGCCTGAAATGCGGTCTCTGCCAGAGCAAATGCCCGATGGGGAGCCATTTCCTCTCGGAAAAAGGCTGGGCTTTCCGTCGGGAACGCTGTATCGGCTGCGGGGTCTGCGCCTCGGTCTGCCCGGCCCGGGCCCTGGCTATGGAACCGGTCGAGCATTATCACCGGCCCCCAGCAAATTATTTTGGATTAGGCTTGAAAATGACCCCGGGGTATCTTTACTACCTTCTTTCCTGAGCATGGCCTTTCGGATTATTCGCCGATTTGGTTTTGCCCTCTCCCTCGGAATTTTTCTTCTGGCTTGCGGGAGCTCGAATTCAAGCAAGCTGGAGATACGCGACGGCCTTTACGTGCTGCATCTAAAGGGCAGTCCCCGGGAGATGGGACTCGCCCACGGCCGATTGCTCAAGGAGATGCTGCCCGAGGTCAAAACCTATATCCAGCAGATCGCCCCGGATCTTTTCCAAAATTATCTCCGCCAGGAGGGAATTATCGCCAAGATCGAAGGGTATGTCGGCCCGGATATCCTGGAGGAAATCCAGGGAATCGCCGATGGTTCGGAAGGGGCCATCGGGTATGAGGATCTCCTGCTTTTGAATTCCCCCCTGTATATTCTCTACAACTTCGGCAATCTGTTCGGGCTCGTCGGTTGTTCAAGCTTCGCCGCCTTCGGGGAGGCTACCGCCGACGGCCGCCTGCTGGTGGGCAGAAACCTGGACTGGTCCGCGATGAGTTTCTCCCAGAAATATCCCGTCGTGTTGATTTACGAACCCAAGGGGAAAACCGCCTTTGTTTCCTTCGGCTATCCGGGCATCGTGGGGGTTTTAACGGGAATGAACTCCTATGGAGTGATGGCGGCGATCCACGTGGACCTTTCCACCGAACTCTCCCTGGACGGGGTGGATATTCTCTTCGGGCTTCGCCGGGTAATGGAGGAAGCCAAAAACCTTGCCGAGGCCGAGCAAATCCTGATCAACCTGCCCCGTTCCACCGGCGGCAATGTCGTTCTCGCCAGCGCCGGCGACGTCAATGCTTCGGTTTTTGAATTCTCCACCCTCCATTACGCCCTCCGCCGTCCGGAAAACGGAATAATCTGGGAAACCAACAATTATCAGGATCCCGTGATGCAAACCTACGAAGCGGCGGCGGTGGCCGGCTCCTCCTGGCGCTACCAGCGCCTGGGCGATCTCCTCAATCTCAATTACGGTCAGCTTGATCCGGATAAGGCCGTGGCCATGCTCAGGGACACCTATGATCTCAAAACCCAGACCACCCTCCCCATCCTGGCGGAGAATGGCCGCACTTTGGGCAACAACAGCAACATGTATTCGGTGGTTTTTCTGCCCCAGGACCTCCGCTTCTGGGCCGCCATGGGCCCAACCCCCGGGTTGACCAACACCTATGTCGGTTTCGATCTCCGGAAGGAAACCGATCCCGGATATAAACCAGCCACTCCGATTTCAAATTACCCGGCGGAGTAGTCTCGTCCCGTAGTCGTTCAATTCATCGAGCTATTATCCTGAAAAATGCAGTTAGTATTTTCGAATATTATGTAGTTGCCCGATTTATCGGGCTCTTTTAAAAACCGCCGATGAATCGGCACACTACAAAAAAATCCGCTCACGAAAGACGGAAGTACGAATCCAACTTCATTTTTCGGGTTTATTCGACATATCCCACCGACTTATCAACGGGAAAATCCGTTCTCTAATCAACCCTTCGACTACGCTCAGGGTCGATACTGAGCGGCACCTTTTTCCCCGCCCTAAAGGGCAGGGTTTGGGCGCCGTCGAAGTATCAACCCAGCGTTTACTCCTGAAGAGCGCGGGGTGTTATCAGCAATTGAATCCCTTCAATGATTTCTGGTATTCGCTGGCGCGATAACGAACCGATTTTTTCAACCAGATCGTTTTTATCAACGGTGAAAATTTGAGAGATATTCACCACGCTCGGTTTCGCCAGGTTGGCTTCCCCCTTTTCCAGAAGAATATTGCCGGGCGCCCGACCCCGTCGTAGATTTGAAGTCAAGGCGCATACAACCGTGGTGCTAATCCGGCTTTGATTGAAAACATCATTTTGAACGACCACATGCGGGTGGCGATAGCCCGGTCCCGACCCGGATGGCTCGCCCAGGTTGACCCAGAATACGTCACCCTGTTTTATCACCATTGATTTTTTACCAGTTTCCGGTGCCGGGAACGCATCCTGGCTTTCAGTGTTTCTTCCTCCGCGTCCGGGAGATCGCCGTAGGCTTCATTTAGGTCATTGAGCAGCTTCCGACTTTTACAGTGTTGGATATACTCCTGGGCCGCACGTGAAAAAATTCGGCTTCGAGATATTTTCATCTCTTTGGCCAAGTTATCCAGTTCCCGGTATAGCGGCTCTTCAATCGAAATAGCGGTTTTTACGCTGGGCATAAGGTCTCGTTCCGTCTCCCGGGCAGGGACAACCCCCGCCCCTACCATTAATATTACCAATATTATTAATATTGGTATAACTATTGTCAATACCTAATCGAAAAGAACCAGACGTGAAAAGATTTTCTCATTAACGAAGCTCCCCGTGGCAAGACCTCGGGGTATCTAAGTCAAAAAGATTCTTATGTTGTCTTTTGTCATTCCTGCGGAAGCAGGAATCCAGGTACAAAAAATACTAGATTCCGCATCAAGTGCGGAATGACAGAAATAAGGTAACCCCGTAGCCAGACCACGGGGAATTACAAGTTAAATATTACAAATCCTCCCGGGAACGGTGCTTGATTTCCGGGAAGAATCCAACCGCCTGGTTGCCGAGAAAACCGAAGTTAAAAATATCCTTGACCGCGCCTACGGGCGATTTGGTTCCCACCGGAAGACCGACGACATCATCCGGTCTCTCCGGGGCAAATCATGATCACCGCTTTAGATTCAAATGTCCTCATCGATATTCTGGAACCTGATCCGAAACACGGTCCCGCTTCGCGCGAGGCCTTGCGCCGATGTTTGCGGGAAGGTTCTGTAGTTGCCTGCGAGGTGATCTGGGCTGAAGTGGCGACCGTTTTCGGCCCAGTTCAAAATGAACTTATTGCGGTCCTCCGCGAAATCGGGATTGCTTATTCCCCCATGAATGAAGAAGCCGCCTTGAAAGCGGCTGAGTGTTGGTATCGTTATCGAAAGAAAATACGCTCAACCGAGCGCACAGTTGCCGATTTCCTTATCGGCGGCCATGCTCTGGTGCAGGCCGACCGCCTCCTCACCCGTGACCGGGGATTTTACCGGGAATATTTCAAACCCCTTTCCCTTGTTGATCCCCATCGGTTTTAAAACCAAAAAACTCCACTTTTCAATCACTTGACACGGATTTAACGGATTCATAATTAGAAATGAACCTCCCCGCGGCAGAGACCGCGGGGTATCTAAGGAATGTTCTTAAGTCGTCCGTCATCCCTGCGAAAGCAGGGATCCAGGGATTTCCGAAAAAACTGGATTCCCGCTTCCGCGGGAATGACAGAAATAAGGTAACCCCATGGCAAGACCATGGGGAATTACATGTTCAAACCCCAATTAGAGCCAATTTTCTAACCGTGCCTATCCGTGTAATCCGTGTCAGATTATTACTAATGGGATTTTAAATATTTTTGAAAAAGGCAAAACGCAAGACCCCGATTTTACAAAAACATCCTCAAAGCGAATATACCGCCATGGGAATTTCTTTTTCGGCCTTGCGCCGCCGGATACTTCCTTCGATTGTCTTGAGAACATTAGCGGTATAGTACTTGGTGCCGCATTTCTTACACACTCCGGCTGGAATATTTTTTATCAATACGTAACGATTTCCGATCTTTCGAGGTGAGTCGATCATTTTATCAATGATAACGCCCTGACAGTACTCGCACCGTTCATCCTCCCAAAATCCCATTCTGCCCCCTCCTTTATTGTTTAATTTCATCTTCGTAAACGGTAATAACTTTCAATTTCCAGGTTTTATCCCGAATGTAAATGAGGGGCAGGCCCCATTGTTTCTGAGTTCAGACATGATTTTTTCGATTTTTAAATAGAACTTCGTCGGCTTTTTTCGCAAACTCCCGCAAATCATCAATCCGGTTCTTAATGGCCAATATATTTTGCCAATTTACCTTCAGGTATTGATGGATGGTTTCGTTCCGGCGTTTTACGAGCGGTGCGACCCGAAGGGCGACCTCGCCGAAGTATTCATGGCAGGCCAGGACCGTGTCCTTATAGGTATCAGGGATGGTTTTCTTATGTTTTTTAAGACATTCTTCGGCGAGATCAACCATACATAAAATAATATCGTTAATGGTTTTATCCAAAATATTTCTGATGTCCCGGTCGGCAAAATATCGGTCTTTGTCTACCTTTTCCAATTTGGCGGTGAAATAGACGGTAGACTCGTTTATAAAACCGATGAGCCTATTGGCTTTTTCCTGGTCCGGCTTATTTGCCATTGGCAGCCCTCCTGAATCTGATTCCCTCCGCTTCATGAAGAGCCCAGTGGCTTTTGGCATAGAAGGTATCCCAATCGGGGTCAACCAGATGGATTCCTTTCAGCGCCTCCTGGACGACAAAGGGGGATTCATCCTCATCATCGAGCAAGAGGAGGGAAACCGGTGTCTCGGACGCCATCAGAATTTCATTGCCGATCTCCTCTCTTTCAACTTCGTTTCGGGAGGGGATCAAAACCGCGAGGTCGATATCAGAATGTTTATGCGGCTTGCCTTCGGCATAGGAGCCGTAGAGCAGGGCTATCTTTATTCTGCCCTGGCGCCGGAGCCGGTTCAGGACCCGCTTGATCGGGCTTATTTCGTTCTGCGGATTTTTTTGCATTTTGGATCGTTGGTTCACATTTAAATTCTATCCTGTTTCCCTTTGACGGGGAAGGAGAGAACAATCAGCAAGTGGAGCCCCACGGCTAAAGCCGTGGCACCTCCACCAAGCTTACGGCGGGAGGAACCCGCCGAAGCTAACCCTCCTTCGCTAAAGCTACGGAGGGTTACCCGCCCAAAGAGCATTCATCTACGGGTAAACCCGTGGCCTTCTGCGAAGGCGGGTAACCATTAATCCGCAAATCCATCTGGTCAACCAGGGAAAGAAAAATGAAATCCTTTTCGCCCTGTTTTTTCCCTTGATCGGTTGCCTTTTAATAGGAGACCCCAAGCACCTATGACCGGATTGGGGATTTTCAAATCAGTGCCCGGCGAAGTCGATAATTTCAAATTTTAGGTCCGATCCCCTTGCAACTTTTCAACTTATCACCTACGTCCCAGAGATACTTGCATGGTATACCGCGCCCTCGTAACTAATCCTCAATGGTCTGGCCATAATTCCATCCTACCCCTTCCAAATACCAAAGTAAAAACCTGACCCTAGGTGCTTTCACCATGCGATTAATAGCGTCTTTACCAAAGGGAATGTTTATCTCGACGGTGGGAGTTAGGGTGGTTTGGATAACCGAAAGTGCGATCAAAACAGGTATGCGCCCTGGCCAATCTTCTTCTTCACTTACGGCTACGGCCAGCGGCCCAGCCGCATCACTCCGATACCAAGTCAAAGCCTTGTATGGTCCGCCTTCTCCCCCTGGAAATCCCCATAATTGTTTTTTCGGATTACCGAGTTGGCGCGTCAACTCCCGTCGTAATGCTTGGAGGCCCTCTCGGGTCTCACGGACGTTGGTTACAACTCTCACACTGATCCTCCGTCCGGATCGCCTTTCAGTTCTACCTCGAAGATAACCAAAACCTCTTTTTTCTGGGCGAAGAGAACCGGAGCCAGGAAGGCAAGGAGAATAAAGGTTGGGATCAGTTTTTTTATGATTAGTTTAGCCCGCATTTTATAACCGCTGGGTAATAAATTCAAACTATTATTCTGAACCCGATGGGAAAAATGGGCGATGAAAATCAGCCAACGGAACTTATTCATTGTCGAGGACAATAAAAAAAACAAGCGCCCGATAAATCGGGCAACTACAAACCAAATATCTCGGATAACAACTTTTTCAGATTTCGAGGGTTTCGCCTTCGGCGAGGACGCGGATCTTTTCCTTCAGCCCCGGGCCGGATTTCCGCAGTAATTCTTCGGGGCTTCCTTTCATGGAAAAAAGAAGAGGAACGGACACTCCCGCGGCAAAATGAATCGGAATCAAAATCTTCGGGTTGAGAATCTCGGCGGCCCGGAGGGCGTCCGCCGGGTCCATTCCCAGCTTGAACCCGAGCATCCTGACCCCGCCGATCGGAAGGAAGGCCGCGTCGATCCTGAACCGGGAAGCGATCTCTTTCATTCCCGGGAAAAGAACCGTATCGCCGGCGAAATAGACTGTTTTTCCTTCCTTGATCATATAACCCACGCACTGGCCGGGGTGCCGGGCCGGTACGGCGGTTATGGTCACGGGCGGAAGGGAAAATTCCTCCCCCGGGGAAAGCTCAACCACTTCCAGAAACCCCAGCCTGATTAATTTGTTCTTTAAACCCCGCGGGGAAACGACCTGGGCTTGTTTGGGGAGCGTGACCAGACTCTCGGCGTGCAGGTGATCCCCATGTCCATGAGAGATGAGGATTAAATTCAAATCCTGGAGCTCTTCCGGCTTGACCTGGCGCGGCCGGGCCGGGAAAAACCTAAAATTCCCGACCAACCAGGGATCGGTGATGATTTTCTTCCCCCCAGATTCAATAACCAGGGTGGAATGTTTTATGTAGCGGATTTTCATGGTTTTGTCTGGTTTCAGAGGTTCAGGGTTCAACGTTCACAGTTATTCTTCAAACCCTAAAATCTTCTTCCTTTTCTAACCTTGAACCGTGAACCCTGGAACGGTGAACCTGGTGGCTATTTTTTCTTTTCCAACTCATCCTTGACCGACTTGACCACGGTCAAGGCTGTGGCGGAAATGGCGGCCACCCCGAAAACCGGGTTTTTTTCCGAAACGTATTTAATCACGGTTTTAACCAGGAAACCCTTGGGAACGATTTCATAGGTGATCCGATAAAAAACGACGGTTTCCTTCCCCCCCTCCATTTCATAAAGCTCCCAGGAACCATCGGAAAACTTCAGGTCTCCTCCGACCAGGCTCCAGGTCATTCTTCCCGGCGGTTCCAGGACGAAGCGCAGGGTATAGCTGAAGCGGAGGGGCAGAACCGATATCCCGGATTTCACTTTGTGGAGAACATCCCGGGCATTGCCTTCGCTTTTTAACACCATAACGGTTTCCACTTCCGGGAAAAACTCCGGGTAGCGAACGAAATCGGTAACCAGTTTCCAGACCTCTTCCCGGGGGGCGTTGATCCAGATTCCCGCGGTGACAAACTGCTTGTGCTCGACCGGAGGTTCCTCCACGATCACCACCACGCCCTTTTTCAGGACCTCCTGGAGCCTTTCGTTAATCAGGGACGACATTTTCCCCTCTCCGGCCGACGCGGGATAAACCGTCTGCCCGATGAAAGCCAAGGGAAAGATTGCCAGGATCAGAAAAATTCTTTTCATAGCATGCATTGGCAAATCATTGTTCATTGTTTGTTGCTTTAAGCCCGATGAATCGGGCAACTACAATTCCTATTTCTTGTCGCTTACCGCTTCCGGTTTTACTGTTGGTCTTTTCACCCATTGCTCATTGCTTTTTATATTCCGGTTTTCTCCAGGTTCCGCCGGACTCCACCCATTTTTTCAGCTGTCCGAGCGACTTGGGAAGGTCCTTCCGGCTCAAAGCCTCTTCGATAAATTTCGGGATCAGCCGCCCGACCTTGACCAGGGTCCCATAGCGGGCCAGCGTCCGGGAGTTGTCGAGCCGGTAGAATCTCCAGTAGCCCTCGAGCTGGGCGATTTCATTCTTGAAATCCGGGTTTAAAGCCCAGCTCATCCGGTACTCCCCGGGTTCCCCGTAGTAATGCTTTACCTGGTAGCGAATATCGATAAAGCTGAAGTGGAGGATGAATTCGATGAGATCCCGGTTGCCTTCCCGTTTGACCAGGATGGCCCGGTCCAGATGCGGAAGGTATTCCTCCTGTCTCTCGGTCCGGGTTAAAAGCCCGTGCACTTCTTCTATCGGTTTCTGAAAAATCAGGGCGGACTGGATAAAAGCTTTGCCTTCGTCTCTTCTCATTTCCTTGAGAATGACGATCTCCCCCGCCTCCATCTTTTTCCAATCCTGGGCGGAAAGCCCCTGGACCGCTCCGGCCTTGACCAACTCCGCGGGAACGCCCTGGGTAACCCCCGCCGGGGCCTCTCCCTCTCCCGCCCAGGAAACCAGCGGGTATAAAAAACCGCAGATAATCGCGAAAACAAACTGACAAAATCTGGAATTCCTTTTCACTATCTCCACCCTCCTTCGGAATGTTTATTAATCCACACCCTCCCCGCCGCCCCCACTTTCCTCCCCGCTCCCGCCCGGGCCATTCGCTCCCATTCCCCCCGACGCCAATTCCGCCTCGGCCTCCGCCATCGTCTGGTCAAAATCCCCGCCCAACTCGTCGCCGAATTCCTTGCCCATTTTTTTCATCATTTTCATCATGCTTTTGGGGTCCTTCTCATCCAGGTCCCCCCATTTGGAGGGATCCGCCAGACTTTCCATCCGGCTTTCCTCCGATTTGACCACGGCAAACCGGGACATGATCCGGGTCAATCCGCTGCCCCCGCAGTGCTGGCATTTTTCCGCGAATGGCGTTCTGGTATTCAAAACTAAAAAACTCTGCCTTTTTCGGCATTTATCGCAGACATACTCATAAATCGGCATAGGCTGCCTCCCTTATATAGATATCATAACATTAAAGACAACCTCCAAAAAATGAAACCGGAAAAATCCTCAGTTGGATTAGTCCCTCCATTTGTACGGGGCTGGTTTTATTGTAGTATGCCGATTCATCGGCGGTTTCTAAAAAGCCCGATCCCTCCGATATCTTGATAAATCCCTCTGGAGTCGGGACAAGTCCCTCTAAAATCGGGATAAATAAATCGGGCAACTACAGGGAAAAGGGAAATATCGACGGTATTTTTCGGGTTAATCAAGTTTTTTTAACGCCGATTCAAACATTGAAAACGCTGCGGACAATCCGGGCAGGGAGGCGGATAATGGCGGGCGTTTTTCTGACTGCCCCGGGGGCCGATCCCGACAATCGCGGAAACGGATTTTTTCGGAATCATCATCAGGCTGGAAGAAAGCTTCACCCCGATTATTTCTCCGGGGATCAAGGAAAATATCTCTTTCTGGTCTTGAATATCCCAATCACAATAACCGGGGCTGAAACGGAATGAAGTCCTTCTCTTCTCCTCCTGGGCCAGACGGTCGATTCGGAGGTTGAGATCCCCCACCGCGGCCTCGGCCGACTCCGAACCATAAGTATCCAGGATTAAAGCCTTGGCCAGATGACCGGCTTCCGAGAGCCGGTCCGCCTCCCGCTCCAGTTCCGGGCCGATGGTAATCAGCATGACCGCCAGGATTTCGACCTGGAAAAGGGTGCGGGCAATCCGGGGGGTTTGAAAATTTACCCCTTCGGGGAGAATTATTTCCGAATCATTCACTTTTTCCAGAGGAAAAAGGGAAAAAATTCCCCGGGGATGCAAAAATTTTTCCCCCTCCTCCAGCACCTCCTTGATAATCTCCTCCACCTTGGGGGTAATTTCCATCTTTTCCCGGTAACCCAAAGCTTTCAGCAACAACCGGCGGCTGACTTTAACCGTGAGGGGTTGGATGACCTGTTCTTTTCCCAGCGTTCTCATTCTCTTGCGTTGGAACCCCGGCTTCAGATTGCCGACTTATCTAAAAACAATTAGAGAGTGTTCCAGTTTTATATTCCAGGTTTTGATGCGGACTGCATCCCGTCCCTGGCGGGATGCATTGCATTAGCAAGCTAATGCACTCCATAATAAGATCATGAAAATAAACAGGTTAATCTTTATTAAAACTTATTAAAACATTTTGTATTTTCCTATATGTTCAGGCCGTTAATTTGAAACCGGAAACACCTTCTATTATTTTAAAATCATAACTGATAATCAATCCAGCACGAAAGAAATATAAATATTCTGATGGAAAAATCGGGAATCACCGTCATTGGCGGGGGGCTGGCCGGCTGTGAAGCCGCCTACCAAATCAGCCGGCTGGGAGTCAAAGCCACCGTTTACGAAATGAAACCCCACCGGTTTTCCCCCGCCCATACCAACCCGGACCTGGCCGAACTGGTCTGTTCCAATTCCCTCCGTTCCACCTCGTTGGAAAACGCGGTGGGGCTGTTAAAAGAGGAAATGCGAAAAATGGGGTCCCTGGTTATCCGCGCCGCGGATCAGACCCAGGTCCCCGCCGGGGGGGCCCTCGCGGTTGACCGGGAAAAATTCTCCCGGATGATCACCGAGGAAATCTCCTCGGCCCCCGGAATTACCCTGGTCCGGGAAGAAATCTCGCAACTGCAGGCCAAAGGTTTGGTGATAATCGCCACCGGCCCGCTCACCTCCGATCAGCTCGCGGCCGAGATTCAAAAAATCACCGGTGAGGAATACCTTTATTTCTATGACGCCACCTCCCCCATTATCCACGCGGAATCCATCAACCGGGAAAAGGTGTTTCCCGCCTCCCGTTATGACAAGGGCGGGGACGATTATCTCAACTGCCCCTTCTCCCGGGAACAGTATTATCAGCTGATCGAGGCGATCCGGATCGCCCGGAAGGTCCCCTATCGGGATTTTGAAAAAAGCCTGACCTTTGCCGGCTGCCAGCCGATCGAGATTCTCGCCGCCAAAGGGGTGGATACCCTGGCCTTCGGCTGCATGAAACCGGTGGGATTAATCGATCCCAAAACCGGCGCCCAGCCCTTCGCGGTGGTCCAGCTCCGCCCGGAGAACCGGGAAAAATCGATGTACAGCATGGTCGGGTTTCAGACCAAGCTCACCCATCCCGAGCAGGTCCGGATCTTCCGCCTGATCCCCGGGTTGGAAGAAGCCGAGTTCGCCCGTTTGGGAAACCTTCACCGGAACACCTTCATCAATTCCCCCCGGCTGCTGATTCCGACGCTGCAGTTGAAAACCAATCCCCGCGTTTTCTTCGCCGGCCAGATCACCGGGGTGGAAGGATATGTAGAGTCGACCGCCATCGGGCTCCTGGCCGGGATCACCGCCGCCCGGATCGCGCAGGACCGAAACCCGCTCCTGCCCCCGCCCACGACCGCCCTGGGATCGCTCCTGAACCATCTGATCAAGTCCAGCCCGCTCAACTTCCAGCCCATGAACATCAACTGGGCCTTGTTCCCGCCGCTTTCCACTTCGGCGCGGGGAAAGTCCAAGTACCGCCTGCTGACCGAACGGGCCTTAAGGGACCTGGAAAGCTGGGGTGAGAAAATTCATGCTGGTGCTCGGGATTGAATCATCTTGCGATGAAACCGCGGCCGCGGTAGTCGAATCTTCCGGAGTCCGGCCCCGGATCCGGTCCAGCGTAGTCACCTCGCAGATTGAAATTCATCGCCGCTTCGGAGGGGTGGTGCCCGAGCTCGCTTCCCGAAACCATCTGAAAATGATCCTTCCGGTTATCGAAGAAGCGCTGAAACGGGCTGAAGTCGGGCTCACCGATCTTTCCGGTATCGCCGTAACCCAGGGACCGGGGTTAATCGGCTCCCTCCTGGTCGGTTTTAACCTGGCGAAAAGCCTATCCTTTGCCACCGGCCTTCCTTACCGGGGGGTCAGTCATCTGGAGTCTCACCTTTTCGCCGCGATGCTCGAATACGACTTTGATTTTCCCTTTCTGGGTCTGGTCGTTTCCGGGGGTCACAGTTCCATCATCTGGATGGAAAAACTGGGCCAATATACCACCCTGGCCCGGACCCGGGACGACGCCGTGGGAGAAGCCTTCGATAAGATCGCCAAGTTCCTGAAACTCGGATACCCGGGGGGCCCCGCCCTGGAAGAAGCCGCCCGCTCGGGAAACCCCCGGGCCTATCCGTTCCCCCGGGCAGTAATGAAAAACCGATCCCTGGATTTTTCCTATAGCGGCCTCAAAACCGCGGTAATCCTGAAAACCCGGAAACATCCCGCCCCGCTCTCCCCCTCCCAGGTTTCCGACCTGGCGGCTTCCTTCCAGGAAGCCGCGGTGGATATGATTATCTCCCGGGTCGAAACCGCCCTCCGCCAGCAGGGAGTCAACCAGCTCGTGGCCAGCGGCGGGGTCGCCTGTAACAGCCGGCTCCGGGAGCGTCTGGCGGAACTTTCCCGGTCCCTCGGGGTCCGGCTCCTGCTCCCCTCTCCCCCTCTCTGCACTGACAACGGCGCGATGGTGGCCATGTCCGGACTCTTATACTTCCAGGCCGGCCTGACCTCAGCCCTCGATCTCAATGCCTACCCGATTGAGGCTTTTTATCAGCCAGGAAAAAATAATAAATGAACTTAATATTTGATTTGCCTGGTAATTGCCTGCTCTGCAGGCCCTTAGCCTAGTCGAAGGGGAATTTGGTGATTGGGATTTGTTCGTTATGACCCCCGCCCGGCTCGGTCAGCATTTCCTCCGGGACAACCGGATCCTGCAGCGCATCGCCGAACAGGGCGAACTCACTTCGCGAGATCTGGTGGTGGAAATCGGGGTGGGCCGGGGAGAATTAACCCGCCACCTGGTGGAAAAGGCCGGAAAGGTCGTGGCCTTCGAGATCGACCCGGCGCTAATCCGGAATATTGACCCTGGACTTCTCGCCCGGGAAAACCTTCAAATTCAGCTAGGCGATGGCCTCCGGGTTTCTTTTCCGGCACTGGCCCGGGAATGGAAACGCCCGGTCAAGCTGATCGCCAATCTCCCCTTCCAAATCAGCTCGCCCCTGATTCAGAAACTGGCGGCGGAACGGGAATCTCTCGCCCTGGCGGTCCTCCTGCTCCAGAAAGAGTTCGCCCTGAGGCTTACGGCCGAGCCCGGAAGAAAAAATTACGGCTCGATTACCGTCCTGGCCTCTCTCTACTTTGAATCCGAAATCTGTTTTTCCATCCCACCTTCCTATTTCACCCCCCAGCCCAAAGTAGATTCAACCCTGATCAAGCTTCGGCCCCGTTTAGAGCCCCAAGCGGAAATCGGCAACCCCACTGTCTTCCAGAATCTCCTCAAACATGCTTTCCAGGGCCGGCGTAAAACCCTGCAGAACGCGCTCCGGCCCTGGTTGGGAAAAAGCTCCCGGGAAATCCTCCACCAGGCCGGGATCGATCCCGGGCGGAGACCTGATACCTTGAAAGTTGAGGAATTCGCTCGAATTTCATTATTATTAATGAAAAATCCCGACCTGGTTCAAGTTGCAATCAGTAGGGATTAACGGTAAATTTACCATTGGAATGGATATAATTTTAAATTTCATTCAGCAACAATTTAACCTGTTCAGGAATAACCTGCTTAATCCTAAACTTGATCATTATTCGCTTTACATACTCATTTTCGGATCAACTCTTCTTTTGCTCTTTTTCCTCTGCTTGATGCTCAAAAAGGAAAAATTCATCCTGCCTGCGCTTCTCCTTTGCCTCCTGCTTACCCCCGGGTTCTACTATCTGCGCGAACTTTCCCCCTGGTCCCGCTATCTTCACCAGGCAAAACAAGCGGAAAACCTCGTGAACCCTGCCATCCCCAAGCTGGGAGAGGTCCAGGTAATTGACGGCCAGGTAATCATCACCCCCGGGGGAGAGACCCCGGCTCCCCCCTGATTTTATCGGGAGGCCAACCATGCCGATATTCGAATACCTTTGCTTGGGTTGCGAAAATGAGTTCGAAGAACTGGTTCTTAGCTCCAAGGTTGGGGAGAGCGGGATTGCCTGTCCCAAGTGCCAATCCCCCCGGGTTCAGAAACTCCTCTCCGGTTTTCACGCCCGGAGCCGGAACAGCGGGGGAGAAGCCCGTTCCCTGTCCTCCGGGGGCTGTTCTTCCTGTTCATCATCAAACTGTGCGCACTGCAAATAAACCCCTCAGCTCCCTGGCGATAATTCCTCCCCTTCCACCCCGGGGAACCGCCCTCAAAATCATCTGGATTTTCCAGATCTTTTTCCTCACGGTTTTTCTCCTCCTCTCTTCCATCCGGGCCGAGGCCGGTTCCGAAAATTTGAAAACCCGGGTACAATCCCTCTATCAAACCCTCCTGCAAAAAGACATCCGGAATTATCACATTCGGGACGTAATCACCGGCTTTTTCCAGAACCCGGATGATCTTTCCCAGTATCTCGTAACCACCTTCGTTCATTTGGAAAAAAGCGGGAGCAAAGATTTTCGGATCCGGAGCTTTAAAATCAAGCGGGTAGAGATTGACGGTGAAGAAGCCAGAGTGACTATAGAGATCCGGAGTTATTACCTCCTTTTTCTGAAAAAATCCTTCTCCCAGGTCGATCGCTGGAAACTGCTTAGCCCGGCAGCGGATAAAAAGGATTGGTATCTGGTTCCCCTTCCGCTCCGGGAAGGAAGTGAATAATCTTCCAGACTTAAGGAATGTTCTTAAGTCGTCCGTCATCCCTGCGAAAGCAGGGATCCAGGGATTTCCAAAAAAACTGGATTCCCGCTTCCGCGGGAATGACAAAAATAAGGTAACCCCGTGGCAAGACCACGGGGAATTTCAAGTTTAATCTTGGAATTTTGAGTTTACGTTGAAATTCAAAACTCCGATATTTCCGGCCCTGATCCGCCTTTATCTGCTCCCTTCCCTGCTCCTGGCCGGGATCTGCTTCGGCCCGGCCTGGGCCCAGGAGGAGGAACCCCCCGCCCCGGAGCCTTCCTTTTCGAGCGGAACCGAAAGTGCCCGGCTGGGGGGGTTTTTCAATTCCAATCTGGGCATCCAAACCTATTTTGATAACTCCCGGGAGAATATTGTTGAGTTCCGGAATGGTTTTTTCCTGAAAGGCGACTTCGATCCCCGGACCAATCTTCACTGGACCTTGTCAGGCCGTTTTTCCTATAAAGCCTCTTCCACTGAAGAAGGAGATTTTTCCTACTATTACCAGCCCGAGCTCTTTGAAGCCTATGCCAACCTGAACCTGGGTAAATTGGACCTTAAACTGGGCCAGCAGGTCGCCCGCTGGGGCCGGGCGGATTTGAGCCCGACTGATAATCTGAATCCGGCGGATCTTCGGGATTTTATTTTTACCGAACCCGAGTTCGCCAAGCTTCCCATTCTCATGGCCCGGGCCAAATATTTTCTCGGGGACTTCAATATCGAAGGCATTTATATTCCCTTCTATGAACCGATCCGTATGCCTCCGGCCGGCGACAACTGGTTCATTATGACCCCCCGCATGATCAACGCCTACATCCAGAGATATCCGGAGCAAACCTTTGCCGGGGTTCAAGACACCCTGATCCAGGTTGACAACACCGATTACCCCAAGTTCAGCCCGCAAAACGGAGAGGCCGGGCTCCGGGTTTCCGGTACGCGCGCGGGGTTCGATTTCAGCGTGGACTATCTATATGCCTGGCAGGACTTTTTTCTCCCCCACTTCAATCCTGACTTTATCCAGTACGCCCGCGAAAACATGGCCCGATGCCGGGCGGGGAACCGCAACTGTCAGAACGGTGAGGAAATCCTCCTGGATCTCACCCCCCAGGAACTTTTATTCTATTCCCCTCTTTACCATCTGGGCACCAATCGAACCCACATCCTGGGAGCGGATTTTTCCACGAACTTCCGGAGTTTCGGGATCCGGGCGGAAGCCGCCTTCCAGGAAAAGATCTCGCTCCTGAACGAGGATTTTTCCCTCACCCGCAAGCCTTTTCTCCAATTCAGCGCGGGGGCCGACCGTCTTTTCAACGGACGGCATTACCTCAATTTCCAGGTCATGGAAAGCCTGATTTTAAACTGGGGGCAAAAAACCATTAATCCCGTCAACGGCGCCCCGATTAATATTTTCATAATCAAAAGGTCCATCCCCAGTCTGGTGTTTTTTTTCCGGACCTCTTTCGGAGAAGAGGAAGAATTCCAGCCCGAGTTCCGGGCCTCTTATAACCCGACATTTGGCGACTATTTGATTAATGTCTTGTTTAATTACAGCTGGAGCGATTCGATTAAACTGGTAGCCGGGGTGGTTTTTTTAAGCGGCCCGTCGAAAAGTATCTTCGGCAACTATTCTCAGAACGACAGCGCTTATCTGGGTTTCCGTTATAGTTTCTGATCTGCCCTGTTTCTCCCCTCTTTAAGAAAGAGGGGCGCGGGGGAGATTTTCCCGTGGGATAAAGAGATGTCTCCGGTCCCGCATCAGAGTGCGGGATAAACTCCAGCAGGAATCCACCTCTCCATCTGTCATCCCCGCGAAAGCGGGGATCCAGAAAAAAACAAATGATTCCCTGGCCGACACGAGCGTCAGCTCGGGCAGGCCGCATCAAGCATGTCCTCAACTTGATTGGGGATGTGGAATGACGGAAATAAGGACACCCTGCGGTAAGACACCGGAAAGGGCAAGTTAAAGATAAAGCTATCCCAGCCCGTTATCTTTAAAAAACTTCTCCATCCTTTCATGCACCAGCTTGGGATATTCGATCATCACGTAGTGACTCCCGTCTTCGAGATAGAATAACTCTGACCCCTTGATGCGGGCCTTCATCTCCTCGGCCCTTTCCTTCGGGGTGAAGGTATCCCGCCCGCCGTAAATAATCAGGGACGGCATGTTGACGCTCTCCATCACGTCGCAGGCATCGTGTTCACCCATAAATTTCATCGTTTTGTAATACACTTTAAAGTCGAGTTCCGCGTAAGCCCGGGCAATCCTCTCGAAGATCTCGCGCGGAAGCGTCTTCGCCACGAAGCCCGAGTATTTAACGAAGGGAAAAGCCACCCCGGCGTCAAAAGCCCATTTCAAAATCGGCCGCTGAATGTCCCCGAAATGAATCAGGGCTTCGATGAAAACAGGAAGGGCCTTTCTCATCAGGCGATTTTTGAAAACCGATTTGAAAACCTGGCCCGGGACCCCGCTGACCGTAAGCAGGGCGGCGAATTTTTCCGGGTGCCTCCGCTAAAGCTCGAAAACGATCTGGACCCCCATGTTCCAGCCGATGATGACCTCCTTCTCGATCTTTTCAACCTCCAGCAATATCTCCAGGTCCCGGGTCTGGTTTTCCATCCGCAGGCTTTCCAGGTC
>JAPLJI010000189.1 GCA_026388655.1 Pseudomonadota bacterium
TTGGCGCCCCACTGGCACATCCCCACCCCGTGCCCCGAACCGCTCCCGGAAAACTTGAGCTCATCGACCGTGGATTCCACCCGGAAATTGGTGCTCTTTAAATTGTCATACCCGAGAAGTCTTCTGAGTTCTTCTCCGCTGTACCCGCGCTTCTGGCCCGAATCGAAGCTGAATTCCAGATCCCGGACCCTTCCGCTGGCCGTCCGGCCCTTGATCGTGATCTGGGTCAGCCTTCCCAATCCCAGGCGCCGGGACATCTCGGCAATGGAAATCCCGTACCTCCAGTAATACCGGGGTGATTCCGTGCAGTAAGGATCGGGCGCCGACCGGAGGTAGGGCATCATTTCCCCCCAGACCGCCTCGGAGTCCTCGGTTCTCCCCCCGCAGCAGGAATGAAAAACCGCCTTGATTATCTTCCCCCGGTAGGTCAAAACCTCCCCCGCGGTGGCTCGGACCGCCGCGGACGCCCTTTCGTCCTCGAGGCCGATCCCTCCGTAAACCTGGTCCAGGACCGAGGATTCCAGATCGTAAAGCTCCTTCATCTTTTTTTCCTTCTGAAAATAGGCATAGGTGCGGGCCGCCACCGCCTGGGCTTTCACCGCCTCGAGCGGCCAGGCGGAGGAGATTTCATGGTTGATCAAGCCCACCAGGTAGCGCTCCAGATCCATGTCGTTGATCAGGAGCAGGCGGTTCCGCCCGGATTTCACTATTTCGACCCGCCCCTGAAATCTTTTCCCGTCAATTTTGATCACCCCATCCGCGCTGGCGAGGATAAGATGGAAAGCGGGCCAGGTTCGCCCGTTGATCTTCATCCCGGCCGGGGTGAGCGCAACCCGGTAAACCGGGTCGGAGCTCTCCGCTTCCAGCTTCTGGAAACCCGGCAGTTCCCGGATCATGAGGTCCTGTCCTTCAATCTCCACGGGTTCCCCGGCCTCCTTGATCGAAATCCGGATCGAGGGAGAACCCGCCCCGTGGGAAGTCCCGGCATAAACTAGGAGCAACCCGAGGACAATAAAAACCAGGCCCACCACCCGGAGGATTTTCGCCGGGATCTCCGGGATCCGGCGGAAGAATTCCCGCATCTTCTCGGGAAAAACGAAATAGGGAATGGCCTCGAGAATCAGGGCCAGGCCCAGGGCGGAAAGGAATAGCTTCATCCTTTATCCCCCGCCAGGCGGAAGCGTAAAAGCCGCAGGAGAAAAGTCATGTTCCCGACGAGATACCTCCGCCACAGGCGGCGCGGTTCCCGGACCAGGCGGAAAAGCCACTCCATCCTCCGCCTCCTCACCCAGAGCGGGGCCCGGGGCACGGCCCCGGAATAAAAATCCAAAAAGGCTCCTACCCCGATCGCCAGGCGCACGGGAAGGGCCGGGATCCAGCGGTCAATCAATTTTTCCTGGATCGGAACCCCCATGCCCACGAGCAGAAGGTCGGGCCGGGCCGCCCGGATGGAATCCGTGACGAGGGCCTCGTCGGTAAAATAACCGGATTGAATTCCCACCAACTTAATCCCGGGGATCTCCCGGGCCAGTCTCTCCCCGCAGGCCTCGACGTTCCCGGGCTTTCCGCCCAGGAGATAAACCGATTTCCCCAGCCTCCCGGCCCGTTCGAGGACCAGAGGCAAAAAATCGGTCCCGCAGAGATTTTCCGGGAAGGGTTTTCCCAGGACCCGGCCGGCGATCTCCAGGCCCAGTCCGTCATTTAAAACCAGGTCGGCCCGCTTGAGGATTTCCCGAAATTCCTGGTCCGAGTAAGCCACATTCAGGCAGTTGGCATAAACGAAATAAATCCGCCGGGCCCGGTCCCCCCCGAGGTAGTTTTCCACCTCCGCCAGGACCTCCTCGGCCCGGAGCCGATCCACCCTCACCCCGAAAATATTGACCGGCTCCAGATTCTGTACCGCCGGATTACTGCTTTTTAAACTCATTAATAATGTGTTCCCTAAATAACCAATTACCAAATTCCAATTACCAAACAATATCCAATGTCTAAATTTCAATCACCAAACTTAACGGAAAAAACAATATTGCGACTTTGGTTTGATTTATTTGTTTAATCATTATTTGGTCATTGAAGTTTATTTGGTTATTGGAGCTTGGTCATTGGAGCTTGGCTTTGGTTCGTTGGTGAAGCTCCGATAGAACTCCCGCACCGCCCGCAGATTCTTAAGCTTTTTTTCCGATACCCTTTTTCCCCTGGAGAATATATCAACCAGAACATTAATAAAAATCCGGAAGGAAACAAGTGATATCACGGCTAGTCTCAGCGCCCCCACCCGGGCCCGGGAATAATGCTTGGCAAAAAAATAAAGGAGGGACTGGTAATACCAGAAGAAATTGTCCTGATCCGGGAGATAGTAATTGGCCCCGCCCCAGTGAACCACCTCCGCCTCCGGCAGATAGTGCGCCTCCCAGCCCGCCTGCTCCATCCGATAACAGAAATCGGCATCCTCCCAGTAAAGGAAAAAATTGGGATCGAGCTCGCCCACTTTTTCCCGGGCTTCCCGCCGGACCATCAGGCAGGCGCCAAACAACGCCGGCACCCGGCGCGGGGCGGTATCCCCCCGGTACATCGAAAAGAAATTGGGAAACCACCGCCCGAAAACCCGGCCCAGAAAAATCCCGGTCTTACCTTCCCGGGGGAAAAACCGGTCCAGGTCGGTCAGGTTGGCCGCTTCCCTTAAAACCGAGGGAAACCCGAAAGTCGATGGCTGGAAACGCCCGTCCTCGAAAGCCAGGCGCGGGCCGACCACCCCCACCCGGGGGTGACGCTCCAGGTAATTGATCAGCTTCGAAATCGCCCCCGGCTGGACCAGGGTATCCGGGTTCATGAGCAGGAGATATCGGCCCCGGGCGAGGGCCAGGCCCTGGTTATTGGCCCGGGCAAAACCCAGATTTTCGCGGTTCAAGTGCAGGCGGACCCGGGGAAAATCCCTTCTCACCATTCCCCCAATATCCTCCCGGGAAGCGTTATCAATTACCAGCACTTCCGCGTCCACCCCGGAAAGCTCCCGTTCCAGGGAAGCCAGGCATTCCCGCAAGAGTTCCTGACGATTATACGCGGGGATGATAACCGATATTTCCATCTTCCGGGCCCGGGTGATTTATATTATTGCTCATAATCCTTATAATAATTCTGTGTCAAATCTTATCAGAATTCCCGGTCCGAATCAGTCCGTCGTCCGGGAGGGCTTCCCCGGGGCCGCTTTTCCGCCCGACCCACCCGTCTCCTTCTTCCGGGATCAGGGTGCGCTTTTTCTCGCCTTTTTTTTCAGCCTGCTCATTCTCTCTTCCCCGTCCTGCGGGAAAAAAACCGCCCCGATTCCTCCCGACCTGATCATTCCCCAGCCGGTTTTCGACCTGAATTTTCTCTCCCGCCCCGAGGCCGTTTTCCTGGTCTGGTCCATCCCCGAAAGAAACGCGGACGGGAGCCCGCTGAAGGATCTGAAAGGTTTCCAAGTTTACCGCCATCTCGAGGCCCCCGGTTCCGCCCCGGTGGAGGTGGGTTCCCTCATATTCGAAAAACTGACCACGATCGACTATGAATTCCCGAACCCGGCCCGGGCGGAAGGAAAAAAAATAACCTGCGCCGATCAGAATGTTTCACCCGGACAGCGATACTATTATTTTGTCCGGTCTTACAACCGCCGGGGTTATCAAAGCCCGCCCTCGAACATCATCCGGGTCAGCCGCGCCCCGGCCCTGGCTCCCCCCCGCGACCTTTCCGGTTCCCCGGGAGACCGCTGGGTTCAACTGGAATGGCAACCGCCCGAAACCTCCGCTTCCGGGGGTTCGGAAATTGTCCTGGTCGGATACAACCTTTACCGTTCCGGGGAAAAGGATAGCATTCCCTTCCTCCCGGTAAACCCCGAACCGATCACCCGGACGGCCTATGCCGATCTGGGCCTGGAAAATAACCGGACTTATTACTACCGGGTGGCCGTCCTGGAAAAGGTAAACGGAAGCCTGAACGAAGGCCCGCTTTCCGTCCCGGTCCCGGCGGTCCCGGAGGATCGCATCCCCCCCCTGCCCCCGCAGGGATTAACCGCGGTCCTGACCCCTTCCGGCGTCGAGCTCCACTGGGAACCCGGCGCGGAAACCGATCTCGCCGGTTATCTGGTTTACCGGGGGAAAGAGCCGGGATACCGGATGGAAATTCTGGCCCCATCCCCGGTCAGGGAAAATAGTTACTTGGATCGCAACGTCAATCGTGGCAAATCTTACCGCTACCACCTGACCGCGGTGGACACCGCCCCGGTCCGGAATGAAAGCGGGGCCTCGGAGCCGGCAACTATCCGGGTGCCTCCCGCGAGGTGAAAAGATGCATTATTTTCAATTTCATCGGCGGGAACTCCACGCGGAAGGCCTCCCCATCTCCCGCCTGGCCAAAGCGGTCGGCACCCCGGTCTACCTCTACAGCCACCAGACCCTGGTCCGCCACTTTAATGCTTTCGACCGGGCTTTCTCCGCCCTCCCCCACCTGACCTGCTATTCCGTCAAGGCCAACTCCAACCTGGCCCTGCTCCGGATCTTTTCCCGGCTCGGGGGCGGGTTCGATATCGTTTCCGGGGGCGAACTTTTCCGGGTCCTCCGGGCCGGAGCCGATCCCCGGCGGATCGTTTTTTCCGGGGTGGGGAAAACCGAAGCCGAGATCGAGGCCGCGCTCCGGGCCGGGATCCTGCTGCTCAACGTCGAATCCATCCCGGAACTTGAGCTTTTAAGCCGCGTGGCGAGAAGGCTGAAACTCCGGGCCCGGATTTCCTTCCGCTTGAACCCGGATATCAATCCCCGGAGCCACCCCTACCTCACCACCGGCACCCCGGAAAACAAATTCGGGATTGACATCAAAGAAGCCCTTTCGGTCTACCGCCGGGCCGCCCGCCTGCCTTACGTCGAACCGGCCGGGATTGACTGCCACATCGGCTCCCAGATCACCTCGATCAGGCCATTCGTCGCGGTCCTGAAGAAGCTGAAAAACCTGGTTTCCCGGCTGCAGCGAATGGGGATCTGCATTTCCTATCTCGATCTCGGGGGAGGCCTGGGCATCACCTACCGGGACGAATCCCCGCCCCACCCGGATGAATACGCCCGGGCCGTCGGAAAAGAACTGCGGGGGTTCTCCGGCTCCCAGTCCCCCGGGGGAATCACGCTGATCCTGGAGCCCGGACGGGTCATCGTGGGCAATGCCGGCATCCTCGTGGCCCGGGTCCTCTATTCCAAAAAAGTGGGGCGCAAGGAATTTGTCATCACCGACGCCGGGATGAACGACCTGATCCGTCCCGCGCTTTACGATTCCTATCACGAAATCATTCCCGTTCGCCCGCGGGGAGGCCCGCGGAAAAAGGTCGACGTGGTCGGGCCGATCTGTGAGAGCGGGGACTTCCTCGCCCGGGACCGGAAGCTCCCGCCCCTGAAAGCCGGGGATTTGATCGCGATCATGGGAGCGGGCGCTTACGGTTTTTCCATGTCTTCCAACTACAATTCCCGGCCCCGGGCCGCCGAGGTCCTGGTCCGGGGAAATCGCTTCACGGTCATCCGCCGCCGGGAAATTCCCGCTGACCTGGTTCGGGGCGAGGTCATCCCCCGGGGTTTGGACCCATGAGACCGGATCGCTCCCGCCCGAAAAACCCCGGTTCAACCCGCGCCCCCCGGGACCGGGTCTACCCGTTCGTCAAGCTCGAAGCCACCGGGAACGATTTCATCCTCTTTGATTTTTTCTCCTCCTCCCTGCCTCCCCAGCCCCTGACCCGGCCCGAAGTGATCTCGCATCTCTGCGCGCGGCGAAGCGGGGTCGGCGCGGACGGGATCCTTTTCCTCCTGCCCGGGGACCAGGAAAAATTCCGGATGCGGATCTTTAACGCCGATGGGAGCGAGGCGGAGATGTGCGGCAACGGTCTGCGCGGCCTGGTCCTCTACCTGGATTCCCAGGGATTGCTCCCCGGGGGAAGGGTCCGGGTGGAAACCCGGGCCGGGATAAAATCCGCCTGGATAAAAAACGATCTGATTACCATCGACCTGGGCCGGGCCCGGGCCTTCCCCGGTCCCCCGCTTCGGATTGAAAACCAGAGGTTTGAACCCTTCAACGTAGATATCGGCAATCCGCACGCGGTCATCTTCATCAATGAAGACGTCCTGAATTTTCCCGTGGAACGCTTCGGACCCCAGATTGAATCCCATTCGGCGTATCCCAACCGGACCAATGTGGAATTCGTCCAGGTGGTAAAGCCTCAAGAACTCAGGGCCCGGGTTTGGGAACGCGGGGTCGGGGAAACCCCCTCCTGCGGAACCGGGGCGGGAGCAATTTTCTTTGCCGCTTTCACGGTTAAAAAATCTCCTGAGAAAGCCAAAATCATCCTCCCGGGTGGAGAACTCCAGGTGGAGCAACGCCCGGATGGGATGCTTTATCTAACCGGACCGGCCAGGCTGATTTTTAGGGGAACTGCTGTAGTATAAAAAATTTATTGACTTATATTTAAATCAAACATATAGTATAAAAATTAACAATTTTTTCCCTGTTAAACTTGGCAGGAAAAAGAATTTTTAGTATTTTTAATTTATTATTCCGATATCTAAGGGGGAGGTTAGTATGAAATATATTCTTGGGGTGATTATCGCTCTTTTCCTGGTCCTTCCTTCATCCGCGTATTCTCAACAGTCGGGGCAGGGAAAAGCCAATCAGCCGGCCCCGGCCGTCAAACAACCGGCCCCGGCCAAAGTCGAACAGCCGACCCCAACCCCGGCCGCTGCGAAAGAAGAACGGCCGGCCTTTTTTACCAAGATTAACGGTGATTGCCTGATCCGGCCCAAAAACGGTCCGCAGGCGGGAAAATGGGTTCGGGTCGCCAATCCCGGGCAAAAAATCTATTCCGGGGATGACATCCTGGTCCGCACCGGCGATGTCGAAGTCGAGCTCTATTCTGAAACCACCGTGAAACTGCAGGCCGAATGCATGGTCACCTATTTCCAGTCCCGGGAAAACATCCGGCCCCTCGCTTTCATCCGCCCGGATTACCCCACCACCAAAATCAAGGTCACCAAGGGAACCATTTTCGCCAAGGTCAGCCCCTTTGAAATCTCCAAGCATTTTGTCGTGTTTGATACCCCCTCCGGGGTCGCCGGCGTCAGGGGAACCAAGTTCAGTCTCTCCGTCAGTGACGATGGACAGCTCAGCATCACCACGGAAGATGGAAAAGTCATGGTGGCCGACCCCAGCGGGAACTTTACCGTCGATATTGGCGCGGGTGTCCAGGCCATCCTGAAGAAAAACCCGGACGGCAGCTTCTCCATCCAGTCCCCCGTGGGGCAGGCCGTGGCCTACAGCCCCAACACTACCTTCAAAATCGGGCAGGGAGGAAAGCTGGATCTCGATCTGGACGAGTCTGGAACAACCAAGGCAACCGTTCCTGAGGGTTCCACCGGATCGGTTAACGTCCAGATCGGCAATATCCAGGCCAACCTGAGCAGCGGTCAAGGAGTCAACCTGGGTTCGGAGGGAGGCGGGACGACCGTGGAGAGCGTCGGGAGCGGCACTGTTTTTACTACGGTGGACGGCAAAAATGTCGTTTCCATGGATAACGGGGAAAAAGTCCTGGTCAAGGTGGATCAGAATGGAACCAGCATCGAGGGGCAGAGCGGGACTCCCTCGGTCACCGGGTCCGACGGCCAGCCGAGAGACCTGCAAAGCGGCGAAAAGATCAAGGTGGATAACAACAATCAAGTAAACATTGAGGGACCGCCCTGCACACCTTCGGTCAGCCCCTACAAAACCTGTCCATAAACGCTATGAAAAGAAAGCCCTTAATTTACCTCGTCCCGCTGGTTTTTGTCATCGCTTTTCCGTGGACGGCACGCGCCCAGGGAAATATCCACCTGGGTAAGCTGGAGATTCATCCCGGCCTGAACGTGTCCTATACCAACACGGATAACATCCTCCAGCTGCCCGCCGATCAAAAGGCCAAGGAAAACACCATCGAGGTTGTCCCGGGTCTGGAACTGCGCTTCCCCACCTCCAACCACCTGTTCCGCCTCGGTTACGATCTCTCCATCTATTCCTTTCAGGAGATGAAGAAAACCAAGCTCAAGAACTCCGTGATGGGTTCTCTGGAATTCAACTTCCCCGTCGGGCTGATCCTGCGCCTGAGTGATAATTACGCGCAGAGGGTTTACCCTACCGCCACCATGCTGGAACAAGCCGGGATCGCCGAGCACTGGGAAAACAACGGGTTCGCGGAAATTGGCTATACCCTGAACCAGAGATGGTCCCTTTCCGGCAGGTACAAGAACCAGATGCTCCGCTTTCAAAACCTGGATCCCTATAACCGCGATGTAAATTCCGGGGGGGCGGCGCTCTTCATGAGGATAATGACCAGGCTTTCCCTGTTCGGCGAAGCCTGGTACGGCAAGGTCGGTTATAAGGTTTCCGCCAGCACCGGGCAGGATGCCACCTATATCCAGGGTTTCCTCGGACTGGGCGGCCGGGTTTCCCCCAAAACCAATTTCACGCTCAAGGCCGGGTATGAAAATCGGACCTATAAGAATTCCACCCTCTACCCCGACACCAAGGGCCTGATCGCTTCCCTGGTTCTGGAGGAAAAACCCAGCAGCCATATCTCGATCTCCGTCAACGGTTCCCGCGCGGTCAACGAATCCATTTATGAAAATAATTCCTTTTATATTTCGACCGGGGGAGGAGCGAACCTGACCATGATCATGATCAGGATGCTGGCCATCGGGGCCGATTTCAGCTATTTCCTTTTGCAATACGACAAGGCCAACCTCGCGGGAATCAAGCGGCAGGACAAAGTCCTTGCGGTCGGCCCGAGCCTGAAGGTTGATATCACCCGCTGGCTCAGGTTCCAGGGAGGTTATTCCCTGCGCAACCGGTCTTCCAATGCCGATGGTTTGGATTATAAGGAAAATAGGATTGAGGCTTCCCTGAACGCCATATTATAAGGAGGCGGAGAATGCGGACAAGAAACAAAAAACTCTCATTTCTGACCCTGATGGTTTTCTTCCTGGGGTGCGGTTATTCCCTGCGTCAGACCCTGCCTCCTCCCGAAGCCGACCTCGCCCAGATCAAGACCGTGGCGGTCGCCCCCTTCTCCAACCTGACCCCGACCAAGGACGCCCACAAGGTGATTGTCGAGCTTCTCGAGCAGTCCCTGGTCGGCGGGGGCAAGTACGCGGTGGTCGCCAATGACTCGGTCCTGAAGGCGGTTCCCAAGGCGGTCCAGGGCAGCGTGATCGACCGGACCCAGGCGCAGAAACTCGGCCAGGCTCTTAAGGCCGACGCGGTCATTATCGGGACCGTTTCCGAATACTGGTACCAGGAAGATCAGAAATATTACCCCGACCGGGAGCCGGCGGTGGGAATCACCGCCCGTCTGGTTGATGTGAAAAGCGGGGCGGTGATCGGCGCCATCTCGGTCAGCAAAACCGGGGGCGGTGCCTTTCAGTATCTTTTTTCCGATAACGCGGGTCAACTCCACAAGGTGGCCAAAAAAGCCTCCGAGGAATTAATCAACTCGCTTTTGCCCTAACCTCAAAGGTTAAGGAGGGAGAATAATGCAAACCCTAAAGTTTGATCGAATTTTAAAAATCTTCGCGGGGCTCCTGGTCATGGCCCTGAGCGCCTGCGCCGGCATGGACAGGGCTTTACTCGTTCCCCCGGATCCCAAGCTGGACAATGTTTCCTGCGTGGTGGTGCTTCCTTTCGAAAATTTGAGCGGCCAGGCCAATGCCGGCAAGGTGATCAGCGATCTTCTCGCCACCGAGTTGTATTCTTCCCAGCGTTTCAACGTGATGGAATGGGAAGAAGTGCAGACCATTCTCCAGGCCTCCGGCCAGATGCTCCCGGAAGCCGTGGATGCCGAGACGGCGAAAAGCCTGGCCCAGCACCTGGGGGTCCAGGCCGCCCTGATCGGCACTATCTCCGATTACTCCTACGGATCCACCCTCCTGGAAATCCGGGCCGGCCTGCCCTCGGTTGCTTTTACCGCCCGCCTGATTGACGCCCAGACCGGCAACCCCCTCTGGGCTTCGGCTTTGACCGTCAGCTCCGCGGAAATGATGGAGCCGCGCCGTGAATCGGTAAACTACCTGGCCCAGAAGGCGGCCCAGAGCATGGTGAAATCCCTGGCTTCGGGAAACTACCAGCCGGTGGAATCCAAAAATGTCTGCTGGCTGAAGGGAACCCCGGCTGGGACCAAGCCTCTCCCGGTCCTCCCGGCGGCGGCCCCGGCCCCGGCGGCCACCCCGGTTGCGGCTCCGGAGTTATCCCCGGCTCCGCTCCCGACGCCCGTCGCCCCCTTGGCGGCCCCGGCCGGCCCGGCCAAGCCCAAGGCCAAGCTTAAGATCGCGGTCTTCAACGCCAGCGGCGTGAGCGGTCTGGAAGAAAACGTCGGCCTGATTCTTTTAATGAAAAACTGGGATGTGGCTACCCTGGCCAAGTACCCTTACGAGAAAACCTTCGATTCCACTATAATTTATCATAGGCCAGGTTATGAAGAGGAAGCCAAGGAAATCGAAGCCGCGATCCCGGGTCCCCAGAAAGTTGTCCCGACCGACAAGATGGCCGAGGGCATCAATGTTACGGTTCTGGTGGGCAAGGATCAGATCGGACGCTAACTCTCCTTTTTTAGGAAGGTTACCCGCCAGTAATATTCCTTCTTTTTCCCGATGCGGAATCGGTCCATGAAAAGATTGTTTTCATTTCTTTTCCCTTTCGCCCTGCTTTGGCTCTCGGCCCTGCCGGCCAGGGCCGAAGAATACACCATCCATGAGCGGGAGTTGATTCAAATCACGGTTTATGAACACGCCGACATCTCCGGGGACTACCGAGTCAGCGGTGACGGAACCATTTTCTTTCCCCTCCTGGGGATTTTAAGGGTCGCCGGCCTGACCGAGAAGGAGCTCCAGGAAAAACTCACCGCACAGCTGGCCGACGGTTTCCTGGTCAATCCCCAGATTACCGTCCGGATCCTCGAGTACCGCGACTACGTTTATATCACCGGCGAGGTCAAGAAACCCGGGGCCTACAGCTATGAAGAAAACATGACCGTGATCAAGGCGGTCACCCTGGCCGGCGGTTTCACCGAGCTGGCCGCGCCCGGCCGGATCAAGATTCTGCGGAAGAACTCCGCCGCTCCCGGGAAGCCGGTCGCCGAAAATCCCCCCAACGCCCCGGGCAAGGAAAAAGAGATCAAGGCCAAGATCGAAACCCTGGTTTTTCCCAACGATATCATCATCGTTCCCGAGCGGATTTTTTAAACCCGGAAGACTCATGGAAGAAAAAGAATTTCATCTCCTGGATTACTGGCGGATCATCCTCAAGCACCGCTGGACCATCGCCGCCTTTTTTACCGTGATCGTGGTGGTGGTCACGGTCGGATCCTTCCTGGCCGAGCCGGTCTACCGGGCCTCCGCCCAGGTCCTGATCGAGCGGGAGAGTCCCAAGATCCTCGGCCTCCCGGAGGTGATGAGCCTGAATACCGCGGACAAGGATTATTACCAGACCCAGTACGAGATGCTGAGAAGCCGGGCCCTGGCGGAACGAACCGTCGCGGCGCTGGACCTGATTCACCACCCCGAGTTCGCTCCCCGGGAGAAAAAGAATCCGAAGGAACAAACCGCGAACCAGCCGAAGGCTGATCCTCAACCCGCCCTCACCTGGCTGATCAACGCTTTCTTGAACCGCGTAATCATTGAACCGGTGAAGAACTCCCGTCTGGTCAACGTGAGTTTCGAAGCCAAGGACCCGGCCCTGGCCGCGCGGGCGGCCAATACCCTGGCGGAGCAGTACATCCGCCAGAACCTGGATCTCCACAGCCGGCTCTCCCAGCAGGCCTCGGAATGGATCTGGCAGGAGATCCGCGACCAGCGCCAGAAACTGGAGGAATCCGAGGCCGCCCTCCAGAATTACAAAGTCGCCCAGGGGATCATCGCCATCGAGGAAAAGGAGACCATCACCCCCCAGAAACTCGCGGAATTGAATTCCGACTTGGTTTCCGTCCAGAACCAGCGGGTGGAGTTCGAAACCAAGTGCCGCCAGGCCGATTCCCTGACCAGGCGGGGCGAATCCCTCGAATCCATCCCCGAGGTGATCAACAACGCCTTCATCCAGAACCTGAAGGCCCAGGAATCCAAGCTAGTCCAGAATCAGGCCGAGCTTTCCACCAAGTACGGGCCCAAGCATCCCCAGCTGATCCGGCTCAACTCCGAACTGGACACGGTCCGGAACCAGATCAAGAGCGAGGTGGACAAGATCGTCAACTCGATCCGGGTCCAGTACCAGGTAGTCCAGGCGCGGGAAAGAAATCTGAAGTCCGCCTTCGAGGCCCAGAAGACCGAGGCCCTGGACTTAAGCCGGAAATCGGTCCAGTACAACATCCTGAAGCGGGAAGTCGACTCCAACAGCCAGATGTACGATCGCCTGATGCAGAGGCTGCGGGAAACCTCCATCTCCACTCAGATTGAAACCACCAACATCCGGATCGTGGACCGGGCCGAGCAGCCTCAGAGGCCGGTCCGGCCCAAGAAGCAGACCAATATCCTCCTGGCCGCCCTGATCGGGCTCTCGCTGGGCGTGGGACTGGCCTTCTTTTTCGAGTACCTGGACACCTCGATCAAGTCCCCGGACGATATCGAAAAGGAATTGAACTTGCCCTTCCTGGGCACGGTCCCCTCGATCAAGATCCCCGGAATGGGGAAAAAATCCACGGTGGACGAGCTCGTGGTTTTATCCCATCCCCACTCCAACGCCGCCGAGGCTTTCCGCCTGATCCGGACCGGGATTTTCCTTTCCACCGCCGAGCGTCCCCCCAAGACCATCTTGATCTCCAGTTCCGCCCCCTTCGAGGGGAAAACCCTGAACGCGGTCAACCTGGCCCTGACCATGGCGCAGACCGAGAGCCGGACCCTGATCATCGACGCGGACATGCGCAAGCCCCGGATCAATAAAATCTTCGGGGTCCCGGTCAACCCCGGCCTCACCGATCTGCTCACCTCCAATCTCGATCCGGCCCAGGTGGTGCAATCCACCGGCGACCCCCACCTGGATCTGATCACCGCCGGGAAAAACCCGCCCAACCCCGCGGAGCTCCTGGGTTCGGTAAGGATGCGCAAGATCCTGGCGATCGTCTCCGAGCGTTACGACCGGGTGATCATTGACTCCCCGCCCTTGATCGCGATCACGGACGGGATCATTCTTTCCTCCATTACCGAAGGGGTAATTTTAATCGTGCACGCGGGAAAAACCGGCAAGGAACTCGTCTACCGCTCGGTCAAGGCCCTCCAGGATTCGGGGGCTAAGATCCTGGGTATTGTCTTGAACAATCTCGAATTCAAAGATTATCCCTACAGCTATTATTATCCTTACCGTTCCTATCACCGCTACTACCAGGCGGAAAACCCCGAAACCTCCGCGCACTGATGGAGCGGGCTCCCTTCCGGGATTCCTTTACCCGGGTTTCCCTGTTTCCTCTTCTTGCTCTCGCCCCCCTGCCGCTCGGGCTGGTCCAGCCCTTCGCCCTGGGGTTGTTCGAACTCCTGGTCAGCCTGATCTTCCTTTTCTGGCTGATCGCCTCCCGGGTCAAAGGTCCGCTGGCCCTTAAATCCAACCCCCTCTATCTCCCGATCTTCGTCATCCTGGCTTATTTCCTGGCCCGGATGATCCCCGGGGCGCCGGCCCCCGTCCTGGACGGACCCCCCCGTCTCCTGGCCTGGGCCAGCCTGATCCCCGCGGAGACCCTGAACCAGTTTCAAATCCTCCTCACCGCTTTCGCGATTTTTTTTCTCTTCTCCCAGCTTTTCCGTCCCGAGGACCTACGCGTCTTTCCCCTGGTTTTCCTGGTCGCCATCGCCTGCTACTCCCTCTTCGGACTCGTCCAGTACAACCTGAAAGAATACCTGCTGCTCGGTTACCAGCTCCCCCGGCGCCCGGTCGGGAATTTAAGCGGCCCCTACATCAACCCCGACCATTTCGCCGTCCTGCTCGAGCTCGCCATTCCGGTGGCCCTGGCCACGCTCCTTTCCCTGGTCATCAACCCGCGGGAGCGCAAGCCCGGCGATCGCCTGATCCACCGGATCCGCCGGCGCCTGAACCAGGAAGGCTACGAAAAATCGGCTTCCCAGTTTTTTCTCCTCGGCTTTATCCTGATCACGCTCCTGACCACCCTGATTTTCACCGCCTCCCGGGCCGGGATCACCGCCGGCTTGATCGGGATCGCTTTTTACCTGATCCGGATCCGGGCCCGGCGCCGCCGCCGGAAATTCTCCCGGATCCTGATCCCGATATTTTTGCTCACCCTTTTTGCCGGGCTCTGGATCGGGCTGGAACCGGTCTTCGAAAAATTCTCCGCCACGGAATACCAGCTGGCTTCCTTCAACGGCCGGATCCCCTTCTGGAAAGCCGGCCTCCGGATCCTGTCCGACTTTCCCGTTTTCGGCACCGGGCCCGGGACCACCCCCTGGGTTTTTCCCCATTACCGGCTCCCCGAAAGCCCGGACAATGTCCAGGTCGACCATCTCCACAACGATTACCTGGAATTCCTCGCCGAAAACGGCGTGGTGGGGCTCGGGCTCTTAATCTGGCTTCTCCTCAGCTACTTTCTCGCCTGGAAGGGTAACCCCGCTTCTCCCTCGAGTTACCGGCGAAGGTCCCAGCAGGATTTTTTGATCCCCGCCTTCCAGGCCGGGGTCCTTTCCCTGCTCATCCACGCCGGGATGGATTTCTTTTTCCAGATCCCGGCCAACCTGTTCCTCTGCTCCGCTTTTCTGGCCCTTTCCTCCACCCGTCGGGAAACCTCCGCCCCCCAGCCTACCCCCCCGCCCGCTCTTCCGGGGCCGCCTCCCCGAAAAACCTTCCTCACGATCCCGCTTTTCCTGATCGCGGCCATCCTGCTCCTGGGTTCATTGCGCCTGGGCCTGGGGGGTCTTTTCCACCTCTCGCTGGACCGGAAAACCTTCGCCTTTCTCAGCTCCAAGCAGGCCCAACCCACGGCCGAGATCGATCTCCCCCGGACCACCCGCCAGCTGATGCGGCAGGTAAAATTCGACCCGTTCAACTCCAATTACCGTTTCGAGCTGGGTTACGTTTATTACCGGATGTCGATGATATATTACGGACACCACACCGGGTGGAATTCCAACTGGGAGGTCTGGGAAAATTTTCAGAAAGCGGCGATCGGGGAATTCCAGGCCGCGCTCCGGCTGAACCCCTTGAACCAGGAAAGCCGCCTGGCCCTGGCCACCCTGCTTTTCCAGACCTCCACCCCGAAAAGCGCCGACCGCGAACAAAGCTACCGGCTCTTCTCCGAGGTCCGCCGGTTCGATCCCGAGAAGGGCGGATCCGCCCTGAGCATCGGCAGTCTTTATCTGTCCGCCTGGAGCGAACTGGATCCGGAGGAGAAAACCCTCGCCCGGGATTCCCTGCGGTCCGCTTTCCTGAAAATTCCCCGGGTCTTCCCCGCGACGCTGGGCCTGGCCTTTGCGGTCATCGGGGACCCCGCGGAGATCAGCCGGATCATCCCCGACACGGCCTGGTACCACACCGAAGCGTCCAAGGTTTTCCGCCGTCTGGGCCTGAATGACCTGGCCAACCAGGAAGCGGAACTGGCAAAAAAGGATTAAAATTCAGCAAAAGAACTGAGAATTTCTAATTTCTAATGACGAATTTCTAATCAATGTCCAAACTAATAATTTCTAATGACCAATTACTAATTTCTAATTAATGACTAATGTCCAATTTCTAATCCCTGAGCTCCTAAATCGGTCATAAATATTTGGTCATAGGTCATTATTTTTTGTTCATTAGGATTTGGTCATTGGGATTTGATTAGTCATTAGAAATTAGTAATTTGTCATTTACAGAGATGCCTGATTACATCGACCTTCACCTTCACACCACCGCTTCCGACGGCAGTTTGACCCCGGCCGCGGTAGTCGGCCTGGCCCGGGAGCGGGGCTTGAAAGCCATCGCTGTCACCGACCACGATACGATCGCGGGCTGCCCGGAGGCCCACGCCGCCGGGTCCCGGCTGGGGGTCGAGGTGATCTGCGGGGTGGAGATCAGCGCCGACTGGCCCAAGGGCACCCTGCACATACTGGGTTATTTTTTCGGTTCCTTCCCCCGCTCTTTGGATCAGGGCCTGAAAGAGCTCCAGGACAACCGGGCGAAAAGGAACCTGGAAATGATCGTCAAGCTGCAAAACCTGGGGTTCACGGTTTCCGAGGATGATATCGTCCGGGCCTCCGGAGGCGGACAAATCGGGCGTCCCCACTTCGCCAAGGTGCTGGTGGAAAAGAAATACGTCAAGTCGATGGAAGAGGCCTTTGACCGCTACCTGGGAAAGGGCAAGCCCGCCTACGTGGAAAAAGACCGGCTCACTCCCGAGGAGACCATCCGGATGATCGCCAAGTCCGGGGGAATCCCGGTCCTGGCCCATCCCACCACCCTGGGGGAATATGATTCGGGCGAACTGCCCCAGCTTCTCTCCCGGCTCCAGGAAAACGGACTCCGGGGCATCGAGGTTTACTATTACTCCCATACCGAGCCGGATACCAACCGCCTGCTCAGTCTGGCCCAGCGGGTTAATCTTCTGGTCACCGGCGGGACCGATTTTCACGGGGCCAACCTGGGCAACATCCAGATCGGCACGGGGAAGGGCAATTTAAAAATACCGTATCAGCTTTTGATGAAATTAAAAAATGTCGGCGGTCTCCACCCCCAGACCTGATTTTTTTCCCGCAGGCGAAATTCGATTTTCTCTCCGGGGCTCACTGGTCCCGCGGCTTTTCCTTCTTTCGATATTTCTTTCCAGCCTTTTTTTCATCTGGACGGGATGCGCTTTTTTTCCCCCCCCGCCCCCGCCCCGGCCGCTTCCGGACCCCGGGAATCTCTACGCCTACGCCCTGAACCTGTATCAGGCCAACCGCTGGGGCGAAGCGATCGAAACCCTGCAAACCTTGCAGAGCGCCTACCCGCAGGACCTGCAATCCGAGGAGGCCGACCCGATCATCGGGCTCGCCTGGCTCAAGACCGGCAAGTATAAAAAAGCCCAGGCCCACCTGCGATTGGCCATTCAATCACATCCCAACCTGACCGACCTGTTCCTCCTCTCCCTGGCCCAGGCCCAGACCGAGGCCGGTGATTTGGAAGCCGCGGAAAATAACTTGAAAAACTTCATTGTCTTATTTCCCCAGAGCCCTTACCTGGAGCAGGTCATTTACGAGCATGGCGAGGTGGAGGAGAAACTGAAAAACTACGATCAGGCTCAAAAGATCGCCGAAAAACTCCTGGATCAATACGGTCAATCCCCCCAGCGGGATCTTTACCTTTTCCTCCACGCCCGGGTGGCCCGGGAAAACGGGGACCTGGCCGCCGCCGCCCATTCCCTCCGCGAGATCTGGATCCAGCATCCCCTGAGCCCTTTCCTTCCCGCCGTCGAGACTCTGCTCTCCCATCTGCCTGCCGTCCCCTGGCCCCCCCCTCCCGAGGAGCGCTACCGCCAGGCTTTGCTCTTCTACCTGTCGGGAGAGCTCGATCCCGCCGAAAAAATTTTCACCCAGCTCGCCGCCGAGCTGGAAAAAGCGGAGTTCCCGCGCCTCCTGGCCTCTTCCCGGTTTCGCCTGGGAATGATCAAATTTAAAAAACACCAGTATCCCGAAGCCCGCGACCGGCTCCGCGAGCTTCTGCAGGCCGACGACCTGCCGCCGGAGTTGAGCGAGGAGACCATCCTCTACCTGGGCAGGTCCTACGCCCGCAACCGCGAGCTGGAAGAAGCGGAAAAAACCTACCGGACCCTGCTGGAAAATTTTCCCCGGGGCCAGGTTACCGATGAAGCCCTCTACCTGGTCGGCCGGCTCCAGGAAGACCGCGGTTCCTGGGATGAAGCCCTGAAAACCTACCGGGAAATCCTGGAGCGTTTTCCCCAGTCCGCGTTCGCGGCGGAAATCAACTGGCGGATCGGCTGGTACCATTACCTCCAGAAAAACTTCGCCGAGGCGGCCGGTTATTTTTCCCGGATTCCCGAAACCGGGATTGACCTGATCCAGGATCTCAAACCCCGTTTTTGGAAAGCCCGGGCCTTGAGCCAGTCCGGTTCGCCCGAAGAGGGACAACTGATCCTGAGGGAGCTATCGGAACAATACCCCCTGACCTACTATGGATTCCTGGCGGCCCTGCCCCTGGGAGCGGAGAATTCCCTGACCCCCGCCCAGGTAAAAAAATACCCCCGGGCGGAGGTTCCCGCCCCGGACTGCTCCGCCCCCTCCGGGGTCGGACCCGGCCCGGCCCAGATTCCTCCCGAAGCCGCGTATTTTCTCCAGCGCGCCTCGGAATTGATTGAGCTCGGCCTTTACCCGGAAGCCAACCGGGAACTTCATTTTCTGACCAACCGGCTTTCGAACCTCTCGCCCGCCACTTTCCTGCCCGTGGGCCTGGGCCTGGTCCGGATCGGAAACCTTTCCTGGCTTTTATCCCTGACCGAAGGGTATTTCCTTACCGAGCTCAAGGGTCGACCCCGGCCCCAGACCCGGGACATCTGGGAACTGGCCTACCCCCGCGGGTATCGGCAATTGTCCGAATTTTTCTCCCGGGAATACGGTCTGGATCCCAACCTGATCCTGGCGGTCATCCGGGAAGAATCCCGTTTTGCTCCCCAGGCCCTCTCCCCGGCCGGGGCCGTCGGCCTCATGCAGATCATGCCGAAAACCGGCCAGGACATCGCCCGGGGACTCGGTAAACCCGGGTTCTCCCCGGCGGCTCTCCACGACCCGGAAACCAGCATGGAATTCGGATACTATTATCTGCAGAAACTCTTCGAGCAATTCCAGGGTAATCTGGCTTACACCATCGGGGCCTACAACGCCGGCCCCGGCAAGCTCAAAGAATGGCTCTCCGCGAAACCCCGTCTCGACCTTTTTGAATTTATCGAGGACATCCCCTATCCGGAGACCAACGGCTACATCAAGAAAGTCCTGCAGAATTACATCCGTTATTCTTACCTTTACCCGGATAACGGTAATATTCTGGACGGCAAGAACCCGGGGCAGAATTAATAAGGGTTCTTTTATTTATTGTAGTTGCCCGATTTACTTGTCCCGACTTCAGAGGGATTTATCCCGACATCGGGAGGGATCGGGCTGAGAAAATACCTTTACCGACGGAGCCTCATAAATGAGGCAACTACAAATTATAAAAACAACTCCGTTGAACATTATCCAACTGCATTTCCTAACTTTTTTTCTATTAGAATGAGTCTTGATGAAAATCGATTTTGATCTCCGGCAACTTGAGATTTTCTGCCAGGTGGTCAGGCACCGGAGCTTTTCCGAGGCGGCCAAGGCGGTCCACCTGGCCCAGGCCTCGGTCAGCGAGCGGATCGCCGGCCTGGAAAAAATGGTCGGGGCGCCCCTCCTCGACCGGCGGGGCCGCCGGGTGGTACCGACCAAAACCGGGGAAGTCCTTTACGCGCGCGCCCTCCGGCTCCTGGAAATGAAGCAGGACACCTGCCAGGAACTCGAGGATTTCCTGGGCATCCGCCGGGGCGAGATCCTCCTGGGCGCCAGCACCATTCCCGGCGAATACATCCTCCCCAGTCAGATCCAGCTTTTCCGGGAAAGCTACCCCGGGGTCTCCGTCCGGATGAAAATCGGGGACACCCGGGACATAACCGCCGAGGTCCTGGAGGGCAACCTCGAACTCGGGGTCGTGGGTTCGAAGAGCCGGGATAAAAACTTGTCCTACCAGGAACTCTGGGAAGATGAGCTGATAGTGGCGGTGCCCGCTTCTCACCGCTGGGCCGGGAAAAAATCCGTTCCCTGGGAAGATTTACGGGAGGAGCCTCTCATTCTCCGGGAATCCGGCTCGGGAACCCTGAAAATCCTGGAGAATCACCTGGAAAAGCTGCCGGGGAAAAGTCTCGAGCACCTTAACCCCGTGGCCGTGCTCGGAAGCTCGACCGCGGTCAAGGAAGGAATCAAGGCCGGCCTCGGGGTTTCCATTATCTCTTCGCGGGCGGTCCAAGCCGAGGTGGAATCCGGCCTCCTGAAAGCACTGAAGCTCGGCGGCCTTTCCATCCGGCGCCGCTTTTACCTCGTGCTCAATCGGCAGAGGGCCTTATCCCCGCTGGCCAAAGCCTTCGCCCGGTTCCTCCGGGAGCAAGTAAAAAAAGCCTGAACCGGAATTTTCACCCTCTCCCTCCTTCGCTAAAGCTTCGGAGGACAGGCCCCGGCCCTCCCCCTCCAGGGGGAGGAACATATTTTTTTTCATCGGGCGGGCCGAACCCAAACCGGCATGATTATCGGAAGTTCCTGTTTGACGCATCGTTATTTCCTTTGCTATCTTTTCCCCGGCCTGACGGGTGTCGGGCTGGCGGCCCGGTCCGGGCCTCAACCCCGGATGCCGCGGATAGCAGCCCGTGGCTCTGGGTTCGATTCCCAGCCCCGTCTTTTATTCAAATATTAGAAGAGGAAAAATATGGCTATTAAAAAGATTGACGCTCGGGGGAAAGCCTGCCCCGAGCCGGTCATCCTGGCCAAGAAGGCCCTGAGTGAGCCGGACGCGCGGGTGGTGACCGTGCTCGTGGACAACGAGACCGCCCGGGATAATGTCCGGCGGATGGCCGAGAACGAGGGTTGCCGGGTTGAGATCTCGGAGCGTGGGAAAGAGGATTACGAGCTTAAGATCACCCGCGGCGCGGGAAAGCCGTCAGCCCCAGGGGAATATTCCTGTTCTCCACCGGATTCATCCCTCCGTACCTACCTTTTAAACAGTGATCATATCGGCGCCAACCGGGAATTGGGCAAAGTCCTGGTCAAGGGGCTCCTCAACGCCGCCGTGGAGCTTCCCGGTCCCAAGCAGTTGGTTTTCATCAATACGGGGGTCAAACTGGTCACGGAGGAATCCTACTGCCTGGAAGTTCTGGAAAAGCTGGAAAATTCCGGCGCGCGGATCCTGGTCTGCGGAACCTGCGTCGACTATTTCAAACTGCGGGACAAAATCAAAGCCGGGAACATTTCCAACGCCCTGGAAATTATGGAGACGCTTTCCGGTCCGGGAAAATTAATCAGTCTATAAAAAGATTAGTGGATTTCTTTTGTAGTTTGCCGATTCATCGGCGGTATTTTTAAAAGCCCGATAAATCGGGCAACTACAAGCAGATTAATAATATCAACCGTATTCTTCGTTTCAGGTCTTATCTAATTTCTCTTTGATCCCCATCAGGATTCTCGAGCCTTCGGCGAAGGCGTAGAGAACAACGGAGAAGATCACCCCCAAGACCAGGGTGGCCGCGGCGATTCCCCACTTGCTCACTGACCCGGCCATCCCGGGCTCCGCCGGCAGAATTACCATCGCCGCCACGAAAATTACAGTGGAAAGGCAGAAAACCGCCGCGCTGATTTCCAGGAAAACAATCGAGATCTTTAACAGTTTCTCCCTGATTTTCATTTATTTTCTCCGCCTTTTCCCTTCCCGGCCTTTTTGCCTTCGTAGTGCGTAGTGGTCGAGCTTGCTCGACGGATTTGCAGGGCAAGCCCTGCTACTACACACTAAAATTGCCTCCTGCTATCGGGTTCTTTTCTAAGCTATCGGGTTCTTTTCTAACCACCTAACGACCTAACAACCCAACCACCTACTTCTTCCTCATCTTCTCCCATAACTTCTCGGCCTCGGCCCGGTTGTCCTTCGCCGGTTCTCCCCCTGGCCCGGATGCCTTGAAGGAAAAATACTCACACAGGTTTCCCTTGTCCTTCTGGGAAACGAACTCGGCCTGGGACTCCCGGCACTGGTGGTAGGCGTTCGGGTCGTAATCCTTGCAGTTCAAGCAGATATGAAGGTCCTGGCGGCAATGCGTGCACTCCTCCCGGAATCCCACCTTCCGCTCTATCTCCACCGGCTTCCTGCAGAAATGACATATGAACATAGTTTCGGGTCTCTGGTTTTTAGTTTCAGGTTAAAAAGAATTGACGATTGACGAATGACGATTGACAAATGAGAACAAAGTAAAAAGTAGTTTCAAATCTGATTGGCTGGATTTGAAGATATTGATTTGTGATTTAGTCATTGGGATTTGTTTGGAATTTGGGATTTGGTTATTGGAATTTGATTGGTCATTGGTTATTAAAAATATAAGAACCCTTCGCCGGCTTCCGCTTCCGCCCCTTCTCCCTTCGTGTAAATGGTTTTCAGGGCCGCGGCCGAGCCCCGGTAAATAACCACCCGGGCCTCCTTCAGGTTGGACATTTTCTTGGCGGCCTCGATCGCGTTTTCCAGGTACCCGATCTCGTCCACCAGCCCCAGGCGCAGGGCCTCCTCCGCGGTCAGAACCCTCCCGTCGGAAACATTCTTCAGGGTTTCGTCCGAAATCCCCTTTCTTCCCTCCCGGATCACATCCAGAAAGCGCTGGAAATGGGAGTTGACTATCCCCTGGATCACCTCTTTTTCCTTGTCCGTCATCCCCCGGAAAATGGAACCCATGTCCTTCTTTTCCCCGGTCTTGATGGCCTTCTCCTCGACCCCCACCTTGTCCATCAGCCCTTCCAGGCTGATCCCATGGTAGATCACCCCGATGGACCCGGTGGCGGTGGTGGGATGCGCCACGATCCGGTCGGCCACCGTGGCCACGTAATAACCCCCGCTGGCGGCGACGCTCATCAGGACGGCCACCACCGGGATCTTCCGGTCGCGTTTGAAGGACTTGAGCTCGGAATGAACAATGTCGCAGGCGGTCACGAACCCGCCCGGGCTGTCGACCCGGAGAATCAGGGCCTTGATTTTCTTATCTTCCCGGGCCCGGTCGAGGTTGGCCCGGACCCATTCGACGGTTCCGGCTTCCGCCGTCATCCATCCCCTGGTTCCTTCCTCCTTGATTACGCCGGAAATATCCAGGATCAAGACCTTCGCCCCGCCCTTGCCCCCGACCTTTTCCTCGTAGATTTCCCGGGGACGGGGGAAAATGCTCCCGGATACGAAGAAGCACCCGGAGAGAATTATTCCCAGAATCCCCATGAATGAAATAAGTTTCTTTTCGTTCATTGTTTTTCTCATCTCTCCTTTTTAATATTTTTTTGAAAATCTCCCCCTCCCCTCTTTATACAAAGAGGGGCGTCAGAAAAGCTCGCAACCTGAAGGTTGCGGCTGCCGAGCTCTGCGAGCCCAGAGACCTGTCCTGCGAAGCCCCTGTCCTCCGGAGCCTTGGCGCAGGATGGATTGGCGAAGTCAGAAGCGCCAGCGGAGGCCAATCGGGCGTAGTCTGGGCCAACAATCATGCTTTTCTATTAACCGGCTGCCGGTTACTTCTTTTTTTCATGATCCGCGATCACCCAATCCCTCAGGTTTTTCATCGAGAGGGGAAAATACTTGACCGAGACCTCGTCCGAGATCGACTGGGCCACCTTTTCCACCGCTCCCCGGATCAGGGGGATCTTGGGAACGAAGGCATCCACGTTCACCACGGAACGGAGCAGGTATTCCACCACGTAAAACCCGGAATAATCCTCGAAGATCTTCCAGGTTCCCTCGGTAACCTTGACCTGGCATTCGTTCAGGTTGAAAACGTTCCGGTGGATTTTCAGGATGTTCTTGTCGCTCACGCGGAATCTCCCCTTCTTGTCCTGCTCGGAAAAAAGCGGATGCCGGCGGACGAGATCGGTGAAAATCTCCAGGGGCTGGGTCCGCCCCGGATTGACCGGTTTCAGATTCTTCGCCGCCCGATCCAGCTCCGCCTGGGTCGGCATATGGAAGCTGAATTCCCTGGTCTTGGGATAGGGAGTAAATAAAACCGGCAGGTCGATCGCGCTGGTGATCCCGAAGAAAGTCCCCTCGATCTGCAGGTAACAGAAATGGGTCACTCCCTCGGCGTAAAAATCCACGCTGGTGTTGTAAACCGCAAAGGTATCCTCGATCCCATCCACGTTGGCCAGCCTTTCCCAGTAAGGATAAGGAGGCATCAGAAAAATCGCTTTCAGGACCACCCCGTCCTTGACCTGGGAATAGCGTTTCCCAATCACGATGGCGCCCTTCCCCAGGTGCGAAACCGCCTGGCTCAGCACCTGGTCGTCCTTAACCTGGAAATAATTCTGGATCAATCCCTTTAACTTCCCCGTCTCTCCGGGGTTCACGGTGAAATTGAATTTTCCAGCGTCCTCGGGAAAATAAACCGCCGCGGCTTCCTTGGTGCCCTCGATGGGTTTTTCCTGCTTGGTCTCGATTTTCTTCCGGAATTCCTCCCGCCCCTCCCGGAAACTCTTCTTGCCGCCCGCCAGGGCCAAACCGGCCAGAAATAACACCAGGGTCAATCCCACCACCGCGCTAAATACTGATCCGGGTCTCGACATTTTCCGCCTCCTTTTTTCTCCGAGTCTCGAATATGTTAAATTATTCAGGTGCTTTGGACAAGCATTTTCGCATAGCGCAGTGAGCCAAAAGCATAGCGGTAGCCGCAGCCTTTAGGCTGCGTGGTGGTCAGTTGGATAGGTGGTTGGGGAAAACGAAAATAAAAATCCAAGAGCTAATGCAGCAAATGCAAAAAACGCTGAACTGACCGCCGACCGCTGACGGCTGACAGCTGAAAGTTGACCATGGTTTCACCTCGTCTCGCCTCCACGGTAATTCTCCTCCGGGAAAACCCCTCCGCCGGATCCGCCCGGCTCGAGGTTTATCTCGCCCGGCGGAAAACCAGTCTTAAATTCCTCGGGGGCTTTCAGGTTTTTCCCGGGGGAGCTCTGGAAGACCAGGATTATGACGCGGAAAATCAAGAACTTTCCCGGGGGATCAATCCGGGGGAGGCCCGGAAACTTTTCGGGGGGGAAATCGCCGGGGTGGAAGCCCTGGCCCACTTCCTGGCGGCCATCCGTGAAGTTTACGAGGAAACCGGGATCCTCCTAGCCCGGACCGAATCCGGTGGACTTCCCCGGCCGGAAATTGTCACCGGCTGCCATGGTGAAATCCGGGATGGGAAAATGCCCATGGTGGAAATGATGAAGAAGGAAAAGCTGTTTTATGACACCCCCGCCCTCAAGTACTTCGACCACTGGGTTACCCCGGATTTTTCCCCGATCCGCTTCAGCGCCCGCTTCTTTCTGGCGATTAACCCTCCCGGCCGCCCCCCCGTTCCCTGCCCGATCGAGTTTGAAACCGCGGAATGGATCAACCCGGAAAAAGCCCTGGAGAGTTTCGAGGCCGGAGAGATCAAAATGATCCCCCCCACCCTTCATTGCCTGAAACGGCTGGTCCCGTTTGGCCGGGTCGGAGAACTTTTCGCCTCCGTCTCGAATGAACCACTCCCCGAAACCAAGCCGGGATGAACAAGTATTGCCCCCTCACCCTTGCCCTCTCCCTCGAGGGGAGAGGGGAGGGAGAGGGTGAAAAAGAGGTGAGTTAGTGAAGTGGCAAGTTAGTTACCCCATGTCAATCAAGTCTCAGAATTGCTTTCGCCATATAATCAAAATAATTCTCGCCGTCCTGATTGTTTTTACGAGTACTACTTATTCAACAGCCGATGAAGCCTTGCAGGATAAACCTCGGGAGGAAAAACCCTATCTGTATGAGATCAGGCCAGCGAAAATCTGGGATGACATCTTCCACGTCGTTACTTTTCCGACCCGGATGAATATCCCGGATGGGATGGTCTTGTGCGGAGTCCTGGGAACTACCGGGATTCTTTTTTGGCAGGATGAAAACATCCGGGGCTGGATCCGGGATGTCCCGGGCAACGACGGCACGGACGCCGCCGCGAAAGCGGGCAAGTGGCTGGGGGACGGGCGTTTGATTGTTCCCTTATTCCTGGTTTCCGGGGCGGGCGGATACCTCGGAAATAATCAGCGCCTGGTCAGGATTTCCGTGGAAACCCTGGAAACCCTCGCCCTCTCCGGCTTATCCGTGCAGATCCTCAAGATCTCCACCGGCCGGTCCCGTCCCTTCCGGGATTCCGGTTCCTGGGATTTTACCGGACCAAATTTTTCCAACGAGGCCTTTCATTCCTTCCCCTCCGGCCACGCCGTCACCATCGGGTCGGTGGCCGGGGTCCTGGCCGGCGAATTCGAATCCCCCTGGATCGACCTGGCCGCTTTCAGCCTGGTGGGGCTGACCGCCTTTCAGCGGATGTACGCCGACAAGCACTGGGCCTCGGATGTTTTTCTCGGCTCCGCCATCGGGGCCGCCACCGGATACTCGATCGCCCGTCACCGGAAAGAAAAAACCAAGCCCCGGGTACTGGTTACCCCTGTAACCCTCCAGCCGACCCAGCCCGGAATCCAGATTACGTTTATATTTTAGCCATCAGCTTTCAGCGATCAGCAGCCCACGGTCAGCGCTTTGCTCCTTGCTTCTAACTCACCGCGTCATTTTTTCCGCCTTTCACCCTCGGGTTTTTGTTGACCTCCGGTTGAGATAGCTTTAGAATGTTTTCATCATGCCGAGAAAATTAAATGCGGTTTTTCCCCTGTTGGGGATATTTTTATTTCTTTTCCTTGCTTCCCGCGCCCAGGCCCAGGAAAAACCCAGGAAAATCGAATTCCCCCTCAAGTGGGGCACGATCGCCCCGGTAGCCACCAGCTGGGGAACGTCCATCGAGCGCGTCAATAAGCTGATCGAAATTAATAGCGGCGGCCGGGTCAAAAACACCTGGTACTACGGCTCCGTGATGGGCGACGAGATGGATATGATCCGGAAGGTGAAGATCGGCCAGCTACAGGGCCTCGCGATCCTGACCGTGGGTCTGCAGAAAATCGCCCCCGAAACCGGGGTCCTCACCCTGCCTTTCCTGTTCAAGGATTACCGGGAGGTGGACTGCACCTTTCCCAAGATCTGGAAACTGCTGGAGGAAGCCTTTGAAAAGCACGGCTTCGTTCTCCTAGGCCACACCGATGTCTGCTTCGCCATCATGCAGACCAGGGTCAGCCCCGAGATGGAAGCCGAGCTGCAAAAAGATATAATAGTGAACGGAAAGATCAGCGACCCGGCCAAAGGCGACAAACTCCTGAAATATCTGAAACAATGGGCCTGGCAAACCCTGGACATTGACGCCTACCTGTACAAGGCGATAGGAATTTCCAACATTATCCCCCTCCAGCTCACCGACGTCCTGACCGCCCTCCAGACCGGGATGGTCAATTCGGTCTACGGCAGTTGCTCCACCACCGTGGCGCTCCAGTGGCAAACCTATGTAAATTACATTATCAAGTTCGGCGGGTACGAGGGCGTGGCCTACGCCCCGGCCATGCTGGTCCTGGACAAGAAAACCTTTTATTCTTTTCCCCCCGATCTCCAGAAGATCTTCCGCGACGCCTGGCAGACCGAGCTCGGCCCGGGTTCCACCCGTCTTTCCCTGCAGGTCCGGGAAGACGAGCAGAAAATGTGCCAGGGGATGAAAAACCGGGGAGCCAAGGAAATCATGCTCGATTCGGAGCTGACCAAAATCTACGCGGAGAAATCCCGGCCCATATACAAGATGATGGAAGGGAAATATTATCCGCCCGAATTCCTCCAGGCGGTGGAAAAGGCCCGCGACGAGTGCCGGGCCGGACTGGAAGGCAAGCCCTAAATTCCTAATGTCTAATGGGTTTCCGTAAAGACATCGTGAACAGTATAACCGTAAGGACATCGTGAACACTTAGATCGATCGCCTACAATCTTTCCGAAATCCATCGGAAGGAGAAGGCGGTCATGAGAGAACGATCCGAATATGAGATCCGGCTCA
>JAPLJI010000021.1 GCA_026388655.1 Pseudomonadota bacterium
CCGGGGCCCGAAAATCTCCGCCCGGAAAGCTCGCCGCCGATCACCCGCATTCCCGCTCCCGTAATGTTTTATGCCGAGCTTCCCGCTTTTAATTTTCTCCCCCTTCGCTTGCCCCGTCAAAGGCGGGGAGAAAATTATTTCAAATATTTATACCCAGATCAGAAATCACAGAATAAAGTTGAGAGCTTCTTCTTAGGTTTTATTTCCATAAAAGATCTTGGCCACATTAAAACCGTTAACTAGAAATTCTTTACGTTCCTTCCTTCCAGGCCGAGAGGTATTTCTCCTGCGCGGCGGTCAGGCGGTCGATCTCGATCCCCATGGAGGCCAGCTTGGTCCGGGCGATCTCCTGGTCGAGATCCCGGGGAACGTCATAAACCTGGGGCTGCAGGCGGCCTTTGTTTTTTACCAGGTATTCCACCGCTAGGGCCTGGTTGGCGAAGCTCATGTCCATTACCATCGCGGGATGGCCCTCGGCCACCGCCAGGTTTACCAGCCGGCCTTCCCCCAGAAGGTAAACCCGCCGCCCATTGGGCAGGGTGTATTCCTCGAGGAAGTCCCGGAGCTTCCGCTTCCGCTTGCTCATTTTCTCCAGCGCCGGGATGTCGATCTCGACGTTGAAGTGCCCGGAGTTGGCGATGATCGCCCCGTCCTTGATCCGCTTGAAGTGCTCCGCCCCGATCACGGTGGTGTTGCCCGTGACGGTGCAGAAGATGTCCCCTTCCTTGACCGCCTCGGTGAGGGGCATGACCCGGAGGCCGTCCATCACCGCCTCCAGGGCCCGGATGGGATTCACCTCGGTCACGATCACGTTCGCCCCCATCCCACGGGCCCGGAGGGCCAGGCCCTTGCCGCACCAGCCGTAGCCGCAGACCACGAAGATCGAACCGGCCAGGAGCCGGTTGGTGGCCCGGATGATCCCGTCGATGGTGGACTGCCCGGTCCCGTAGCGGTTATCGAAAAAGTGCTTGGTCTCCGCCTCGTTCACGGCGATGATCGGGAAAAGAAGCACCCGGTGCTCCGCCATCGCCTTGAGCCGGATCACCCCGGTAGTGGTTTCCTCCGTCCCCCCGATGATCCCCGAGACCAGGTTTTTCCGCTTGGAATGGATGGTGGAGACCAGGTCGGCCCCGTCGTCCATGGTGATCAGCGGCTCCGAATCGAGGACGGCGTTGATGTGCCGGTAATAGGTTTTCCGGCCCTCCCCCTTGATCGCGAAGGTGGGAATCTTGAGCCGGCCGGCCATGAAGGCCGCCACCTCGTCCTGGGTGGAGAGGGGGTTGGAGGCGCAGACGGAAACCTGGGCCCCGCCAGCCGCCAGGGTCCGGGCCAGGACCGCGGTCTCGGTGGTGACATGCAGGCAGGCCCCGATCCTGATCCCCTTCAGGGGTTTCTCGACCTCGAACCTCTCCTTGATCAGGTTCAGGACCGGCATCGATTGGGAGGCCCACTCGACTTTCAGCTCCCCCCGGGCGGCCAATTTTTTATCCTTGATATCGCTTTTCACTTTCTCACCTCACCGCTTTCTGCAGCTGTTTGACCCGGTCGGTCTTTTCCCAGGTAAATTCCGGTTCCGTCCGGCCGAAGTGTCCGTAGGCCGCGGTTTTCCGATAGATCGGCCGGAGCAGATTGAGTTCCTTGATGATCTCGGCCGGCTTCAACGGGAAGACCAGGTGAATGGCCGCTTCGATTTCGTTTTCCGGGATCTTCCCGGTCCCGAAGGTGTTGGCCGACACATGGATGGGCTCCGCCCGCCCGATCACGTAGGCGAGCTGGACCTCCACCCGCTCAGCCAGGCCGGCGGCCACGATATTCTTGGCGATGTAGCGGGCCAGGTAGGAGGCGCTCCGGTCCACCTTGGAGGGATCCTTGCCCGAGAAGGCGCCGCCCCCGTGGCGGGCCTGCCCGCCGTAGGTGTCCACGATGATCTTGCGCCCGGTCAGCCCCGAGTCCCCGTGGGGTCCGCCGACCACAAACCGGCCGGTGTGATTGATCAGGATCGGGACCTTGTTGTTCCAGAGGCTCGGGGGAATGACCTTCTTGACCACTTCCTCGATCACCGCCTCCTTGAGCACGTGGCTCTTCACCCGGGGGCTGTGCTGGACCGCGAGGACCACCGCCTCCATCCGGACCGGCTTCCCCTCCCGGTAGCGGATGCTCACCTGGGATTTGCCGTCGGGCCGGAGGAAATCCACCACCCGCCGCTTCCGCACCGACGCCAGGCGCCGAACCAGGCGGTGGGCCAGGACGATCGGGAGGGGCATCAGCTCCGGGGTCTCCCGGCAGGCGAAGCCGAACATCATCCCCTGGTCGCCGGCCCCCTGTTCCTTCCCGGCCTTGGCGTCCACCCCCTGGGCGATATCGGGCGACTGCCGCCCCAGGGCCCGGAGAACCGCGCAGCTCTTATAGTCAAAACCGATTTCCGGATCGTCGTAACCGATCTCGCGGATGGTCTGGCGCGCCACCTTGTCGTAGTCCGGCTCGCAGCGCGCCGTGATCTCGCCCGCCAGCACGACCAGCCCGGTGGCCACCAGGGTCTCGCAAGCCACTCGCCCGGTGGGGTCCTCCCGGAGAACCGCGTCCACTACCGCATCCGAGATCTGGTCGGCGACCTTATCAGGATGTCCCTCGGTTACGGACTCCGAGGTTAGAATCGTGCTCCGCATCCTTGCCTCCCTTCGTTAGATCATCATCTCGACTGGTTTTGTAAAACACCTGATCCGAGCGAAAGTCGGGAAACCATTCCTCCATCTTCTTGGCCAGGAGACTGGCGATTTCCGAACCGGTGGAAACCCCCAGGAGCCGGTCGGCCAGGTTCCGGGCCTCACCCTGGTCAATCATCCGGATCATCCGTTTGATCCGGGGAATAGAATAAGGGCTCATGCTCAGTTCTTCCAGTCCCAGGCCCAGGAGCACGGCCGTGTAAAACGGGTCCCCCGCCATCTCCCCGCAGATGGCCACCCCGATCTTCTGGGCCCGCCCCGCGTCCGCCACCTGGCGGATCATCCGGAGCACCCCGGGGTGGAGCGGCTCGTAAAGGTAGGCAACCTGCTCGTTGGCCCGGTCAATCGCCAGGGAATACTGGATCAGGTCGTTGGTGCCGATGCTGAAGAAATCCACCTCCCGGGCCAGGAGATCGGCCGCGGCCACCGCCGAGGGGGTTTCCACCATGATTCCGATCGGGATCTCCGCGGCGAACCGCGCCCGGTCCTTCTTCAATTCCGCCTGGGCTTCCTCGATCACATCCCGCGCGGCCCGCACCTCTTCTACCCCCGAAATCATCGGAAGCATGATCTTCAGGTTGCCGAGTTCCCCCGCCCGCAGGATTCCCTTGAGCTGGGACTTGAAAATCTTGGGCTCCTTCAGACAGAAGCGGATGGCGCGCAGGCCCATGGCCGGGTTGAGCTCGGGGGCGAGCTCGAGCTGGGAGACGAACTTGTCCCCCCCGATGTCAAGGGTCCGGATCACCGCCGGCCGGGGGAAGACCGCCTCGGCCACCTTCCGGTAATTCTGGTAGTGCTCCTCCTCGGTGGGAAGGTCCTTCCGGTTCATAAAGAGAAACTCGGTCCGGTAGAGCCCGACGCCCTCGGCCCCGTAGCGCTTGACCGCGCCCAGTTCCTCCAGGAGCTCGATGTTGGCCAGGAGCTGGACCGGGTTCCCGTCCAGCGTCACCGCCGGCAGCCTCCGGTACTTCGGCAACTGGGTCCGGTAGGAGCGGAAGCTCTTCTTCAATTCCTGAAAGCGCTGGCGGGTGGCGGCGTCCGGGTTGATCACCACCTCGCCGGTGAAGCCGTCGATCGCGATCACGTCCCCGGTTTTCACCAGCTGGCTCACGTTCTTCAGGCCCACCACCGCGGGGATCTCGAGCGAGCGGGCCATGATCGCGGTGTGGGAGCTCTTACTCCCCATGTCGGTGATGAAACCGATCACCCGGGAGTGCACCATCTGAGCGGTGTCGGCGGGGGAGAGGTCCCGCGCCGCCACGATCATGTTCCCCTTGACGTCCTCGATGCTTTCCACCCGCCGCTTCAGCAGGCTCCGGAGGACGCGCTCCACCGCGTAGTCCACATCGCTCCGCCGCTCCCGGATATACTCGTCCCCCAGATGGTCGAAAATGGTCTTGATCCGGTCCCGGACCAGCTCCAGGGCCCATTCCGCGTTCAGGCCCTGCCGGATCCCGTCCTCGGTCCCCTGGAGGAGGAGATCATCCTTCAGGATCAGGACCTGGGCGTCGATGATATACTGGAGGTCCCGGCTTTCCTCGTTCTGGATCCTTTTCTTGATCAGCTCCAGCTGGCGGTGGGTCGAGGCCATGGCCTTCCGGAAGCGCGCGAACTCGGCCTCTGCCTGTTCGGGCGGGATCCGGCCATGGGGCACGGCCACCCGCTCCCGGTCCAGGAGATAGATCGGGCCCAGGGCCACGCCCTCGCTCACCCCGGCGCCCTTGAGCTGGGCCATGGGGGTTTTCGCCTCTTCCCCCGGCACCTTATTCCTCCCCGAACTTGCCCATGATCAGCTCCCCGAGCGCGGTCAGGGCTTCCTTCTCGTCGGAACCTTCCGCGGTCACGATGATCAGGCTTCCCTGCACCGCAGCCAGGGTCAATATCCCCATGATGCTCTTCCCGTCCACCTCCCGGTCCCCGCTCTTGACCCGGATCTCGGAGGCGAAGCGGTTCGCGGTTTTCACCATCTGGGCGGCCGCCCGGGCGTGCAGGCCCAGGCGGTTGGCAATCGTGAATTGCGAAGTAACCAATAAAACCTCCTTATTTCAAAACCCAGTCACCGGCTTCCCGTCATTCCCGGCTTGATCGGGAATCCAGTTCTTCAATTCTGATTCCATGCTTTCGCAGGGTTAAACTCCCGGGCGGGAAACCATCCCGCACCATGATGTGGGACAGGCATGATGTCGGGAAAAAATTACCGAGGGCGAAATGACTTTCTACTCGACAGTTATTTTCACCGCGGCCTGACCGCTTTCACCTGATTTATCGCTGACCTGTAGATTCAGAACATATTCACCCTTTCTGTCGGGCACGAATCTGGCATGGACAAATCTGGGATCGTTTAAATCCGAATGGCTTCCCTCTGGCCTGGAAACAAAGTTCCAGTAATAAACCAGGGGGTCCCCATCCGGATCAACGCTTCCAGTCGCATCAAGAATCACCGGGTCACCCAGCATAACCGTTTTATCCCTTCCCGCCGAGGCTACGGGTGGATAATTTTGAAAGGAACTTTTTGACATAGAAATATTGTTAATTTTTGATTCATTACCGCACGAGCTGGTGAGAAAAAATAAACCTATTCCAAAAATTAAGGTGATTATAAATGATTTGGCACGGGACTACAGACAAATTTTACCAGTTTTTCAAAAATGCTCCTATGCCGATTGTTATATCTAAATTCCATTTCCTT
>JAPLJI010000046.1 GCA_026388655.1 Pseudomonadota bacterium
GCCGACGATGGCGTAGATCCTGCCTTCGCCGAAACTCAGTTCCGGGATGGAGAGAATGATCCGGCGGTTGTATTGGACTTCCAGATCGCGAATCTCAATTTTCATTCTGGACTCCAGGGCTAGGGTTCCAGGACTCCGTCCCGTATGGGACTACGTCCCGGAGGGGGCCAAGGGTTCGAGGGTCCAAGTTTGCATTGAATTTTGAAATTTGAGCTTTCCGGTTTTTCATTTCCGATACCCCTGCAGATATTGCAGCAGGACGTTTATTCCCAGGGCCACGACGAGCAGGATAAATCCGAGGGCGAGCGCGAACCCGAATTCTCCCTTGCTGTGCTCCAGGGCGATCGCGGTGGTAATCGTGCGGGTGAATCCCTTGATGTTGCCCCCCAGGATCAGGGCCGAGCCGATTGTGGTAATCGTGCGGGTGAATCCCTTGATGTTGCCCCCCAGGATCAGGGCCGAGCCGATTTCGGCAAGCGCCCGACCGAAGGCGGTGATCACCGCCGCCAGGACCTGGAACCGGGCTTCGACGATGGTCCGCACCGCCACCTGCCAGCTTCTGGCCCCGAGGGTCAGCGCGGTTTCCCGGATCCGCGCCTCGATCCCCTGGACGGCGGAAATCGTCAGGGCGGTGACGATCGGGGATACCAGGATGAACTGGCCGATACTCATGGCGTTGGGGGTGAAGAGCAGGTCCAGGAATCCCAGGGGACCGCGCCGGGAAATAAACGAATAGACAAAAAGCCCGACCACCACGGTGGGCAGGGCCAGCAGGGTGTTCAGGATCACGATGACCGGGCGCTTCCCGCGGAAATCCTTCATTCCGATCAGGATTCCGAGCGGGACGCCGACGAGCGAAGCCAGAAAAATGGCCACCAGGGAAACCCGGAGGGAAGTGAGGACCACTTCCATCACCTCCGGGTCGAGGGAGAAAATCAACTGAAAGGCGCGGATGATTCCTTCGTAAATGTAATCCATTTTAGAAGAGAGTTTGAAAGTTGGTGAGTTGGAAAGTTGGTTTACTCACCAACTCATAAACTTTCATTTTTGTAAATGATCGTCCCCACCGGTTCGCCCCGCAACGCCTTCCCCAATTGTCCCGGTTTCAGGCCGTTGATGATCTGGATCCGGCGGACGTGTTTCGCGTCGGCCATGAATTTGAGCACCGAGCGTTCGATAATCAGGTCTTCGAGGTCGAGTGCCAGGAGCTTCCGGACGCTGATTTTCCTGATCAGCTTGACCTTTTTTCCTTTCTTGGGATCCCCGGTGTAAAGCCCGTCCTCGTCCTTGATGAAAATCAGGGAGCGGACTCCCAGGGTTTCAGCCAGGAGGTAGACGCCGGCATCGGTCCGGCACTCCGGGATCCGGCCCACCCGGGGAGGCTCCTCCCAGTACTCGTAGGGAGGCATCCCGGCAAGAATGGGGAGGGAGCCCGAGGCCAGGTAGATCGGGAGCATCTCCAGGTGATCGTTCGGGACGTAAACGCCTCCGTGGGAGGCCAGGAGCATGTGCAGGATCCGGGCGTTCTGCCGGGAAACCGATTCCCCGAGCTTGGCGATGATCCCGGTCGGCATTCCGAGATCCAGCGCGACGCTGTAGGCGTGGCGGGAGCGGGTGCCCCCGCCGGTGCCGATGATAATCCGGTATTTTTTCCGGAGGCGGGTGATTTCCCGGAGGAGGGGAAAGACCGCGGTTTTCCCCCGGTCCATAATGGATTGCCCCCCGATTTTGACCAGATGGGCGTCCGGCAGCATCCGGACGATCTTGCCCCGGGTGGATTGGAGTTCGAGGTCACCGTCGGAGACGTTGAAGCTGGAAAGACCCGTCTGGGGGGGCGGAGGAATGCGGAGATTTTGACGTTTTGCCATTGGCGTTATTTTCCGTCTTTGAAAATTATGGTGCCGACTTTTCCCCCCCGCAGAGCCCGGGTCAGGTTGCCGGGGACCAGGCCGTTGATGATCCGCACCTCGGTGGCGTTCCGGGCCCGGAGAATCAGTTCGACCACCTTCCGCTCGAGTGGAAGCCCGGGCGGATTCAGGTCCAGCAATTCGCGGGCGCCGATCCGCGGGATCAGGCGGACGTTTTTATTTTTCCGGGGATCGGCGGTATAGAGGCCGTCCACGTCCTTGAGCAGGATCAGGGGGCGGGTGCCGAAGGTTTCCGAAAAAAGAAACATCCCGGTATCCGAACCGTGGGGCGGAATTCTCCCCCGCTGGGGGGGATGTTCCCAGTACTGGTAGGGCGGCATGGCCGTGATTACCGGGATGGCCCCGTTGGCGAGGTAAAGCGGCAGTTCTTCAAAATGCTCCTGGGGGGTCCGGATCGCGCCGTGTTTCGCCAGAAGCACCTGGAGCATCAGGGCGTTCTGTTCGGACATGGCCTTGGCGATGGTAGCCAGGCCACCGGTGGGAAGCCCCAGGTCCACCCCGAGGGAGTAGGTGTGCCGCTCCCGCGCCCCGCCTCCCACGCCGATAATAATCCGGTATTGTTTGCGCAGACGCCCGATTTCCTCCACCAGGTTTTCCAGGCCGGCTTTTCCCCGGTCCATGATGCTGCGCCCGCCGATTTTAATCAGGTTGACATCAGGCAGGATCCGAAATTCCTTCCGGATCTGGGTTCCGCGGATTACCTCTTTGCTGACCAGCGACTCCCGCATCAGGCGGGAGGGCAGATGTTTTCGCGTGTCCTTTTTGATCATCGGAGTTTGCAGGTTTCTACCTGATCTTAACCCTCTCCCCTGAAAATTCCCTTTATTCTAATGGAAAGCGGAACAGTTTCAAATTCCCACGCTGTCGAGTAAGATAAATACCTGGTCAGGGAGGAAAAGGTGATGAGAGGAACAATACCGGCCTTAGCGATAATCATTTTTCTCTCAGCGGGTTGCGGGGGAGAAAATCAGGACAACCAGCTCCCGGTGGAAACCACCTGAACCTTGAACCTTTCGTGCATGTGATTTAAATCACGAAAGTTGCTTTTTCTGAATTTTTTTCAAAGAAAATAAAAATTTAGTTGATTTTGCTATATATTATGATATAAATATTAGGCTGGTGGGTGTGATTGTCATATACTTCACACATTTGTTTAGGTTAATCTCGCCAGGTAAAAAACACAGGAGGATAGATGGGCAATTTCAAGGGATGGGCAAAATACGCCAGGACTATTTTGGCACTTTCCTGGCTTTTGATTTTTTGGAAGGGAGGGATCATTGGTTGTGCCGGGGGTGAGGAGGAGGTGGCCAAGGCCATTCATGCCGTTCTCGCCGATTCCGATAGCGACGGGCTCGCCGACCAGGACGAGATCGTCTTTTTCCATACGAATCCCGCCCTGTTTGACTCTGATAATGACGGGCTCTTCGACGGCCAGGAGATTTGCTACGACAATAACTGCCTGGATTACACCCCCGGCCAGGATACCAACCCGAACAATCCCGACACCGACGGGGACAGCTACCTGGATGGGTGGGAGGCTCAATATGGGTTTGATCCTCTCGATCCCACCGATCCCTCGATAGATGACGATAGCGACCAAGACGGCATCCCCAACGAGTTCGAGAGCAATGTATACGGGACTGATCCGAACAATCCCGACACGGACGGGGACGGGTACCCGGACAAGTTTGAAACCGATTATGGAAGCGATCCCCTCGATGAGGGTTCCATTCCGAATGTGACCAAGGTGGTGATCAATGAGTTCTTCGCGGGGACCTGCACCTGGGTGGAGCTTTACAACGTGGGGAGCACCTCGGTGGATTTGAGTAATTGGACCTTGCGCCTGGATCTGGGGTTGATGGGGGTTACCGATCTGGGGATCTCGGCTATGTGGGGAAGTTTTACGCTGGGGCCGAGGGAATTCGTGATTCTGGATACGGGGAGCGGGACTAATACGGCGAATCATCGTTATCAGGGTAGCTGCTCGACTTATTGCGATGATGTTGGGTCTTTTGGGTCTTTCGCCTTAATAGATGGCAACGGGAACGCGGTGGATTTTGTCCGCTGGGGTGGGCATTGGCCGTTTCCACCTCCCGATCCTCCGGCGGAGACGAGCTGGAGCGACGGGCGAAGGCGGGGGGATTTTTATAATTGTCCGGCGGGAGACAGTTTGCAGCGGGATGCTTTAGGGACGGATACGGATACGGGAGGAGACTGGTCGGTGGGATTTGTGACCCCCGGCCAGCCGAATGCGCCCGACACCGATGGGGACGGCCTGAGTGATTGGGAGGAAACGAATATTCAACATACCGATCCGGGCAATCCCGATACCGACGGGGATGGATATCCGGACGGCCTCGAGGTGGAGAAGGGGACCAATCCCGACAGTTCGTCCAGCCGTCCTTCCGGGATCATCCCGGAGGTGGAGCCGAACGGGACGCCCGGCCAGTGCACCCCGGTGGGGGACTTAAGCAAGAAAGTTTTCGGGCAGTTATATCCCCAGAGTGAGCAATTTTCGGAGTTTTTTGAGGATTTCTCCGACGGGAACTATACGGATACTTTCCGGAATTATAGTGGAGGAAGCGCCTCGGTCCAATCCATCGGCGGGCATGATACCGCGCTTTGCGCGTGGGACTTCTCCAATGACGTTCATCTTTTCACCCAGCAAAGTTTCGCCGGGGACATGGTTTTCGAGTTTGATTACTACTTGCGCAGTAACGGGGACAAAGGCGGGGTCTTTTTCCGGGCCACGGACGCGGACAGCGGCTTTCTTATCGCCCTGGGTTCAAATTATTCGGACTACTGGACGGTGCAGACCCATTCGAGCGGCAAATGGTTTGACTTGACGATTTATTCCAAATCGGCGCTCTCGTTTTCAACCAACGCATGGCATCATTACAAGATCGTGGCGCAAGGCAACCGGTACAGTTTTTACCAGGACGATATTTATCGCGGATTTTTCTTCGGTTCCTACAACACCGGAGGGGTGGGTTTGCGGGGAATCCAGGGCAATGGCAAGAGAAGCTGTATTGATAACATCCAGGTCACCTCTCTCCCCCGTCAGCCGGAT
>JAPLJI010000061.1 GCA_026388655.1 Pseudomonadota bacterium
GGCCTCGTCCAGAACCTCCTTGGCGAGTCTTTCCCGGGAAAGTTCCGGCGGGATGGAGTCACGGTGTTCTTCCAGGATTTTTTCCAGGACCTCCCTGGTCCGGGCGCGGATTTCCGCGGAGGGTTCCCGGCCGAAGTCCATCCGCTTTAAATTCAGTTGTTCGATCAGCTGGCGGTGGAGGTTTTCCCGGAGGGCGGCGGCGCCGGCGTGGTCGATTTCTTTTTCGGCTGGGACCGGAGCAGAGGCCGGGGGGGAGGGGGGTTCGGTCTCGATTTTCTCCGGGCCGGCCCGGTTGATTTCCAGGATTTTCAGGATCCGAGAGCCGATCTGGATTTCACTGCCGGTTTGGATTTGGGTATCCGTCTCAATTTTCCGTTTATTGACGAGCGTTCCGTTGGCGGAGCCCAGGTCCTTGATCCAGGCTTGGCCGTTCCGGCCGAAGAACTCGGCGTGCTGGCGGGAGACCCGGGTTTCGGGGATGACCAGGGCGCAGTCCGGGCTCCGCCCGATCAGGATCTTTTCCCCGGCCAGTTTCCTTCTTTCGGCGGGTGTCCCCGAGGCGCCGGCCCGATCCCGCCCAGTGACGGGACACGTAAATCGGGCAACTACATAATATTTAAAGATTCCGACTGGAATTTTCCATTTTTCTAACTTGCCAACTTACCCTCTCCGGTCAGTCCGACAGTTTAGGTTTGATCTCCTCCTCGATCCGCTGGAACTCCTTCTTCATTTTTTCAATCCTTTCCTTTCCGATCGAGCCGGGGCGCACCAGGCGGGGGGTAACGAAAATCAGGAATTCGGTCTTGTCCTGCTGGAACTTGCGCGACTTGAAGAGTTCCCCGAGGATCGGGATCGAGCCCAGGACCGGCACCTTTTCCACCGACTTGGCGTCCCGGCTGGAATAAAGCTCTCCCAGGACCAGGGTTTCGTCCTTGGCCATATTCACGGTGGTTTCGGATTTGCGGGTCTGCATCGCCGGGATTGCGGTTCCCCCCAGCGAGACCGCGTTGGCGAAATCCAGATCGCTGATCTCGGCCCGGATGCTCATGCTCACGTTCCCGAATCCGTCGGTGACCGGTTCAAAGCCCAGGCTGACCCCGTAATCCTTCCACTGGATGTCCACCTCGCCGAGCCCCTTGGAGACCGGCACGGGGATCTGCCCGCCGGCTAGGAAGCTGGCCTTGGCCCCGCTCTGGCAGATGATGATCGGGTTGGAGAGCACCCTTCCCAGTCCCCGGTTAACCATCAGGTTCAAGGCGGAGCCGAAACCGGAGATCAAGGAGGCCTGCCAGCCCTCGGCCAGGGTTCCTTCCGGCCGCAGGGAGCCGGCCTGGTGTTCCCAGCTCCAGTTGGCCTGGAGGTTAACCAGGTTCTGCCAGTCCATTCCCACCGCTTCCCGGAGACCGCGGGAAACCTCCATGATTTTCACGTCGATCTCCACCATCGGCTTCAGGGAAATCTGGTTTTTCTGAGCCAGGTTGACCACCGAGGGATAGAGCTGGACGGCCTGCTCCACCCGCTGGTAGTCCCGGTCGGACAGGACCTCACCCTCGATTACCACCTTATCCCCCACCACCCGGACGGCCACCCCCTCGGCATCTTTCAAGAGGGCCTTGACGTCCCGGAGGATCACCTCCGGGTCGCGGGTGAAAACCCGGATCAGCCGGGAGACCTTTTTCCCTTCCTCGAGCCAGACGGTCAGGTTGGTGGAGCCCTCGACCAGGCCGGTCACCATTACCTGCGGGCGGCCGGTGATGACTTTAACGTCGGCGATGGTAGCGTCCCCCACCGCCACCTGTTTGAGCTGGGGGAAGTCCAGGATCACGCTCTGCCCCACGGTCAGGCGGATGCCGGATTCCTGGGAAAAAACCGGGGGAGTAAGCAGGAAACCAATGATTACGGCGGGGAGGAAAATATATAGAAATAAGAAGGAGGGGAAGTGTTTTGTCGAGTTATTTCGCCGGGAGGGGATATTTCCTGAAAACAATTCTCTGGGTTTCGATATTTTCATAGTTTTTTCCTTCCCTGAAAATCAGTGTTCCCGGCCCTTGATCACCCGGACATCCCTTTCCCGCTGGATGGTGGCACGCCTTTCGACCTTGTATATGTCTTCCCAGGTAATCTTGGGGATCTCCCCTTCCGAGGCCAGGTCGCGGTTGTTTCTGAGGGCCAGAGAGAGCTTGCCCCGCTCCTGGGCAAAAACCAGGATCTCCGCCTCCAGGGGGGTGACGGAAAGAGTCACGGTCCGGTAGCCCACGTTGGGTCCGGCGGCGGCGGTCCCGAAACGGTCGCCCACGGCCAGGATGGTGACATTCTGGAGCAGGGTGATCGTGGCTATCCCGGTTCCCTCTCCTCCGGTTTCGGTGGAAAAGGTGCCGAGGATATCCACCGCGTCGTTGGGACGGATCAGGTTGCCGACCGAGCTCGCCTCGTCCACCGGGATGGTGATCGCCCGCTCCTTTTCCCGGACGATCTCGGAAAGGGCGACCCCGGATTGGGTTACCCCCAGGTCGGACCAGAGCAGGGGCGAGTTCTTTTCGATCCGGTAGCGGGTCACCTGGCCCAGGACCAGGTCGAGATCACGGGGGGTGAGGGCGTTTTTATGCACGTAGCGTTCCGGGATCAGCTCGGTTTTCAGGAGGTCCTCGGTCAGCTTGGTGTTGGGGGGGATCGAGTCCTGGGCCGAGAGCACCTTGACCATCTCCATCCCCCGGGTGATGGATTGCTTCATCTGCCGGAGGTAGAGATTGATCAGGACGACGGCCGCGATTCCCAGGACCAGGGCGATCACGAGTTGAATCTTTCGGTTCATGGCAGGCCTCCTTAAAGGATTAAGAAACGGTTGAAGAAATGGGATTCCACCCAGGCCCAGAGGGTCCCCGCGGCGATGGCGAAGCCGTAGGGGACCTTCAGGCTTTCCGCCGGGTCGAGGGGGATGGTGGTGGTTTTCGGGATGAAGAAAGTGAAAACGGTGATAAAAATGTTTTTCAAGCTGCGGATTAGGCGCTTTTGCCAGACCAGCTCGATCAGGGCCATGGCCCCGCCGATCAGGATGGAATAGAAAATGGCAGGGACGATAAAAGGATACCCGGCGATCGCCCCGACCGCGCCCACGAGCTTCACATCCCCGCCGCCGATCCCGCCCCAGAGATAAATCAGGAAGAAAACGCCGAAGCCGACCAGAAAACCGACCCCGCTGGACCTCGCGCCGGCGAGCCCGAAAAAGGCCGTGTTTAAAATCAGGCCCAGGGCGAGGGCCGGGAGCGTGAGGGCATTAAAAATCTTATGATACCGGATATCGGTATATCCGGAGGCAACCAGGAGCGCCAGGAGGATGAGATCGGGAAATGTGTCCGGGGTAGAAGTCATTTGGTACTCGATTCCGAATAAATGTTCATCAAGGCCGTTGGTTCTCTTTTAAGGGACTGGGAGCCCGACCATGAAAGTAAGAAGACCGTAGTAGCCGCGGAGGGCGGAAAAAAAGATGGAGAAAGCGGCGCCGATAACCAGGGCGGCCAGGACCGTGGCCAGGAGGTATTCCACCATGGCTTGACCGTCCTGAGAAAAAAGAAGGGTTCGAGGGGTCGAGGACTCCGTCCCGTATGGGACTATGTCCCGGAGGGGTTCCAGGGTTCGAAGGTTCGAGGATTCGAGGGTAGCCGCAGCCTTTAGGCTGCGTTCCGATAGCCGGGAGCTTATTTTATTAAAGGTTTTTAAAAATCTTTTCTTCATTTCTTGCTCTTTTTAACCTTTGAACTTTGAACCTTGAACCATGAACCTTTTTTCCTATTGCGTAAGCATCGCCGCGGTAATCAGAACGCCTTCCTCTTTGTCTTTGGCGATTCCCAGGGAGAGCAGGGACTTCGCCTTGCCGAAATTCAGGAAATTGCCGGACCCCGGGCGGCCCAGGGTTTCCCATCCCTCCCGGGCCAGCATTTCCGCGTACGATCTCCGGGCATTTTCGGGGGAGCCGGCGTAACGATAGACCGCGATCTCGAGGAGGGGAGAGACCCCGTTACCCTGGATGGAGACAAGCCTCTGGGAGAGAGGCAGGCGGGGTAAACCGGCCGGGTCTCCGCCCGGGGCGTCATTGAGCCCCTCGGCCAGGAAGTTTGAGAGCCCGAGTCCGGACGCGGAGAAAGCGAAGAGATCGCCACCGGAACCTTTGCGGGGGAGGACGAGGAAAGCGGAAACCAGGTCGGCGGGGTTGAACCCCCGGGCCAGAAGCTTTAAGGCCTGCTCGCGCCCAAGCGGGAGGCTGGCCAGGAACCCTTGCTTTTCTCCCCCGGCGACTACTTCTCCGGAGATTTTTTTCAGGGACGACCAGAGGCTCGAAGAATTTTTCTTTTCGGTTTTTCCCCGCTCGATCGTGATCCGGCCCCCGTTGATCCGGAACTCCCGGGTGCCTTCCCAGGAGATTCCGGGGATGGATTTGTGCGCCAGCCGGGAATAAATCATCCGGTCGGTGACCGTGGCCTGGCTGATTCTCACCGCGGGGCTCATGATAATCCCGAACCAGATAATCCCGGCCAGGATCAAAAAGGATAGGAAAGACCGGAAAATTCGGTCCAGGATTTTTCCACACATATCAAAATGAATTCGCACTTATATAAAAATTTCTGTCATTCCGGGTTTGACCAAGCCTGCTCCGGACTTGATCCGGGGGAATCCAGTTTGTTTTTCTGGATTCCCGCTTTCGCGGGAATGACGATTAACGTGCGATTCTTTAAGAGACTGTGTGTAAGCAAACGAAAGAATCGCATTTCTCCTCTGCCTCAAAAAGGTTTTTTAACTTCCTTTCCTCCGACATTGCCGCTGTATTCGCCGTCCGGCGACACCACCGGGGTGGAGCCGGACCGGGCGGCCGCCACTCCCCAGCTGGCATAGCGCAGGGTGTTGCCGGGCTCCCGGTCGCCCCGCCAGGTATTGCCATCCAGATAATGGGTGGAGGAAATGATCGTGTTTTTCTCCGAACCCGGGCCGGGGCGAAAAGTGAAGGAAAGGGTTTTCCCATCGGTTCCGGAGCCCTGACCCAGGAGGTCGGAGAGCCCGGAGAGAAGACTATTGGAGAAGGGTTCGTTTTCCGGGGCGTCTTGGAGTTTCAGGAGTTCCTGGGCTTCTTCGCTATCGAAAAAGAGGCGGGCCAGGTCCTTTTCGGTAACCTGGCTTTTCCCCGCCCGCGAGTTGGTCCAGACCGTGTAGCGGGTGGCGATAATTGTATCGGCCTTGCGGTTATACCCTTCCCCGAGGAAGAGGACCGCGGCGAAAATCAGGATTAAAACCGGCAGGGCTACCAGGATTTCCGCCATCGCCTGACCCCCATCCGGTGAGTTGGTGAGTTTGTAAGTTTGTGAGTTAGTCATAATCCAAATGCAATTTATTTTTAATTTCTTTATCTGCGGTCTGCCGTCGGCGGTCGGTGGTCGTCCTCTCTATTAATGATTGATCATTTTCTTCGCCGCTTCCTTCAGGGCGGAGCCGGCCTGGTCGTCTTTTCCCAACCGTTCGAACAGGGGATCGAGGGCGGTGATCCGGGTGAGCCGGGCCTCCCAGTCCATGTCCCAGAGGATGTCTCCCGCGTTTTTCGTTTTCTCGCTGCAGGTCCGGGCCTGGGCCAGTCCCAGCGTGCCCCAGGGGTTCCTCTGGCTGAAAAACCCAGGAAAAAAGGAGGGCTGGGAGCTCTGGCCTTTATCCGTCACGGCGACGGCCAGCCAGTTGCGGTCGGGAAACAGGCCGGAAAGCTTCATCGGCTGGGGCGGCTTCTCCGGGGCTTGGCTTTGCCGCTGGGCCGTGATCGTGACTTTAAACTGGCAGTATCTCCATTCCTCGGTGATGTAGACCTGCCCGCAACAGGCCGCTTCCTTTTTAATATAATCGGTCTTTTGCCAATCGGTTTTTTTACAGGAATCGTCATCGGTAAGATCTCTCCGGCAGCCGGTACACTTCTTGTTCGCACCGATGATCGGCGTGAGGCTCCATTTCTGGTGGTCGTAATACCATTCTTTTTTGTCGATTTTTCTCCCGATCCCTCCGGTTGAATAATCCCCACCGGCTTCAAACTGCGCGGCGGCAATATAATCTTCCCTTCCAATCGTCTGGGTCTGGGTGGTAGAGCCTTTGGCCTTGCCGGTTTCGTCCATTCCGGCGAGGTCGGCGGCCCAGCCGGGGATGTGGAGCTTCTTCAGGATGTCCTTGAAGCTTCCCCGCTCGAGGTGGAGGGTGAGGGTCGCGGAATTTTCCGGATTTCCGGCGGGGTTAAACGGGTAGGGGATGCCGATGGCCCCGAGCTTGTTCATTTTGGTGATCCGGTAGACCTCGATCTCGGCGATGGGAGGGAAAGCCTTGACGATATCATCCTGGAGATTGGCCATCCCGCGGGCGACTTTCCAGAGGTTTTTGATCGTCCCCGGGGCCTTGGTGTTGTAAACCGACCAGGGGGTGGAGCAGCCTGCCCCGATAACCGGGATTCCCACGCAAATGGTTAAAAGCACCCAGGTGGCGATGATCACGATGATCGCTCCCACCACCGTGACCATCCCCTGGTTCAGGCCGGCGACCAGGTTGTAGCCGCGGGCGAGCCAGGAGGCGCCCGAGACGGCGGCGGAGTCGGCGCTGTTCTGGATCTCGATCTTGGTGTTGACCTGGTGGCCGACGTTGACCACCACCGCCAGGAAAGCGACCAGGACGAGGAGGACCAGGGCTACGAAGGCGAGGGACTGCCCGCCCTCGTCCCGCCCGAGCCTTTTTATCTGCCGCGAAAAATGACTAATCATAACCGGCCTTTATATATAACCTGTAGGGTGCATTTACATATATAAAACAATCAGACAGTTTGCAAGGGAAAAATTGATCGTAGGTTATTTCTTGGTGGAACCGGCGTTAAATGATAGAATCCCATCCATTGCGATTTACTAGAATCCGGTCTTTGGATCATTTTAAAGGGAGGGGAACACTTCAACGGGCTCCTTCCCCTTAATAAGGAGGAAAAGCATGACCCAGTTTAAGGCGATTGATCCGAAGGTGGAGGTCAGCGGGGCCGCGGTCCTCTCGGTGGTGCAGGGGATGGAGACCTTCAAAAAGACGGCCCTGGAAATCCTGGCCAAGCACGGCATCGCCGATCCCAAAAAAGAGGGATGGTATCTCCAGCAGTCCTGGCTGAACGCCTTCCGGGAGATCTCCGAGAAAATCGGTCCCGCCACCCTCCGCCGGATCGGGACCAAGATCCCCGAAACGGCGATGTGGCCTTCGGAGATAAAAACGGTCGAGGAAGCCCTGGCCTCGATTGACGTGGCCTATCACATCAACCACCAGGGGGGCGAGATCGGCTCCTACCGCTTCAAGAAAACCGGGAAAAGATCGGGCCGGTTCCTTTGCGACAACCCCTACCCCTGCGCCTTCGATTTCGGGATCATCAAGGCCACCGCCTACCGGTTTGGGGGCAAGGACGCCATCCCGGTGGTGAAGCACGACGACACCCAGCCCTGCCGGAAAAAGGGCGGGGAAAGCTGCACCTACCTCATCTCCTGGTAAGTACCGTCAGCGGAAAGACGGAGGGGCGAATCCAAATGAGAATTTCAGATTAGGAGGCAGCCAGATGAAAGAGGGAAAATCCACCCCGGGTAAATACGATGTCATCATCGTCGGAGGAGGGATCTCCGGTCTCACCTGCGCCAACTACCTGGCCCGGGCGGGCAAAAAAGTCCTCCTCCTCGAACAAAGCCACCACGCCGGCGGATGCATGTCCGGATTCTGGCGGGAAGGTTTCTACTTTGACGGCGGCGACCAGTCCTTTGAGAGCGGCGGCGTGGTCTTTCCGATTCTGAAGGAACTGGGGGTCTACGACCTCCACCAATGGGAAAAGGTCGGCTACCGGATCAAGACCCCCGGCCAGGACACCGTCATCACCTCCCTCGATTCCGTCGAGGAGCACTACCGCCGGGAGTTCCCGGGCGACCCGGGGATCAGCGTGGTCTTCAACGAGGTCAGGCAATTTTACGAGTTCATGGACAGCATGGTTGAGCCCGCCGGGGTGAAGATCGCGGAAAATCCCTCCGCCGCCGCGATCTTCAAGGCGGTCAAAACAATGCCCAAATTCCGCAAATGGATGGACCCGGACTACCGCACCCGGCTCTGCCGGGCCATCCGGAACGAAACCGCGAGAAAATGGTTCAGCACCTACGGCTATGAAAGAATGCCCTTTTTCCTTTTCGCCGCCTTCTGGTACATGTGGGTTAAGGATTACTGGTACCCCGCCGGCGGGATGCAGGCCTTTATCGACAGCCTGGTGGCCAAGCTGGCGGAATTCCAGGGCGAGGTCAGGTTCAAGACCGGGGTGAAGAAAATCCTGGTTGCGGACGGCCGGGCGGAAGGGGTCGTCACCGAATCCGGGGAGGAAATCCCTTCCGGCCACGTTGTCTACACTGGAGACTACCGGAAGTTTGTCTTCGATATCCTCGGGGAAAGCTATTTCGAACCCGCGTTGGTCGAGAAAATCAAGAAGCAGGCGTACTCCTCCTCGATGGTCGCGGTCTTCCTCGGCCTGGACATTCCCGCGGAGGAGCTCAAGGGAATTATGCGGACCCACCACGTGATTCGTTTCCCCAGCTTCGAGGTCATCTCCCCCGGCCGCGACTCGGAAAGGGATGTCCATACCCGGACCTGGGTGGAGCTCTCCTCCCCCAACTTCGGAGGCGCCGGGCTCTCCCCCCCGGGGAAATCCTCCCTGGTGCTCCAGAGCTTCAGCTCGGCTGAGTTTCAGGATTGCTGGCAGAACCGGGGGTACAGCCTGAGTCGGACCACGGAATACCGGCAGTTCAAGAAAGAGGTGGGGATGCATCTGGTCCGGACCGCCGAGGCGGTGATCCCCGGCTTAAGCGAAAAAATCGCTTACATGGAAGTGGGCACCCCCCTCTCGATCCAGCGCTTCACCCGCAACACCCTGGGGGCGACCGCCGGCTGGTCTTACACCCAGTCCCAAGACTCCCTGGCCGGCAAGTACGGTTACGTGCAGATCCGCACCCCGGTCCGGCGGCTCTATACCGCCGGGCATTACTGCTTCTGGCCCGGCGGTGTTCCCAGCGCGATCGCCAGCGGAAAATTCGCCGCCGGCTTCGTCCTGCGAAAAAGTCCCTATCTGCAGGTGGAAAAGCTCTCCCGCGCCGCCGCGGCCTTCAAACGCACCCCGATAATTGACCGGATCTGGAAATAATCCCCGGCATTTTTTCCTGCCCAATGCTTCTGGGGCCAGCTTTTGGAATCAGGTATTTATTTATGCGCTGTGCGCTTTGCTCTCTGCCCGATCACCCATCACCCATGACCTTGCTGGAGCTTATTCCAGGTTCGGGAAGAAGGTGTGCTCGATGAAATCCAGGGCGTAGGTGTTGTCGAGGTAATTCCCCGTAAGCGGGGAAATCCGGACGATGACCTCCCGGGGGGGCGGGTTGATGTCCCTGAGCTTGGGGAACTTCTGGAAAAACAGCTCGCGGATTCTTTCCTTTTCCTTTTCGTCGGTCACGATCTCGGCCGTCCCCCGCATCTGGACCCCCTGGATCTGGCGCGGGTCGGGGCAGTCCTCGTCCACAGTGAAGGCGATCCGGGGCCGGCTCAGAATGTTCTTGACCTTGGTGGTGTTGAGATCGGACATGAAATAAACCGTCGCCGCCTCCGACACGTAGCGGAGGGTGTGGGCGCAGGGATCGCCCTCCGGGCTGACCGTGGCCAGGCGGAGAAAGCTGTGGGTGGAGAGGTAATCGATTATTTTCATTCGCACCTTGTGGGACATGGGGATCTCCTTATTTTTTCCGGAACTCCTGGATCAATAATATCAGCGATCGGGCCGCCAGGGCAAAAGGGCCGAGCCCCCTGCGGTTTTTCCCCTCAAGCTTTATAATTAAAAATATAACTAAACCCGCGGTGCGAATTTCAATTCAACCCTCGCCGGGATTTTATTCTTGCCGGCAAAAGGAAAGGGCGAGGGCTTCATAAATGAGAGGAGAGGAAGTCATGCCGAAGCGGAAAAAGATGGGGATCCTGACCGGGGGCGGCGATTGCCCGGGGTTGAACAACGCGATCAAGCACATCGTTCTCGGGGCCTACCGGGACTACGACATCGAGGGCATCGTCAAGGGCTGGGACGGGCCCATCAAGATGGCGCTGGCCGGCGCGTCGGCCCGGAGCAAGACCATCGAGACCTATACCCTGCCCCTGGGGCCCGAGCAGGTCCGGAGGCTGGACCGGGCGGGGGGCACGATTCTCATGTCGAGCCGGGCCAACCCGTATAAATACCAGGACAGCGATGTCTCCGACCAGGTGGTCAAGTTCCTCAACCGCCGCTACCACGCCCTGGTCGCCATCGGGGGGGAGGACACCCTGGGGGCGGCCGGGAAAATGGCCCAGCAGGGACTCCGGGTGGTGGGGGTCCCGAAAACCATCGATAAGGATCTCTGCGGGACCGAGTATTCCCTGGGTTTTGACAGCGCGGTCAACATGATCCAGGCGCTGGTGACCAACCTGAAATCCACCGCCGGGTCGCACGGAATGGTCTATTTCGTCGAGGCGATGGGCCGGAAGGCCGGGCACCTGACCTACTGGGGCGGCCGGGCGGCGCATGTCCACTTCATGACCATCCCGGAGGTCCTAACCGACAGCCGAAAACTGTTCGGACTGATCGAGAATCGGAAAAAGAAGATGCCCCTGAAGCGGGGCTTCACCCTGGACGGGCTCCGCTACACCATCGTCCTGGTTTCGGAGGGTACCCGGCTGAAAGGGGTGGGGGAGATCCACAAGGGCGAGGTGGACCCCCACGGCAACGTATATCTCGGCGGGGTGGCCGATTTCATGTGCAACGAATACATCAAGCAGACCGGGGATAAGAACGCCCGCTCCCTGACCCTCGGGCATCTCCAGCGGTCGGGGCCCCCGAGCAACAAGGACGGGCTGATGGCTGAGGCTTTTTCCCAGCGGGCCCTGGAGCTGGTCCAGACCGGGGGCTTCGGGCGGATGTCGTCCATCCAGGGCAACGCCATCGGCGACACGCCCCTGGACGTGGTGATCGGCCGGATCCGGATCCTGGACGCCCAGGAATGCTTCGACACGGAGGGCTTCCAGCCCCGGATTTCCCCGGAGCGGATTTACAACGAGATCGAGATCCCGAAGAAGTAATTTATAAACAACGAAGCCGGATTCAGTGCCGCCCGCCGGAAGGAAGACTGATGCCAGAATCATTGAAACCACCTTATCTTAAAGAGCTGGAAAAGCGGGGCGAGATCGCGGTCTGGCTGGTTGACGGCGCCTACGTCCGGGGCCACATCAACGAGGAGTTCACCAACTTCGGCCAGCACTATCAATATTCTTTCATTCCCTTAAAAGAATTCTGGATCGATAACGCCACCAGATCGGATGAACAACGCTTTTTCATCGACCACCTGCTGATCGAGCACCGCCTGATGGCCAAAGGCGTGCCATTTGAGCAGGCCATCGCGCTCGGCAACCAGGCGGAACGCCGGGAACGCCGCCGGGCCGGGGACCTCGCCCGCCTGACCCATCACGGACGGAAACTACCGGAGGGGAAGGACGTTCATGTGCGGCTGTGGAAAAAAATGGAGAACGGCGTGAGCGTCTGGATCGTCAGCGGGCGCCTGGTCCGAAGTGTTTTTGACCTGGACTTTACCGAGGGCGGGCATGATTACGTGTATGAGTTCGTGCCGGAGAATGAGGTCTGGATCGACGACGATGTTTTAGAGAATGAGCGCGGCTATGTCCTGGTGCACGAGTTGCACGAGCGGAATCGCATGGCTCAGGGCTGGCCCTACGAAAAAGCCCATGCCGAGTCCAGCCGCCTGGAATATCGCTGCCGCCACCATTCCGACGAGCTTCATGACGCCCTGGCGGCGGAGGGCTGGGCCTAGCCCGGCCGGCCCCTTTTTCTTGACTTAGTCCAGGACTTAGTCTAATTTGGAGATGGGGGTGATCTAATGACTTTAAAAATAAATGTCCACGAGGCCAAGACCCATTTTTCCCGCTTTCTGGACCGGGTGGGGAACGGGGAAGAAATCATCATCGCCAAGGCGGGCAAGCCGATCGCCAGACTTCTTCCCCTCCACCGGAAGGCCGGGACCCGGACCCCGGGCAGCGCGCGGGGCAAGGTCAAAATATCCGAAGATTTCGATGCCCCCCTGCCCGCGACAGTTCTTAAGGAATTCGAAAAATGAGATTTTTACTGGACACGCAAGTCTTTCTTTGGTGGATCGCGGACGATCCCCGGCTTTCCGAAAAAGCCAGGGGGATAATGAGAAACGTTGAAAACCGGCTTTTTCTCAGCGCGGCCAGCGGCTGGGAGATCGCCATCAAGGCCAAATTGGGGAGAATTCGACTGCCGCAAAACCCGCAGGGATTTGTCGCCCGGCAGCTGTCCGCCAATGCAATTGAAAGCTTTCCCATCCAGATGGGCCACGCCCTTCATACTTTTACGCTCCCCCCTTACCATCGGGATCCTTTTGACCGGATCATCGTGGCCCAGGCCCAGTTGGAAAAATTGACCGTATTAAGCTCTGATCCCCAGATCGCCCGCTATGACATAAAGGTAATCGGATAAGTTTCTTTACAAAAAGGGATTTTGGTCCCGCCCCCGCGGTAATGATGAATGCCCTTAAAATTTTCGTCTTTCTGGCGGCTGTTTTTGGATGCCAGGTTGCCGGCAGCGGTCAAAGCGAGGCGAAGAAAAACATGAAAAAGACTGATGCCAAGATGAGCGTGGCCACGTTCGCCGGGGGCTGTTTCTGGTGCGTGGAGTCCGACTTTGAGAAGGTCCCGGGTGTGATCAAGGCAATTTCCGGGTATACCGGGGGTTTTTCCGAGAATCCCACCTACGAGAATTACGGCCAGGGCGGCCACGTGGAGGCCGTCCAGGTCTTTTATGATCCCGCGAAAATCACCTACGCAGGGCTGCTCGACATCTTCTGGAAACATATCGACCCGACCGACCCCGGAGGCCAGTTCGCGGACCGGGGGGCCCATTACCGGAGCGCGATTTTCTACCATGACGGGGAGCAAAAGCGGATCGCGGAAAAATCCCGGGCCGACCTGGAAAAATCCGGGCGGTTCCCGAAACCCGTCGTCACGGAGATTTTGAAATTCACGAAATTCTACGAAGCCGAGGACTATCACCAGGATTACTACCGGCAGAGCCCCGCCCGATACAAAATTTACCGGAGCGGCTCGGGGCGCGACAAATTTTTAAAGCAGGTCTGGGAAAGCGATGAAGGCCAAGCCCGGCCCGGGCCGGGCGGGAAATACCGGAAACCGGACAATTCGACCCTGAAGAAGAAACTGACCCCATTGCAATACGAGGTCACTCAAAAGTGCGGGACCGAGCCCGCCTTCCATAACGAATACTGGGACAACCACCGGGAAGGGATTTACGTGGACGCGGGTTCCGGCGAGCCGCTCTTCAGCTCGCGGGACAAATTCGATTCCGGCACGGGCTGGCCTAGCTTCACCCGGCCCCTGGAACCGGGAAATGTCGTGGAGAAAGAGGACAAAAGCCATTTAATGAATCGCACCGAGGTGAGGAGCAAGCAGGGAGATTCGCACCTCGGTCATGTCTTTCCGGACGGCCCCCAACCTCCCGGGCTCCGGTTCTGCATCAATTCCGCCTCACTGAGGTTCATTCCCAGGGAAGACCTGGAAAAAGAGGGCTACGGCGAGTATCTGAAGCTGTTCAAGTGAATTAATCCTTCACCTTATTGTCATTCCGGACATGATCCGGAATCCAGCGGCTTTTCTTCTGCATCGAAGCATTTTTTTCTTTTTGGGGGGAAGGTCCCGCTCCCCTCACAATAGGTGCAGGAGCGTTAGCCCAGCAGGCTGACCCGCCCCTCGACTTCGCTCGGGGCAACCGGGTCTAGCCAGTATCGATAAATACTTAGTCGTCGAGTTTTTCGTAGCCAGATTTCCGAAGAGTTCATGTCGCGGAGACCTTCCCCCCGGGCTTTTGGAAACTCAATATACCCGACGAACATTATTAACGTTCTAAACGGTATTAACGCTTTTGCTCTAGGCCCTATGCTCTTTGCCCAACACCTATCACCTACCACCTACGACCTACGACCTATGACCTGAAGTATTTTATTTGAACGTGACTTCCACCAGGCGGATTTCGCCCTTCAGGAACTCGGTGGGCCGGAAGTAGCTTACGTATTCGACCCGCCCGTTTTCCCGGGCGAACTCGGGGTGGGCGAGGCCGAAGTAATCCCACTGTTCGCTGTCGAGCGGCGCGACGCCCTGGTGAAATTCCCGGGCGTCGGACCAGGGCCCCTCCGGGCGGTCGGCGGTCCGGAGGGAAAGGGTGTTCACCAGCGGGGTGCTGTAAATGGCGAGAAATTTTTTCAGGTAATCGTTCCAGTGCACCGTGATCATCGTGGCGGCCTCCAGGACCGCGGCCGCGGTTTCCGGGTTATCGTTCCAGGAATCCGAACCCTGGTAGAATTCCCACGCTTCCCGGTGGAGCGCCTCGGAAAATCTCACTCGTCCGAGGAAATTGGGCCAGGACAGCCACTCCGACCTGCATCCGTAAACGTAGACATATCCGTTATGGATTAAAGCCCCCGACCCGATCTGCGTCGCTCCGTCCGGAAACAGGAGCGTGGGTTCGCTAGCCCCGGGGTTGACCTCCGGGCGGACCGGGGCCGTGTCCGGGCTTGCCCAAGTGGCGAAGGAATAACCGACCATCTCGAAGTTCCAGATCCCCGGGCGGGCGAAAACCTTGCTGTAGAAAACCAGGGCTCGGCCCGAGTTCGGGTCCACCACCACCGGCCCCGGCCATAAGGCCCAGCGCGCCTGGTCCGCTTCCGGGATATCGGTCCGGAAATGCGCCTGGTTGTAGGAAAGCTCGGAGCTGGTGAAGGGCAGGAATTCCTCCGGCGCCCCCTGGGCGTCCAGCGGCTCATCCTGGCAGTCGAGGTTGTTCCGGGCGTCCGGGCCGACGGTCCGGCACGAGGTGCTGGAACGCCAGGTCGCCCCGTCCGCGGCGGGGGAATTTAGGGAGGTGTCGCCGAAAATCCAGATCGATTGCCCGCCGAAGAGGGCGCTGTAGCCCCCGTCCCGTCCCCGGATGATATCCGGGAATTTGACCGGGCCGAGCTCCCGGGTTGCCGCGATTTCCCCCGAGGGCGGCGAACCGGAGCCGCAGGCGGTTAAGCCCAAAAGGGAAACGGATAAAAACAGGAGGGGGATACGGTTAAGTGGCATGTTTAACTTGACCTTCCCCGCGATCTTGCCGCAGGGTTGCCTTATTCTTGTCATTCCGCATCCCCAATCAAGTTGAGGATATGCTTGATGCGGAATCCAGAATTTTTTTTGCTGTTTCCTCGGCCAGCCGCAGGTAGGGTTCGAGCTCGGCCGCGGTGGCTTTGGGCCCCACGCCGCAGGCGCGGATCAGGTGGCTCTCGCCGAAGCCATACCACTTCATAATCGATCCATAGCGTGGAAACACCTGGGCGAACCGGTCCGGATCCGATTGTCCCTGGGTGAGGACAAAGACCAGCTTCTTCCCGGGAGCGAGCCGGCTGGGGGAGGAACTGGTGATGTAATCCGGCGTGAGAAAAGAATAGGTGCGGTCAATGAAGCACTTGACCTGTCCGGTGACATCGCCGTAATAAATCGGGGAGGCGATCACGACCGTGTCCGCCCAGTGAATGGATTCGAGCACCTCCGTGAGATCATCCTTCAGCACGCACCGGTCCAGCTTGGTTTTGCAGGTGAAGCAGGCCTGGCAGCCGCGGTAGGTCAGCCGGTTCAGGGCGAAGGTCCGGGTCTCGGCGCCCAGGCCGGCCGCGGTTTCCAGAAAACGGGCGGCGATCATGGCGCTGTTTCCTTTCGGCCGCGGGCTTCCCAGCAGACATACGATTTTCAAGGCTTCCTCCTTTTATTAACAACAAAAGCGACGAAACGAATGTGACCCCCTACGGAGGGGAAAAGAGCCGCCATAATATTTTATTCAATGAGCTTCTTTTAACCCCGGAAAACCTCGAGGTTTCCAGGTTCATGCTGGATTCCACCAGCCGGGCAAAGGAAAGGTTGGCCCGGAGGAGCCACTCC
>JAPLJI010000126.1 GCA_026388655.1 Pseudomonadota bacterium
TCCACCTTTGAAGACAAGGGTTTTCACTTCGACACCGGCGCCTCGATCGTGGAATTCGTCCCCGCGATCGACGCGATCTTCGAGCGCCTGGGTAAAAAGCGGCAGGATTACATTGATCTCCGACCATGCGACCCGATGTATGCCTTCCGGACCCCCGAAGGCGAGAACATTGATATCCCCACCGATGTCAACGCCACCTACGAACTGTTCAAAAAAATCTCTCCTCCGGACGCGGAAAAGTGGCTGGATTACTGCAAGTACTGGAAAGAAGTCTCGGAGAAAGGAATGGGGCAGTTTCTCCATAATGATATGCAGTCCTGGACCAGCATGGTGAAGATGTTTTTACGGGCCCCCGGGATGGTCAAGTTCCTTCCGGCTTTTTATCTGACCTATGAATACATGATCAAGAAATGGTTCAGCCACCATCAGATTCTCAACACCCTGGGTTTCCAGTCCTACTGGATCGGCTTGCCGCCGCGGCTCTGCCCCGGCATGTACGCCGCGATCGGCTACACCGAGCACGAGGGGATTTATTATCCCATGGGAGGGATGATTTCGATCCCGAAGGGAATTCTCAAGGTGGGGCAGGAGAACGGGCTCGAGCTCAAACTGAAAACCGAGGTGACCAAGGTTCTGGTCGAGAACGGGAAGGTCCGGGGGGTGCAGCTGAAAGACGGGACCAAGCTTTTCTCCCGCCTGGTGGTCTCTGATATCAACGCCAAACGCCTCTACCTTGACCTGATCGGCGAGGAGAACCTAACCGGGAGGGTGAAGAAGGGGATCAAGAGCTACAAGCTTTCCATGCCGATGCCCATGATTTATCTGGGGGTGAAAGGGAAGGTTCCCCTCCGGGCGCACCATACACTCCAGCTCGGTGATTACCAGCTGATGAACAGCATCTGGGACGATTATTACCTGAAGGGAAAATTTCCTCCCAAGCCGATCTGCCTGCTCTGCTGGCCCACCCAGATCGATCCCTCCCTCGCGCCCGACGGGTACCATGCTTTTAACCTGGGAGGAATGGGGCCATACCGGCTTGATCACGGGACCTGGGATGAAAGGCGGGAGGAATTTATGGAGATGGTCCTTAATTTCGTGGATCAGACTCTCTGGCCGGGGATCCGGGACCAGATTGTCTACAAGAATATTTCCACCCCGGTGGATTTCGAGCGGCGGCTTTTAAGCCCTGAGGGCGCTATCTATGCCCTGCAGAACGACATCCCTTCGACCATGGTCTTCCGGCCCTCCAACCGCTCGAAGAGCATTGAAGGGCTTTACCTGGCCGGGGCCTCCACCCATCCCGGGGGAGGAGTGCCGATGGTCATCGCCGGGGGCGGGATCACCGCGGACCTGATCATGGAGGATATTAAAAAGCTCTAGTTAAAAGTGAAAAGCAGGTAGGCGCAGGCTTTAGCCTGCGAAACAATCGGAAATCTAATAAATTAATAAGCGGGGCCTTCGGGCCCCGCTGGTTTATTACCTCTACGCCAGCAGACTTGATCACCATACGCAACCTGAAGGTTGCGGCTACCAATCTTGGCCAATTAGTTTGCTTGTTTTTCATTCCGCATTTGTTTTGCTATCTACTTCTTTAATTCCTCCCTCAGTTTCTCAGCCTTCTTCTGATCCAGGCGGTTTTCGGGGGCGTAGGCGGGATAAGCCTCGGGATCCGCGTTTAAAACATAATCTATGTGTTCCTTCGCCAGGGTTTTGTTTTTAATTGCGTAAATGGCGAATTCCGCCAGGGCGATGTGGGTGGCTAAAAAGCGCGGCTCGACGGCGATGGACATCAGGGTTAACTGGGTGACATTATCGGGATTGAATCCCATCATCGCGACCAGCTTCCGGGTGACGAACCCGGCATGGGCCAGGGAAAAAGCCATAAAGCGGGGAATGGCACCGAAATAATACAGGGGTTCTTCCTGGTCAACGACCCTGACGTGGCCGAAGATTTCCCCGGCGTTGCCGGCGATCCTGATAATGGAACCCCTCTGGGCCCAGCGGGCCAGGTTGGCCGCGGTCCAGTAATTGGCTCCCGGATGCCGGGTTTTCATGGCTACCGCCTTCTTTCCGCATTCATATCCCCGGTAGTAAAGTTCTTCCTGTTCCTTTTTGGTTTCCGTGATCTCTCCGAGCCAGTAATAGGCGCGGGCCAGCCAGCACCAGGCTTCAAATGATTCGGGTTTTTGCCTGACCGTATCCTCCCAGATCTTGACCGCGGTGCGGGAGCGGTTCATATCCCACCGGGCGTCCCAGTTTTCCAGAGCGGATTTCCATTCGGGGGAAAGCTCATCCGGACAGGGAAGTTCGCGTTCGGGGATGTATCTCACGAGGGTTTTTATCTGGGGGAGAAGGGGAGCGATGTCGGAATAATGTGAGATCGAGGCCGCCAGCCAATAAACGGCATAGCTGTTGCCGGGATCCAGGGCCTGGGCCTGATGGCAGAGGTCGCTGGACTCTTTCAGAATCTGTTTGCGTTTATCATCGTTCGACTCGCGCTCACCGATGAAATAGGAAATCCGGCAGGACCAGAGGAGAGGCTCAACTTGGTCCGGGTGTTTTTGGGAGAGCGACTGGAAAACGGCCAGGACCTCCCGGGCGGCCTGGCCCTCGGTCCGTTTTTGCCAGAGCGAGAGGGCTTTCTCCCAGAGCGGGTCATCCGCGCGGACGGGAGGCTCGGGGCTCACAGCCGAAGAGAGTGAGCTAAAAGTGAGAAGTAAAAAGTGAAGAGCGAAAAGAAATATGAATAAATTCCGGGGATGTTTTCTCACTTAAACCCCTGAACTTTGAACTCTGAACCCTCGGACCCTCGAACCCTGCTCATTCTTCCTGTTCGTGGATGGTGATGATTTTTACGATTTTCAAATACCTGGTCCCGGCCGGAAGATTCAACTCGATTTCTTCCCCCACCTTCTTGCCGTTGAGGGCTTTGCCGACGGGGGAACTGGCCGTGATGTGGCCCGGGACCTTGCCGACTTCTTCGGCGGTGACGATCCGATAAATTTTTATCTCGGAGGAATCGAGATCGCGGAGGTGGATGATGCTGCCGAAGGCCACCCGGTCGCGGGGGAGGGATTCCAGGTCGAGGGCCGCCAGGCTCCGGAGCCGGCCCTGGATCTGGGCGAAGCGGGCCTCCACGAATTTCTGGCGATTTTTCACCGCCTCGTATTCCGCGTTGTCGGTCAGATCGCCGAAAGCGGCCGCCCGGGAGAGTTCCTGGGGGATCTTTTGGGTCAGCTCCTTTTCCAGCGCCAACAGCTCCGCTTCCAGTTTGGAAATAATATTGATCTTCATAATTCCGGTTTGGGTTTGCCTTTCTATTATATAAAATTAATAATATTTGGAAAGTATTTGTATATGTTACCATTAGTCAAATTAAGAAAGGAGAAAAGAAGATGAAAAAGTGGGAAAAGATTTTGGGTCTTGGGTTTGGGCTCTGCTTCTTCATGGGTTGCGCCATGGTGCAAAGTCCGGTGATGGGATTTATTTATATGGATGTGAAGGCGCCGATCACCGCCGACTCCGGCGCTTCCGCGTCCAAGGAAGGGACGGCCTGCGCCAGCTCCATCCTGGGTTGGGTTGCTACCGGCGACGCCAGCATTGAAGCGGCGATGAAGAATGGCGGGATTTCCAAGGTGGCTACGGTTGATTACAATTCCACCAACATCCTGATGATCTACGCGAAATTCTGCACCATCGTCCGGGGGCAGTAAGCTCACCTGATTCTTGAGAGCCGGATGTTATTTTGCAGGGGGGGATCTCCCCCCTTTTTTTATCTTCGCGTGTTTTTTGACAGGATGATAAAATAAATATAAATTTATCGAGGGGGGAATATATTGAAGATCAATAGGTTGCGGCTTTTCGCATCACAGTCATACGAAAAAATTTAAAATATTAAATGGATCCGGAGCTGGAAAAATATCGGGAGCTTTTCTCTCTGGACGCCCGGGATCAGCTCGAAGCCATCCGGGACCTGGTGCCAAAATGGGAAGCGGACCCGGGAAACATCGAACTGGTGAAAAATTTACACCGGGCCTTCCATTCCCTGAAGGGATTGTCGGCGACGATGGGGTTCTCCGATATCTTCGCCCTGTCCCAGAAGATGGTCGTCCTGTTTGACAAGATGCGAACCGGCCTGACAAAGAAAATGGATGTCAACAAGATCCTGAAGCCCGAGGATTTCGGCGGGGAAGGGAAGATCGCGGCCGGTTCCCCGAGCCTGGTTTCCCAAGTCGCGGACCTTTCCCGGCAGTCACTGGAAGAATTGGAGAAACTGGTTCGAAAACATTCGGATGAAAATCCCCCTCAATCCCTTAAATGAAATATGAAAGTAAGGAAATATATTAACCCGGAAAATGCGATTGAATCCGTCTCCCCGTCATTCGCGAGCGGATTTTTTTGTAGTCTGCCGATTTACTTGTCCCTTCGCTGAGGGGATCGGCGGTTTTCAAAAGCGCCCGATCCCTCTCCGTCGGGATAAATCCCTCTGAAGTCGGGACAAGTAAATCGGGCAACTACAAAGAATTAAGAAATAACAACTGCATTTTTCGGGATTAAGTAAACGGGAGACAAATTGGATCGAGAAAAACTGGAAAATCTCCTCAAACGGGTCAAGGCCGGCAAGCTTGGTATTCCCGAAGCCATGCAGGAAATGAAATTCCTGCCTTACCAGGATCTCGGGTTTGCCCGGCTGGATCATCACCGGGGAATCCGCCAGGGAGTCGCCGAGGTGGTTTTCGGGGAGGGGAAGAGCGTCAACCAGATTGTGGAAATCGCCAAGCAGATTAAACTCTCGGGGGGCAAGGTCCTGGTCACCCGGGTGGATAAGGAAAAAGCCGGGAAGATCCGGAAGCTTCACCGCGAACTCGAATATTACCCCCAGGCCCGGATCCTTTCTTCTCCGAAACCGGGGAAAACGGGAAAGGCCGGGAAGAAAAAACCTGCCCCCGCCTCCGGCCGGAAGGAAAATTTTGTCCTGGTGATCTGCGCCGGGACCTCGGATATCCCGGTGGCGGAGGAAGCGGCGGTGACCGCCGAGATTCTCGGCAGCCAGGTGGAAAGGCTTTACGATGTGGGGGTGGCGGGAGTCCACCGGCTCTTGAATGAAAAGGACAAATTGGGCAATGCCCGGGTGATAGTGGTGGTGGCGGGAATGGAAGGGGCCCTGGCCAGCCTGGTCGGCGGGCTGGTGGATCAGCCGGTGATCGCGGTTCCCACCAGCACGGGATACGGGGCGAATTTTAAAGGCCTGGCGGCCCTGCTTTCCATGCTGAATTCCTGCGCGGCCGGGGTGGCGGTGGTCAATATTGACAATGGATTCGGGGCGGGCTTTCTGGCCAGCCGGATCGACCATCTGATCGATTCCTCCCGGAAACAAGCGGGGTAACCACCGGATTGATCTGGTGGCTTCGGTTGCTAGGTAGTTGGGTGGCTAGATATAAATGCCAAATGTCAAAGCTTCCCACGACCCCGAACGGGGTCTCGGGACGAGGACCCCGGAGGGGCAAATGACAAATAAAGCCCAAAACTTAAACTTGTATTTCCCATGGTTTTGCCACGGGGATACCTTGTTTCTGTCATTCCCGCGGAAGCGGGAATCCAGTTTCTTTCGAAAGTCTCTGGATCCCTGCTCCCCGATTAAACATTTCGAGGACAAGTTTCGCAGAGCCTGCCCCGGACTTGATCCGGGGGATGACGGACGTGTTTAGAACGTTCCTTAGATACCCCGCGGTCTTGCCGCGGGGAGCTTCATTGACGAAAATTTTGAAATTTGGATTTTGAACTTTGGACTTGAGTAAGTATGAAAATCCTTTATTTTGATTGTTTTGCCGGCATTGCCGGGGACATGGCCCTAGGGGCTTTTCTCGACCTGGGAATGCCGCTGAAACATCTTGAAAAAGAACTCAGGAAACTGCCCCTGGGGAAGTTCCGGATCGAGGCCGGGGAGGCCAAGCGCGGGGGGATCAGGGGAAAAAAAGTCGAGATTATCTTCCC
>JAPLJI010000184.1 GCA_026388655.1 Pseudomonadota bacterium
GCCGGATGCCGGTATTATTTCGGTTACCCGATCACGCCGCAGGGGGAAATCCCGGAGTACCTGTCCCGGGAACTTCCCAAGGTGGGGGGGCAATTCCTCCAGGCGGAAAGCGAGATCGCCTCGATTAATATGCTGCTCGGGGCCGGGGCGCTGGGGGCGCGGGCCCTGACCTCCTCCTCGGGCCCGGGGATTTCCCTGATGCAGGAGGGGATTTCTTATATGGCCGGAAGCGAGATCCCCGGGGTGATTGTAAATGTCTCACGCTGCGGACCGGGCCTCGGTGGAATCGCCCCTTCCCAGGGTGATTATTTCCAGGCCACCCGCGGCGGCGGACACGGCGATTACCGTACCCCGGTCCTGGCTCCCAGTTCCCCCCAGGAGATGTATGACCTGACCTTCCTGGCCTTTGACCTGGCTTTCAAGTATCGGACGCCGGTACTGATTCTTGCCGACGCGGTGATCGGCCAGATGAAAGAACAGGTAACCCGGCGGGAACCACCCAGCCCCGGGCCTCTCCCGGAATGGGTGCTGACCGGGGCCGAGGGAAGAGCCTCCCGCCTCTTGAAATCCCTTTACCTGGCGGAGGGGGAGCTGGAGAAACAGACCCTGAAACAGCTGGAAAAATACCGGGGGATTGAAAGCCGGGAGCCCCGCTGGGAGGAATTCCTGACGGAAGATGCGGATTTTATCGTGGTCGCTTTTGGAATTATCGCCCGGATCGTGAAATCTTCGATCCGGATGGTCAGGAAAAAGGGGATCAAGGCCGGCCTGCTCCGTCCGATCACCCTCTACCCGTTCCCGGTGGAGCCGATTCAAAAACTTTCCCGCCGGGTGAAAAAATTCCTGGTGGTGGAGTTGAACACCGGCCAGATGGTGGACGACGTCCGGTTGTCGGCTCTTCCCGGGCCGGGAATCGAGCTTTATTTCCGTGCCCCCGGGGCGGGGTCACTCCCGGCCCTGGAGGAAATCGCGGGGGAGATGGAAAGGAGATTCAAATGAAGCAGGTTTTTTCCCGGCCCCCCGAGTTAATCGATATCCCTTTCCACTTTTGCCCGGGCTGCCACCATGGCCTGATCCACCGCTTGGTGGCCGAGGCCTTGAATTATTACGGCCTCCGGAAGAAAACAATCGCGGTTTCCTCCGTCGGGTGCAGCGTGTTTCTGTATAACTACATCGACGTAGATACCGTGGAAGCTCCCCACGGCCGGGCCCCGGCGGTGGCCACCGGGGTGCGGAGGGTTTTGCCGGACCGCTTTGTTTTCACCTACCAGGGGGATGGGGACCTGGCCGCGATCGGGACCTCGGAGATCATTCATACCGCCAACCGGGGGGAAAACATCACCGTTATCTTTGTTAACAATGCCATTTACGGGATGACCGGGGGGCAGATGGCGCCGACCACGCTTTTGGGAATGAAGACCGCCACCACCCCCTACGGCCGGAGCTTTCAGAATGATGGGTACCCGATCCGGATGGCCGAGTTCCTTGCTCCCCTGGAAGGGGTGGCTTTTTCAGCCCGGGTGGCGGTGGACAAGATTGCCAACCTGCGCCGGGCCAAGAAAATCCTTTTCCAGGCCTTCCAAACCCAGATCCGCGGCCTGGGTTTTTCCTTCGTGGAATTTCTTTCGGCTTGCCCGACCAACTGGGGTTTGAGCCCGGCCGACGCCGCCCGGAAGGTTGAACAGGAGATGATTCCTTACTATCCGCTGGGGATTTTCAAGGAAAGAAAAGAGGCGGATCATTTATAAGCGGGAAAGCTGATTTAGTTGTCATTCCGGGCTTGACCAAGCCTGCCCCGGACTTGATCCGGGGGAATCCAGTTATTTTTTAATGGATTCCCGCTTTCGCGGGAATGACGGTTAAGAAGTCCATGTAAAGAAGCGTAAGACACTGTACATTAGCGTTCGACATGTTATGGAAAATTTATACACCGACATAATTTTTTCCGGTTCGGGAGGACAGGGGGTGATGCTGATCGGTAACGCGCTTTCCCTGGCGGCCCTGGACCGGGACTACCTGGTTACCTACATGCCCTCCTACGGGGTGGAGATGCGGGGCGGGGCGGCCAACTGCACCGTGGTGATTTCGACCGAGGAGATCGGTTCTCCGGTGATCGGTTTCCCGGAGATCCTCGTGGCTTTTAACCGGGATTCCTTCGAACGTTTTATCAACCGGGTTAAACCGGGGGGGACGGTTATTGTCAACAGCACCCTGGTTCCGGATTACCGCGTCGAGCGAAAGGAAACCAGGGTGCTTCCGGTGGCCCTGAACGCACTGGCCCAGGGGATCGGGGATGAACGATTGATGAATATCGTGGGCCTGGGCGCCTTGGTGGAGTGGATTTCGGTGGTGGAAGCCGGGGACATCGAGCGGGTTTTTCCCCGGGTGCTGGGCAAGAATTTTGAAAAATACCGGAACCTTTACCTGAAAGCGCTTCGCGTTGGTGCCGAGGAAGTAAGAAAGATTAAATAAAGTAGCCGGTTCCAAGTAACCAGTAGCAGGCAGAAGAAACCGGAAAACGATAAAAACAGGAAAGGTGGATCAAGCGAGAAAAGATAGAAATATTAATTTCAAAGGTCAAAAGGGTGCTCCACAATTACTGTAGTTGCCCGATTTATCGGGCTGAAAAAGTATTTCAACCGATTAAGCCTCATAAATGAGGCAACTACAATTTAAAATTGGGGTTTTGAGATTAATCTTTGAGTTTGAACTTTATTTTGAAGGAGGGAACAATGCCAAACGGGGAAATCAGGGTAGGGGAAAAAATCAAAAAGCTCAGGGAGGACGAGGGGATTTCCCTGGAGGAACTGGGAAAGAGGATTGGATTTTCCCCCTCGGTGATTTCCCAGATCGAAAATCACCTGATTTCTCCACCCCTGGGGATTCTGATCAAGGTTTCCCGGGCCCTGAAGGTTAAACTGGGATATTTCTTCGCCGAGTTCCAGGAGGAAAAGGGCGAAACGGGCCTGGAAGAGCCCTTCACCATCGTCCGGAAGGATGAGCGGAAGAAGATTTCCCGGGTGGCTTCCAAGGAAGGGGTTAATTACGGTTACTCCTACGAATCCTTGGGCTTCGGCAAAAAGGACCGCCAGATGGAGCCGTTCCTGGTTTCCCTGGAGCCCCGGAGCGCCGGCGCCGGCGAAGAGGGCCTTTCCTCCCATGAAGGCGAGGAGTTTGTTTTCGTGCTCGAAGGCGAAATGGAGGTTCAACTCGGAAACCACACCGATGTGCTCTCGATCGGGGACAGCATTTATTATGATTCCACCATCCCCCACCGGGTGCGCTGCGCCGGCGGGAAACCGGCTAAGATCCTGGCGGTGATTTATACCCCGCAGTAGCAATGAAAAGTGAAAAGTTAAAAGCTAGATGTAATACCTCAACCAAATGACATATTTTCTTTTTGTCATTCTGAGTCCTCACCTATGGCGGGGGTGAAGAATCTCGTTTCTGTCGGAAAACTCAGAAAAATCAGATCCTTCTCCCGCCAGGGGCGGGATCAGGATGACATTTTTAATGGTTTGGCAACGTTCTCGAAAAAATTAAATAAGCAATGTTTTTCTCCGGGATGTCCGGATGATTCTGGGGAGGGGCTTTGGTAATATTGCCCCTGGGATACTCAAACAGATGACAATCTGGGCCATGGAAGGGATTTTTACCAGCGCCGACCGGAAGGTTGGTTACCTGGAAAGAATGAAAAAATCCGGGTTCCTTCGCTTTTTATTACCGGCGACCGGGATCGGCTGGCGCCTTTATCATCGGTCAAGCCCGGATTTGATCTTATCCCGATTAAGGATAAAATACTGGATCATCTGGACCGGAAGAAGACCGGGGTCCACTGGGGGCATCTCGATCTCACCATGGGAAGGAATGCTCCCAAGTGGGCCTGGGAGAAAGTGGGTGATTGGCTGCTGGAAAAAGCCAGCAGATAAAAGGCAGTTTCGAGTTTATGGTTTCGGGTTTCGGGTTGGTAGACGCAGGCTTTAGCCTGCGAAACACGCCCTCGAGGGATTATATCGGGCGGCAGAGAACCAGTAATAAAAGCCGTATAAGGAGGAGAAAGATGAAAAAATCCATCGCCGTTGTCTTGTTGGTTATTGCCGGGTTGTTATTCCTCTTCGGACCCGCCACCGCGGAAAACCAGGCGGGGCTCAACGAACTGAAGCAAAAGGCGGACGCCTTCTGGTCCGACCGGGGCGATCTGAACAAGGCCCTGGAAGCCATTAACACCTACCAGGAGGTGCTTAAGCAAAAGCCCGACGATATTCAGGCCGCGGTCCGGATTGCCTACGGATACTGGTGGCTCGGGAAAAATTCCACCGAGGAAAAGGCCAAGATGACCTGGCACGACAAAGGGGTCGCGGCCGCCAAACTGGCCATCCAGATTAACGATAGGGAACCCGGGGCTCATTACTGGCTGGCGGTGAACTGGGCGGAATATGGTAAGGCCAAAGGGATAATCAAGAGTATCTTTTTGATTAAGCCGATCAGGCAGGAACTGGCCAAAGTCAGGGAACTGGACGAGAAATATCTTAAGGGAGGGTTTTACCGGGTTAACGGCAAGGTTTATTGCGAAGTGCCGGGACTGCTCGGCGGGGACCGGAAAAAATGCTATGAATACTACAAGAAAGCGATCGAAATCGCCCCGGATCACCTGGTAAATCATTTGTTCCTGGCCGAGGCGTATCTCGAAGACAAAGATAGGGAAAAGGCCCGGGAACAGGTCGACTTTATTCTGAATGCCCCGCTGGAACCGGATTTCATGCCTGATGACCGACTGTATAAGCGGCAAGCCGAGGATCTTTTAAAGAAGATAAATAAAAAATAATGTCAGAGCTGTCCAAATTGATAATTTCACCCTCTCCCATTCCCTCTCCCCTCAAGGGACTTGTCCTGAAGGCTTGTCCTGAAGGAGAGGGGTGGGCCTCCGGCTCCGCTTCCAGCCCCGCTTCCAGCCCGGAGGGAGGGTAGGAGCCTACGGTTCGGTGAGGTGAGGGGGCAAAATCAATGGTTTTCCAAATCAAGATAGAAAAAAAATTGTAGCCGCAGGCTTCAGCCTGCGAAAATGGCGTAACCTAAAGGTTGCGGCTACCCATTTCGCTAATTATGTTAACTGGGGATCGGTCTAATAGCTAAGGAGGTGATAATGTTTTCCAAGAAATCCCCGGAAATAGTCTTGGCGGATGGGGATGATACCGTAGGCTTCGGGGTGATGCTGTCCGACCTGATCAAGCAGAACCTGAAGAGCAATCCACGCAAAATGATTCCCTTCAACCTGATGAACCGGCTCAGGTCCAAGATCGTGATCGAGGCCCCGGACGCCGAGGTGACCATTACCCTGTGTTTCGGGGACGGCAAACTGACCGTTAAGAACGGGGCCGATCCGAAGGCCAAGGTCAGGATCATCGCTGACTCCGATGTGATTCTCGAGCTTTCCGGGGTCAGGGTGGTGGCCGGCCTGCCCTGGATCTGGGATGAAGTGGGAAAGGCCATGCTCCAGAGGATGTTCAAAAGGGAGGTAAAGGTCCGGGGGATCGCCGACCGGCCGATTTCCATGCTCCTTTTGCTTAACTTAGTGTCGGTTAAGTAAGCGGAAAGCTAGAAAGCTGGAAGGCTGGAAAGCAAGAAAACTTGGAAATTTAAATAAAGAATACGTCGCACAAGTCTGAGGACAGGTCGGCTCAGAATGGAAGGATTAGATGTTTTACAATGAATTTAACCCGAAAAAAGCATTTGAATCCGTCTCACCGTCTTTCACGACCTGATTTTTTTGTAGCATGCCGATTCACTTGTCCCGTCGCTGGCGGGATAAATCCCTCTGAAGTCGGGATAAATAAATCGGGCAACTACATGATCATTTGGGAATACCAACTGCATTTTTCGGGTTTAAAAATATATTTATTGAAGGTTTTAGCTGTCCCGCTGTCCCGCTTTCCAGCGATTTAAAAGAGCTTGACATTTTTTCCCTTGAAGCGCATATTATATTGAAATACAATAATCATAAATTTAATATATAGGAAAGGGGGTGTTTGGGTTAGCAACTTATTAAATTTTTTAAATATTGATGGAATTTTTTACTAATTCGGTTTTTTCGAAAGGAGGGGTAAAAGGGATGAAAAAGTATTTACTGGGATTTTTGACGATTACTTTGGCCGTTGGTCTTTCTGTTTTTCCGCTGAGCTGCGGTGGTAGCAGCAGTGGAGGAGGCAAGTGCCAGAAAGCCATTGACAGCGGGATCGCGGCTGATATCATCGCGAATTGCGATATAACGAAGGTTACCCCCCAGCAGGCTCGGGATGCCGGTCTCTCCCTGATCGCGAAAAGCTCCCCCAGCGAGGCGAAGGCGTTACTCGATACTATTCCTTCCACCGATCCCCTGTATGGCGAAGCCCAATACGGGATAATGATGACCAATCTCCAGAGTCTGACCAAGGATATCGACTCCTTGATCGGGATGGTCACGAGCCTGACCTCGATGACCAGCTACGAAACCCAGCAGGCGGGTGTGGATCTGTGGTCCATGATCGGCTCCATGATCGATCCGATCAAGGCCAAGCTCGTAGCTCTGGACACGGAAGCCAGCGCGGTAATCGCCAACGGTTATACCATGTCAACGGACCCGACGGTATTTACCAAGGTTCCGCTCGTTCTCGGCACCTCGGGCGGGCAGTATTACATCAAGGTTGACCTGAAAGGCGAGGCCGGCAATCTCGAGGCCCGGGCGCTCAAGTTCGTGGCAAATTTGGCCATCGCGGGGATCGAGACTATTGCCGCCCACGACCTGACCATCGATCTGACCTCGGCGATGAGCAATCTTGCCGGCCTGACGGATCTCCTCAGCGGGCTGACCGGTGGCGCTTCTGACACCGACGTAGTCATGGCCCTCCGGAGTCTGGGCTGGCTCCTGGCCGATAACCCCAATCTCCTGAAAAAGAGCGCCACCCGCTGGTCCACGAATATGGGCGATGTCCCGGCCCGGTATGTCGCGGCGATTGACGCCCTCCGGGAACTTGACGCCGACCTGATCGCTACCGCCAAACCGACGGCGGAGGCCTGCAAGTCCCGGGTGGCCTGCATGGTTTCCAGCGACGCGGCGATCAACACCGGCGACCAGCTTCTGATTAACGCCGTGGTTCATGTCGAGATTAAAATGGAAGTGAGCGCGGATATGCTCAGTACCCTCAACGAGTTCAAGACCGTTCTTTCCAGCACGTTCGGGATCACTCTCGCCGCCACGACGGCAGGGATCACCGTGGATATGGATCTGACCAACCCCACCATCCTGGCGCTCACCCCGACGCTCCTGGCTCCGCTCGGCCGGATTATCCCGACCCTGGATGTTCTCCTGCTTAAAGTCAAAGACTCCATCAACACCGGGGCCGCGATTACCGCGGTTGATATCAATCCGATGATTGAAGCGCTTGATCCAACCCTGCCCTTGCTTCCGGTCGGGGTCTTTACCCTGAAGGTAAAAAATCTCTTCGGGATGCCGCTCCGGGATGTGACGACTTCCTTCGCGTGTGACCCTCTCACTACTTTGCCAGGGACGGGGGGCAACTGCCTGGCTATTGAGGTTGAGTCGGCTTCCGACTGCGCCTTCCCCACCGGTTGCGCCGTGGGCGATGCCGCTCATTTTGCCGGGATCACCGGAATCGACCCGATCGCCGCGGACGGGGTTGCTCCCAAGGCCTGCGCGAAGCTTTCCACCAACAAGTACCCGTTGATCCCTGCCAAGGGCACGATTTACGTGGCCCTGGGGGACACTACCCTGAATGGCGGGCTTTCGATTGACCTGACCAAGCTTCCTGGTTCTTATGCCGAGGCGGCTGCTGGCTCCACCGATAACTACGCCCTCTGGAAGGTCATCAACTATTACCTCGTGGATTACGCGGGGAAGGTTGAGGAATCGGATACCTCTAAAGGAATGCGTGGGATAGTTGATATCCTTCTGAACGCGCTTCCGGCCGGTACTATTCCTTCCTTCCTTGCCTGCCCGTAAGCCGGCACTTATTGCTTGCACCAGAAGGCCGGGGGTTCCAGACCCCCGGCCTTTTTTAATGATTTTGAAACCGATAAATGCGATTATTATTTCCCAAATCTTCGTAGTTGCCCGATTTACTTGTCCCGTCTCTGGGCGGGATCGGGCGCTTTTTAAAACCGCCGATTAATCGGCAGACTACAAAAGAATCCGCCCGCGAAAGACGAGGGAGATTTACTAAGCCTTTTCCAAGACCGGGTGTTTCCGTTACAATGAATGTTGGAGGGAGATCCGAAATGCCGCTGATTTTTGACTACACCAATCTTCTCACTGGAGCGGTCGGAGAAAAAGCCGGCCTTTCCGAAGCCGAGATCGGGAAGCTCGACGGGACGGAGGAAAAAATCATCCGGGAGGCGGAAGCGAAATGGCTTCCCTTCCGGGAGCTTCCCTACCGGGATGAATACGCGAAATCCGTCAGTGACTTGGCCCGGGAATGCGCCGGACGTTTTTCCACCCTGGTTAATCTCGGGATCGGGGGTTCGTCCCTGGGCGGCAATGCCCTGGTTTCCGCCCTGGCCGGGCCCCAGGGAAACCATCAGAAAGTTTCAGTTTTCTTCCCGGAAAACGTGGACCCGGATTCTTTTTCCCGGTTGCTGGATTCGCTCGACCTCGAAAAAACCATTTTCAGCGTGGTCAGCAAGTCCGGGTCTACCGCGGAGACCACCGCCCAGTTCCTGGTGGTGAGGGATTTACTGATCAGCCGTTTTGGGCCGGGCGGATACCGGGAAAGGGTGGTGGCGATTACTGATCCGAAGAAGGGAGACCTGCGCCGCCTGGCGGAAGAGGACCGGCTGAGAACCCTGCCTTTTCCCGACGGGGTGGGGGGAAGATTTTCCGTGCTTTGCCCGGCAGGCCTTTTCCCGGCGGCCATGGCCGGAATTGACATCAACGAGGTTCTAGCCGGGGCCCGGGAGATGGATAAACGCTGCCGGGTGAGCGATCTTTTCCAGAACCCGGCCCTGCTTTTCGCGATTCTTTTATACCTTTCCAACCACAAGGGCAGGGGGATGGTGGTTTTCTGGCCTTACTCCGACCTGCTGATCCCGGCGGCGGATTGGTTCCGGCAATTGTGGGCGGAAAGCCTGGGGAAGAGAAACTCGGTCGACGGCGCGGTGGTTCATGCCGGCCAGACTCCGATCCGGGCCGTGGGGGTAACCGACCAGCACTCCCAGCTCCAGCTTTATATCGAAGGACCTAGGGACAAGGTCATCTGCTTCTTGGCGGTCAACGATTACCGGACGGTCGTGGAGATCCCGGACGCGGGAATCAAGATCCCCAGCTTTTCCTACCTGCAGGGCAAGACCCTGAATTCGCTCATCCGGGCCGAGCAGGAGGCCACCGAAATGTCCCTGACCAAGGCCGGGAGGCCGAATTGCAAGCTGGTATTCCCCCGGCTGGCGGCCATTCACCTCGGGGAATATTTTTACCTGCTCGAGGTGGCCACCGCTTTCGCGGGAACGCTTTTCCAGATTGACCCGTTTGACCAGCCCGGGGTGGAGGAGGGGAAAAAGCTCACCTTCGGGATGATGGGGCGGGAAGGTTATGAGGATAAGCTGAAAGAATTTACCGAATGGCGGAAAAGACCGGGGAAGATAGTTTGAAAAAAGGTAACAGGTAGCTGTAATGCCTCAAAACGGTCCCATATATATTTGAATTTTTTCGAGAACGTTACCAAACCAACAAAAATGTCATCCTGAGCTATAGCGAAGGATCTGATTTTTTTTAGTTTTCCGACAGAAACAAGATTCTTCGCCCCCGCCATAGGCGGGGACTCAGAATGACAAAAAGAAAATATGTCATTTGATCGAGGCATTACAAGTAGCAAGTAGCCAGCAAAAATAAAAATCCCAAAGTTTATGACTTTGGGATTTTTATTGGTCTAGGAGTTGAGTGTTTGAGATTATTTGATTGCTAACTGGTTACCTGTTACCTGCTACCGGTTCTAACCCCGCCAGGTCGATTTCCGCTTTTTCAGCAGCTCGTAGACCATGTCCTGGATCTGGGCGCGGATCTTTTCGGAAATATGGTTAATCAGGATCTGGTCGTCGATGGATTCAGGCGGATTTTCATCCAACCGGATCGGGGTTCCGAAGCGGATGTGCCATTTGGAAGGAAGGGGAACCAGGCCCAGGGGCCCGAGCCAGGGAAAAGTCGGGGTGATCGGAAAGATCGGGAACCCGAGGATTTTGCCGATGAAGTCCAGCCGGGCGATGATCGGGTAGATTTCTTCCGAGCCCACGACCGCGATCGGGACGATCGGGGAATGGGTTTTAAGCGCCAGGCGCACGAACCCGCCCCGGCCGAAACGCTGGAGCCGGTAGCGCTCCTTGTAATATTTGGTCGGCCCCTTGATTCCCTCCGGAAAAACGATGACCACTTCGTCCTTTTCCAGAAGCCGGACGGCGTTTTCCTGACAGGCGCGCACGCTTCCGGTCTTGGCCATGAAGTTCCCGATGAAGGGGAAATAGTAGGCGAAGTTTTCCACCAGGGGGCGAACCTCCCGCCGGGTGGGATGGTAGTTCCGGACCGCCAGCTTGATCATGGCCCCGTCGAAAGGCAGGGTGCCGGAATGGTTGGCGACCAGCAGGACCCGCCCGGAATCGGGGATGTTGGCGATTCCCTCCGCCTCCACCCGCCACCACTTGTCGTAGAGAAAATCGAACACGGGCTTGATCCGGTCCTCGAAAACGGTATCCAAACCGAACTCATCCACCTCGTCTCCGGTTCCGAGCATGGAAAACTTCCGCCAGAGGTCGCGGTAGAAGGAGGGCCGGAGGAGCTTCTGGCCTTTCTCGATCGGGGTTTTGATCTTGGTGATGACGGCTTTCCTTTCCTGGGCGCGGGGGAGCGAGGTTTCGATTTTCCCGATCACCGATTCGAATTTTTGCTCGTAATTTTCCACCGCTTTTTTCAGGTTTTCTTCCAGGTTTCCCAGCTCCGGGGCGGGGACATTCAGGCGGTGCAGGATTTCCTCCATGCCCTTTTCCAGGTTTTCAAAGGAGTCTTCAATCCGGTCCTCGATCAGCCGGACCCGTTTGCCCAGCGCTTCGTCCAGGTTTTGGATCCGGACGGCGGCCTTCCGGAGCCGCTTCCGGGATTTTTTCAGGCGGGGCGAGGGAACGAAACCGTTGTCCAGAAGATCGTCGGTCTCCCGGGAACGGTGACCTTCCCGGGGGCCGGGGGCTTCTTCCGTCTCCGCGAGGGGATTGAGCAGCTTCAGCCTCAGGCCCGGGCTTTGAACCGGTTTGCCTTCCGGCCCGCTCTTCTTCAGCGGATCATTCCCGAGGATATTCGGATTGCCCATGCGCTTTTTCCTTTTCCGGCGGAGATTTTTATTCCACCAGGTGGATGGCCCGGAGCCTCTGGATGCCCAGGAAGGTTTCCAGGGTTTCCTTGGTGGAATATTTGGGGAAGAAACCCAGTTCCTTCCGGGCCTTGGTGCCATCGGCAACCCACAGATATCTGATGTAATCCAGGTACCCGGAGGGGGCGATCCCGACCTGGGCCAGCCACAGGCCGTCAATCAGCGGATAGGCTACCGCGTGCAGGATGGGTGCCTTGATTTTGCCGGAAAGCTTGATGATGGTGCTCAGGGGCAGAACCCCGCGTCCGACGATGTTAAAAACGCCCGGGCAGTCGCGTTCCACCGCCAGACGGTAGGCATCAAGGGCGTCTTCCTCGTGAACGAGCTGCATCAGCGGGTCGTATCCGAGGAGGGTGGTGATCACGGGTAGCCCCAGGTAAGTAGTGATGAAATTTCGGATCGTGGGGCCGAGAATGGTGCAGGGGCGAAGCACTGTGACGACCATTTCCGGATGTTTTTTCTGAAAACTCTGGGCCTGCTCTTCCACTTCAATCCGGTCCCGGATCGGGTGGAAATTGCGGTTGCCCCGGAGGGGGGATTCCTCGACCAGGAAATTGGGATTGATGGGAAGTGCCCCGTAAACCATCGTGGTGCTGGAAATAATGAGCTTTTTAACCTTGTTTTTGGCGCAGGCGTGAAAAATATACATGGTTCCCACCGATTCCAGCTCGTGGGCGTAGGAGCTTTTATGGGTGGGACGGGAGAGAAAGGCCAGGTGGATAAAGGTATCGCACTTCTCCTGCTCCAGGATTTCCGAGAGGGTGACATCGGCGGTGGTGGAGGTCAGGTCCAGCTTGTAGAAACGGGTGCGGGGTTTTAAAAATTCCGGTTTCTCGAGGTCGAGAGCCACGATCTGGTGCCGGCCTTCCTGTTGAAGGCGCTGGAGAAGGTTGGAGCCGATAAAGCTCCTGATCCCGGTCATGGCGATGACCCGGGATTTTTGCTGGGTGAAGGCCGGAGGGTCGGGGGCCTTGGCCTTCGGGGTTTTCGGCGCAGTTTTTTTACTTTTGGTCGGCATTTTTTGTAAGGACGTTTAATATTAAGAACGAAAGTGGATAATAAGTTAAAGGATAAAATCTGTCAAGAAGTAGACTCGGCTTTGAGGTCAACTCTTCATCAGTACAAAATAATTAATTTATCAGTTTTGAATATGGTTTTTTCGGTTTTTTCCGTAAACCCGCGCTTGATGGGGAGATGCATTTTGTATTTATTGACTTCAGGCCTCGGGCTTTGGCTGGGGTGAACTTAAAAGCCCTCTCGGTTGTCTGCAGATATATGAGATAATATAAGTGGAAAAAAATCGCATGGAGTCCAAAATCCAAATTTTGCCGGTTTCCATTTCCAGCCGGATCGCGGCGGGTGAAGTCATTGAGAGGCCCGCTTCGGTAATCAAGGAATTAATGGAAAACTCCCTGGATGCCCGGGCGAGCCTGGTCGAGGTCTGGGCCGAAGCCGGAGGCAAGGAACTTATCCGGGTCGCGGATGACGGGGAAGGGATGCTCCCGGGGGAGGCGGTCCTGGCTTTCGAGCGATACGCCACCAGCAAGATCCGGGCGGAAGAAGATCTGGAGCGGATCACGACTTTCGGTTTCCGGGGCGAGGCCCTGCCCAGCATCGCCCAGGTTGCCCGGGTGATCCTGAAAAGCCGGCCCAGGCCCGGAAAGGAGCCGCGGGCCGGGGAAAGCCCGGAACCGGGGATTCGGGTCCAGTTCTCCGGGGGGGAATTCCAGGGGGAAACCCGGGTGGCATCCCCGGCGGGGACGGAGATCACGGTCACGGATCTGTTCTTCAACACCCCGGTCCGGAGGAAATTTCTCCGGGGCGATGAAACCGAGGGCCGTCATATTTATCAACTGGTGGTAAAATTCGCCCTGGCCAATCCGGAGGTGGGGTTCCGGCTTTGCCTGGACGGCAAGGAGGCGATCCAGACCCCTCCGCGTCAGGACCTCCGGGAAAGGGTTGCGGATCTCCTGGGTGCAAAGGAGGCCTCCCGTCTGTTCCCGGTTGATTACGAGGTTTCCGGCCATCGGGTAACCGGATTTTGCGGAGCCCCGGATCTCCAGAAATCCAGCTCGCAATCCATTTATACCTGGGTTAACCGCCGGGTGGTTTCCGACCGGGTCTTGATTCGTTCCCTGCTCGACGGTTACGGGATGATGCTCACGAAGGGAAAATACCCGGTGGGGGTCCTGTATCTGTGGGTTCCTCCGGGGGAGGTGGATGTGAATATTCACCCGGCCAAGCTGGAGGTCAGATTCCGGAATCCCGGGCTGGTCCACCACCTGGTGAAAAGGGCGGTGGAACTGGGCCTGAGCGGGGCGATTCCGGAAACCACGCGGCCGGGGAAATTCCCGGAAGCCAACCGGGAAGAGACAGGTTGCCCGGCCGAATTCACTTTCCGGGAGGGAGGAACTTCCGCCCCGGCCGGCACGGATTACCGGCCGGTATCGCTGGATCTTTTTCACCGGGAGGGGCAAGAAGGTTTTTTCGATTCCCTGAAAGTGATCGGCCAGCTGAAAGGGACCTATATCCTTTGCCAGTCCGAGCGGGGGCTGGTGATTATCGATCAACATGCCGCCCATGAACGGATCACCTTTGCCCGGCTGGCCGAGGGCTGGTCCCGCTCCGCCGGGGAGCTGGAGGAACTGCTCCTCCCGGTGACTCTCGAGCTCAAGTACGATCAAGCCCGTCTTCTTTCCCAGACCCTGCCGGTGGTCAGGCGCCTGGGGATAGAAATCGAGCCCCTGGGGGGCAATTCTTTCATTGTCAGGGCGGTCAACCGTTACCTGCTCTCCGCCAATTACGAGGCGGTCCTGCGGGATGTCCTGGAGGAACTTTCCCTGTGGCCGAATCCGGATACCCTGGTCGAGGAAAAATATGAGCCGATCATCGCTCGGATGGCCTGTCACGGTTCCGTGCAAGCCCACCGCCTGCTCGACCGGGGAGAAATGGAGTCCCTGATCGCGGAGCTCAAGGAAGTGGAGCAGTCGCCTTTTTGCCCCCATGGCCGGCCGGTATTTTTTGAAATAACCGAAGACGAGCTGGAAAAACGATTCAGGAGAACATGACCCGGAATTTCTAATTTCTAATGACGAATTTCTAATCAATGTCCAATTACCAATTTCTAATTCCTAAAATCGAAATTCAAAACAATGTCGAACGACTGAAATCCGAATTGGATTTGTTTGGGATTTAGAAATTCGAAATTAGAAATTAATAATTGGCTATTAGTCATTGAGATTTGATTAGGAATTAGAAATTCGACATTAGGAATTTTACGTAGATTTATGATTAAGATAGTCGCAGTTTTAGGCCCGACCGCCGCCGGGAAAAGCACCCTGGGCGTCGAACTGGCCCGGAGATTTAACGGGGAAATCATTGCCTGTGATTCCCGGCAGGTTTACCGGGGACTCGAGGTGGGAACCGGGAAGGCCAATCCGGAGGAAAGGAAAGAGATCCCGCATTTTCTGATGGATGTGGTCGACCCGGATGAGAATTTTAACGCTGCTTGTTACCGGGATCTGGCCCAGAAGGCGGCGCAGGCGATCGCCGCCCGCGGACGCCGGGTTTTCCTGGTGGGGGGCACGGGGCTTTATTTAAGGGCGTTTCTGGGTTGGCTTTTTCCGGGAGGGGAGGCCAACCGGGAGGTCCGGGACCGGATCGATAATAAAAAAGAGCAAGAGGGCGAGTCCTGTCTGCATCGCTGGCTTTCCGAGGTTGACCCCGATTCGGCGGGCCGGATCCATCCCCACGATATTTATCGGATCACCCGGGCCCTGGAGATATTCTTGGCCACGGGAATTCCGGCTTCCCGGATGAGGGGAAAAAACCGTTTCCCCGATCCGGATTACCGGATTTTGAAGGTCGGGTTGCGCCGGGATCAGGACGATCTTATCCGGCGGATATCCGAACGGGTGGAATGGATGTTCGAGTCCGGTCTGGAGGGCCGGACCATCCTGGATGAGGTTGAAGGATTGTTAAGGAATGACTACGATTTACAAATTAAGGCCTTGACCACGATTGGCTACCGCGAGGCGGTGTCGTTTATCCGCGGGGAAACCAAGCGCGAAGATGCCAAGGAAAAAACCCGAAGGGTGACCTGGGGTTACGCCCGGCGGCAGATGACCTGGTTCCGGAAAGAGCCCGAGATGAGGTGGTTTCATCCTCGGGCGGAGGCCGCGGAGATTCTTTCCCAGGTCGAGGATTTTCTGGGGTGATTTAATGGCGAGACGTTCCATCGGTATGGATTTGGGAGGCACGGCCTTCCGGGCCGCCCTGATTGAGGAGGGCAAACCCGGTAACGGCTACCAGCTGGTGGATTATCAAGAATTCATCCCGGCCATCATCCCGCCGGAGAATCGTCCTGACCCGGTCATAAATTATCGCGAAACGATCAAGAACCTGCTTTCCCGGGAAAGCTGGAAATCGGCTCCCATTACCTTGGGATTGCCGGGGGGCCTGGTTTCCCGGAGGAACTTAATCTTTCCTTTCCGCGAAAAAAGCAAGCTGGACCCGGTGGTTCCCTTCGAGCTTGAGGGATTGATCGCCGATTCAATCGAGGACGTGGTGGTGGATTACCAGTTAGTGGATCAGAACGAACAGGGTTCCCGGGTAATTGCCGCGGCGGTTAACAAACCGAAGATCGCCGAGCGTTTACAAAGTCTGAATTCGATCGGGACCGATCCCCGGGTTTTGGATGATGAGGTTTTGGCCCTTTCCAGCCTGCTCTTTTTGTTTGACCCGATTGCCCAGGAGGGTCCGGGGGCGATTCTGGAAATCGGCGCCCAGAAATCCGAGCTCCTGGTTTTCCACCACGGGCGGGTCGAGATCGCCCGAACAATGAAGGTGGGGGGAGATCATCTGACCCGGGTGCTGGCCGCTTTCCGGGGGATATCCTGGGAAGAGGCGGAAGCCCAGAAAGTGAACGGGGCCGAGCCGATCCCGGTGGAGGTCTGGGACCGGGCCTGGCTCCCGCTGATCCAGGAACTCGGTTTGACCCTGGACGCCTTTCGCCGCGGCCAGGGGGAGACTTCCAACGCGATCTACCTGTGCGGACGGGGCGCGCTCGCCCCGTCCTTGCCCGGTTATCTCCAATCGCGCCTGGACATTCCCTGCGAGAAGGTCTCCCTCCAGGGCGATTTAAAGGTTCCCCGCGCGTTTTCCTCTGATTTCGATTGCACCGCGGCCCAGGCGGTCGCGCTGGCCCTCCGGGGGCTCTCCCCGGACCACTATTTCCCGCCGATGAACTTTCGCAAGAACGAATTTACCTTCCGGAGCCGGATTGCTGAGGCCAGGAGGAAACTGATTTATTTCGGGGCGATGGTCGGCCTGGTTTCGCTTCTGGGACTGACCGGGTTTGTCACGGGATATTTAAACCTTCGCTCCGAGGACCGCAAGCTCACCAGCCAGATGCGGAAAGCCTTTTTCACTGCTTTTCCCGAGGCCAAGCAGGTCCCGGCGGGGTATGAAATGCGGGAGATGCGGAGTCGGATCCAGGCTCTCCAGGGCAGCGGGGATATTTCCCCCGGCTCGGAACCGGTGGTGGACCTGCTGAAAATAATTTCCGAACGGATTCCCAGGGATACTTCCCTGGAGATCCGGGAGTTGATCTATGACCCGGAAAAAATCCGCCTCCGCGGACGGACCACCAGCTTCGACACCGTGGACCGGATCAAGACCGAGCTCGCCGGTTCCCCGACCTGGTTGAGCATCGAGGTGACGGAGGCGAAGGTGAGTATCGACCAGAAGGGAGTGGACTTTACCATGGTCATCAACCTGGGGAAGAAAAGCTGAAAAAAATGAAAGCCCCCGCCTTCCTCAGTTCATTAAGGGATAAATTCCGCGGTCTGCGCATGCCGGAATTCATCGCGCGGATGAATGCGAAGGAGCGCCTGACCCTGGCCCTGGGGGTTTTCGGGGCCTTCCTGATCATTTTCGTAGGCTTTTTTGTCCTGCCGGTAAACCGGGAAAAACGGGATCTCCGGGAGAAGATCCAGTTAAAAACCCAGGAACTGAAGGAAATGATGATTCTCTCCCAGGAATACCGGGGTTCCGGGGAGTCCGGCGGAGGCCGGGGAGTGATCCCGGCCGGGTTTTCGATCCTGTCTTACCTGGAAGGCCTGGCGGATCAGTCGCGGATCCGGGAAAAGATCGAATACATGCGGCCGGGTAACCTGGAAACCAAAGGCAAGAGCAAGGAAGTCAGCGTGGAACTCAAGCTGAACGCGGTTTCCCTCTCCGAGTTGACCGATCTGCTCTACCGGATCGAGAAGGGGGGCGAGAACCCGTTGATCGTTTCCCGGATGATGGTGCGTTCCCGTTTCGCCAATCCCAGGGAACTGGACGCCACTTTGACCGTGATCGGGATCTCCCCGGGTTGAGAGAGAAAGCGGCGCGACTTTGAAAATTAATGAAAAAAGCATTATCCGGATCGTCGCCTGCGTTTCCTTCGGGATCACCAGCTTTGTTCTTTTCAGCTACCTGACCTTTCCCTACCAGAAATTAATCAACGTATTGATCTCGCGGATGGAAGCCCGGAGCCCCTTCCAAATCCGGGTTAACAGCGCCGGGCCTTATCTTTTCCCGGGCCTCATCCTGAAAGGGGTGCAGATAACCATCCGAACCGAGAAAGAGAAGGAATCCGAAGGGAAAAAAGAAGCGGTGAACATCCCGGTTCTCAACCTGGACAATCTCAAAATCCGGTTTAGTCTTTTTTCCCTTTTGCGGGGGGGGATCGACTTTTCGCTCGAGTCCAAGCTGGCTTCGGGGCAGGTGAAAATCGCGTATTTCCGCGCCCGGGACAAATATACCCTCCGGGGAAAATGGGAGGGGATCCAGACGGAAGGGATACCCTACCTGAAGAGCAGGTATGACCTTAACCTGATCGGCAACCTTTCCGGGGACGTGGATTTAAAAGGGAATCCCGCCAATCTCCAAAAGGGGGAGGGAACCATTCATTTCAAGCTGGCCGGGGGCGGGATCCGGAATGCCACGCTGATGAAACTGGTAACCCTCCCGGACCTGGCCTTCGACCGTTTCGAGGGGAAATTGGTCCTGAAAGAAGGAAAATTCGTTCTGGACCAGGTGAGACTGGAGGGAAATGACGTCCAGGGGGAAGCCACCGGTTCGATCCTGCCCCGAAAGCCGATCGGCACGAGCATGCTGGCCGTCAATCTCAAGATCAAGCTTTCGCCCAATATCGATACCCAGGTCGGTTTCCTGTTTAATACCATTCTTTTCCATAAGGATTCACAGGGATTTTATACCCGGGCCCTGGCCGGTGTCCTCGCCAGCCCGCGCTGATTTTTATTAGACACGGATTTTCACGGATTGGTACTGATTAGAGAACGTGATTATTTGAGGGTGTTCCGAGTAATGATTTAACCGTTTGAAATTGAAGGGAAAAGTTAAAATATTTGATATGGTCTAATCTCGTTCTTTTTTATGGAGTGCATTAGCTTGTTTATCCCGACAACGAGGGGACTAATGCAATGCATCGGCGAGCCGATGCAGTCCATAATAGAAAACTTGATTAAAATACTCGTAACACCCTCAATTTGAGATTAATATGGAAATCTATAAAATCTGTGCCTATCCGTGTCTAATAATCCAATTGTCAAATCCATAGGGTCTTATCTAAAATCATTTTTCTTATCTAATCATTCCTCTCCCCCTGGGTTGGGGAGAAGAGGGGTTGAGGGGCGAAATTTAAACGGAGGTTTACCCATGAAAAAACTGGCGCTTTTAGTCGTTTGCTTATTGGCTTTCACTTGGCTGGCCTGTGCCGGTGCTCCCGGACCCGGGAAAACCGTTGAGCCGGTTGCCAAGATTGAAAAACCGGACACGGCGGACAAAGGAGGCGAGGCTAAAAAGACGGATGGCGCGGAGGCCAAGGAAGAAACGGTAAAAACAGCGGTCCCTTTGGCGGAGGCTGAGATTGTGAAGGGTAAAACCGGCACCGGCGCCCCGGACGACAGTGTTCCCGCCCCCGCGGCCCCTGCGTCGGCCAGGCCGGTTCTGGCCAAGGAGATGGCTGCCGGAGCGCCCCGGAGGGCCGCGGCTGCGTCCGTACCGCCGTCTTCGCCCGGGGTCAAGGCCGGGGCGTCCGACGACAACCAGCAATTTAATTTTTACCTCGATTACCTTACCCGGTTCACCTACCTTGATGTATTGAGACTTGATGTTTCCAACCGAATCATTTTCCGGGCGGTGGACCGGGACGGCAGGTCCATTCCGAACTGTCTCTTGAGTTTCCGGGATGGAAGCGGAAAAACCGTGGCCGAGCGCCGAACCTATGCCGACGGCCGGGCGATGTTTTTCCCCTCCGAGTATGCCGGGAAATTAACCCAGGGGCTCCGGGCGATCACTGCCTGCGGGCAGAAGTCCGTGGAACAATCATTCGATCCCTCCGGGGTCAAAAACCTGGAAATCAAGTTCGACCTTCAGCGCGAAAGTTATAAAAACGTTCCCCTGGATATTGCCTTCGTTTTTGACACCACCGGGAGCATGGGAGACGAGATCGCCCGGCTGAAGCAGACCATCGAGGTGATTCACTTCCAGATTACCCAGCTTTCCTCTTCCCCGGATGTTCGTTTCGGGATGGTGCTCTACCGCGACCGGGGTGACGAATACATAACCCGGGTGATTCCCCTTACCTCCCGGATGGAGGTTTTCAAACAGGCGCTGGACCAGGTTCGGGCGGATGGGGGAGGGGATGAGCCCGAAGACGTCCAGGCCGGGCTGAAGGACGCGCTGAAAATGCTCCAGTGGCGGCAGAGCGGGATCAGGCTTTTATTTCTGATCGGAGACGCGCCCCCGCATCTTGATTACGGCCAGGAGTACATCCGGGCGGCTAAAGACGCGGAGATAGCCAAGGCGGCCCCGGTGGTTATTCCCGAGGAATATACCTACCTCCAGGCGATGAAGGCTGCGGCCGGACAGGCCATCAAGATAGTCAGCATCGGCGCCAGCGGATTGAATAACGACGGCGAATATGTCTTCCGCCAGCTAGCCCAGTACACGATGGGGATATTCGCCTTTCTTACCTACGGCGAGACCGGGGAAGCCGAGGGCGGAGGCGGGACCACCTATGTCTCGCACCATACCGGCTCCAACTGGCAGGCGGAAAACCTGGACGCGATCATCGTCAAGATGGTCAAGATCGAGCTGGCGAACCTCACCGACCAGCCGGTTACCGAAGGGGAGGATTACTTCGAAGTCACTTCCGGCCCGGGAGCCGACCGGGATAAGGTGTTGGACGATCTGTTCAACCAGGCGGTGAAACAACTCCTGGATTATTCCACGGTCCTGATCAGGGAAAAGACCCCCACCGTGCTGATGCCGGTTTCGGTTAAGGACCCGGGGTTAAAAGCCCCGTCGGAGCTCCTGGAGGACAGGCTGGAGCTGGTTATTTTCAAGATCCCGCAGTTTCAGATGCTGGAACGCAAGAATCTCCAGCAGTTAATCGGGGAAATGAGTCTTCAGCTTAACGACCTTTTTGATAACAAGAAGACCGTGGAGATCGGGAAAATGGCCGGGGCCCAGCTGGCCTTAATGAGCAAACTTTCCCCCGGGAAGGAGAAACTCGAGCTTTACTTGAAACTGGTGAGGATCGAAACGGGCGAGATCATCTCGGTAACAATGATCAAGATCGATTCCAAACTGGTGAAATGAAAAAAGGGGTCAGGTCTTGATATTTTCCATTTTTAGATGGTAAGGTTGCGATATGGCGCGTCCATTACGGGTGGAGTATGAGGGGGCGGTTTATCATGTGACCTCGCGGGGCAATGCGCGGGCGGATATTTTTATTGATGA
>JAPLJI010000069.1 GCA_026388655.1 Pseudomonadota bacterium
GTCTAATCTCGTTCTTTTTTATGGAGTGCATTAGCTTGTTTATCCCGACAACGGAGGGACTAATGCAACGCATCCCGCCCGGGGCGGGATGCAGTCCATATAAAAAACTTGATGAAAATACTCGGAACACCCTCTATTAAGGTAAATGGTCAAAATACTGAATGGGTTTGAACTTGGTATCGCAACAGGATTGTAAATATTACTTTCGGATGGAAAGCTTAAATGCAATAATTTGATTTACATGAACTTTAAAAGTTTAGATATTTTGCGGATTTCAAATCTTTTACCGCTGGGTCTGAAAACGGCGGCAATCGTGATCGTGGCCGCGATCGCCGGTCTGCTTTTAAATCTGGTCAATCCCCGGGCCATCCCATACTTTTCTCCGAAGCCATACGATATCTACGTTTCCTGCCCCCAGGAAGAAACGGCCCCGGGGATAAAAAAGATCACCAGTAGGGAATTGAACGAACTGAGGGTGGCCGGGGTGGTAATCGTCGATTCCCGCCCTACGCCTGAATATCTGGAAGGGCACATACCCGGGGCGATTTCCCTCCCTTACGATCCCCTGGCCTGTCCGGATCCAAAAACAGTGGAGATGATAAAGGAGGGAGAGCGGGTGGTGGTGGTTTACGGGAGTACTTCGCCTGACGAAGGAGTGGCTTTAGCCCAGGGACTTCACCACCAGGGGGTTCCCATGGTGGCCCATCTCGAAGGAGGTTTTCCCGCCTGGGTCAAGGCGGGGATGACGGTTAAGAAGGGAGACAAATAGGTAACGGGTAGCATGTAACCGGTAGCCGGATTAATAAAATGCTAAATGCCAAAGCCCAAAAAGCAAATCAAACTACAAGCTCAAAATGATTGAAAGTTCAAATGCCGAAGTTCAAATATCAAATCAAGCCCAAAGCTCAAAGAACCAAAGTTTTGAGTTTAAAATAATATTGAGGCTTGATTTGGAGAACCGTGGTTTTTGTCACCTCACTCCAACCCTCTCCCTCGAGGGGAGAAGGCGAGGGAGAGGGTGAAAAAGTTGATTTGAACAGCTTTGATTACAGTATTCATTAGACCTTTGGATTTTGGACTTTGAACTTCGGCGATCGTGACGGTGGTGGATTATTGAAAATGAAGAAAGATAACATTATCCGGACCATAAACCTTGGGTTGCGGATCTACCTCGGCTGGGTCTTTCTTTACGCCTGCTACTACAAGGTTCTCGACCCCGGGGAATTTGCCTTGAGCATCGCCAGTTACCAGCTTCTCCCCCTGGCCCTGGTCAATATTTTTGCCCTGATCCTGGCCTGGGTGGAACTATTCGCCGGCCTGGGATTGATCCTGGGGTTTCGCCCCCGGGAAAACAGCCTGATCATTATCGGAATGCTGGTCATTTTCATAATTGGAATCTCCTCCGCGCTCTATCGCAATCTTTCCATGGGTTGCGGTTGTTTTGCCTCTACCATCGCGGGGGAGGAGATGACCAGCGGGACCCTGATCCGGGATTTCGTCTGGCTATTCATCGGCATTTACCTCTTTTTCACCGAGGATGGTTCCTGGGGGATAGAGGGAATATTCCAAAGGAAAAAGGTTGCCGATTAAGATCACCATCCTGGTTGATAATTCCGCCGGTCAGCTCAGCAGTTTGTTGGGAGAACGCGGTTTCAGCGCCCTGGTCGAGGCGGATGATTTCCGCCTGCTTTTCGATACGGGCTCGGGTCGGGCGATCATCCCCAATACGCAGTCCCTGGGACTTAACCTGTCTGAAGTTAACGCGGTGGTTATTTCCCACGGCCATTATGATCACACCGGGGGGCTCCCCCCCGTGCTTTCCCGGATGGAAAAGGTCCCGGTTTATCTAGGGGCGGAGGCCTGGGCCGACAAGTTCGCTTTGCTGCTGGATGGAAGCGAAAGGTGGATCGGGATGCCGGCCGCTCAAGATTTGCTCGAGAAAAGCGGGGCCAGGTTTGAAGTGACTGACGGTCCCCGTGAACTTTATCCGGGGATTATACTCACCGGTCCCATTCCGCGAACGACCGATTTTGAAGCGGTGGAGCCGATATTGCGGGTGAAAAAAGCGGGGGAATTGCTGCCCGATCCGGTTTCTGAAGATCAAGCCTTGATCCTGAAAGGGGAAGAGGGAATTACCGTGTTGACCGGGTGCGCCCATGCCGGGGTGGTTAATACCCTTTTGTACGCCATGCAATTAACCGGGGCTTCCGGGATTCGCGGTTTGATCGGGGGCTTTCACCTGCTTTTCGCCTCGGAAGAGAGGCTGGATAAAACCGTGGCGTTCTTCAAACAAGCCGGTTTAAAAATGCTGGCCCCCTGCCACTGCACCGGGTTCCGGGCCATGGCCGAGCTCCACCGCCGGGTGGGGGAGATAATGCTCCCGGCCGGATCGGGATCGGTTTTTCTGCTCTGATTGTACCCCCTGTTTTTTAAATTCTTTCCACCCTTTCAATTTTGCTAGCGGGATTTTACCATTACGGATAATTATAAATTGGAGGGGTCATAAGCTTAAAGCGAGAGTGCTGGAGTTCCCAGGTTTATCGAACGACCGTTTTTCTCCCCGGCCACCGTTTGATTGAAATCGGGGGATTAATCTGCCTGGCTCTCTTCTGGGGGTGGATGGGTTTCGGATGCGGGAAGGGGGGAAGTAATGCCCCGCATCTCCCCCGCGCCGGGACGGAGATTCCTCCCTATCGAACCACCCTGGTTCAGACCTGGAAGCCGCTTCTCCCGGCGGTCTGGCTGAGTTATTCCAATTCCCCGACCGCTCAGGCGGATCTGGGGGTTTTACTTGAAGGCGAGGGCGAACCCCATCTCCTCCGGGATGATCTCGGGGTTGGGGGAGGTGGAACGGAAGCCAGGGCTTCGCTTTTATATTTTGCCCATCTGAGCGATATTCATTTATGCGATGATGAATCCCCGATGCGGATGACGAATATAGATTTCCCCGGCCCGACGCAGGCAGCTTTTCGTCCACAGGATAACCTCAGCGTCCAGGTTTTAGATGCGATGATTCGAACCTTGAATCATTTCAGCGATGAAAGACCATTTGACTTTTTATTAAATACCGGTGATTCGATCGACAATGACCAATGGAACGAGGTTCGCTGGCTTATTGATACCTTTGACGGGAAGGTGGTTGACCCGGACACTGGGGCGGACGATGATCCAATACCCGGGGGAGGGAATGATTTCAGCGACCCCTTCCTTGCTTGGGGGTTGGATCCCCGGGTTCCCTGGTACACGGTCATTGGGAACCACGACGGCTTGATCCAGGGCAATCTTTCTCCGACGGTGAATTATGACCAGACCGCGACCGGAAGCGAGGTTTTTTGGGGGACCAGGGACGGTTCGACCGCGGAAGCGGGGATAATCCATGACGGCAAGGTGCCCGCGGATCCGGGCCGGCAGCTTCTGGGGATGAACCAGAGTCCCCGGGACTTCATCGAGGAATTTTTCCACACCTCTTCCCTGCCGGTCGGGCATGGATTCACCCAAGCCGGCCGGGATGGAGGGTTCGGTTATTACTGCTTTGACCCCGCGGCGGGAATCCCGGTTCGCTTTATTGTCCTGGAAACTTACCGCCGCCTGGGTGGCTGGGCCGGCTCAATGGATCGAACCCAGTTTGAAAATTTCCTGATCCCCGAATTGGATCAGGCCCGGGCGGAGAAAAAACTGGTGACAATCGTCTCCCACCACACCCCCGGGGATTTTCTGGGCTCCGAGATTTCCGGGGATGAATTGATTTCCACCCTGAGTTCATATCCGAACGTCATCCTGCACCTGATCGGTCACGGCCACGAAAACAAGATTGTTCCGCGCCCGGGAAGTAATCCGGGGGAGGGTTACTGGGAGGTAGAAGCCCCCTCGCTGGCTGATTATCCCCAGCAGGCCCGAATTATGGAAATCGTGAACAACGGGAACGGCACCGGATCGATATTCTCGACCATGGTGGATCATAATTCCCCCGAGGGCACCTTGACTTATCGATCCCGGTCGCTTTCCCTTTATGATGTCCAGACCGGAGAGCAGACGGCCGGGGGGGAGGGCCGTCCGGAGGAACGAAACGTGGAGATGATTTTCAAAATTCCTTCTGAAATGGTAGATATATTAAATCAGTCGGTGGGTTCAAACCGGATCGAATCCCTGACTACCTTAATGATAGAGCCGGTAAATTAACTTTCCGAAGGAGGAAAAATGGAAGAGAATGTTTTTTACAAGCTGGGGATGAGACTCAACGAATATCCACTCAAAATGCTCCTGGTGGAGTCGTTCCTCCAGGTCTTGCGGGAGATCTATACCGAGGAGGAAGCTCAACTGGGATCGGAATTTCCCCTGGGTTCTCATACCCTCCCGGAGGCGGCAAAGCTGCTGAACCGGGATGAAAAAATATTGGGGGTTCTGCTGGAAAAAATGGCCAACCAGGGAACCTTGTTTACCATTAAAGATAAAGGGGTTACCCGTTATTCCCTGACCCCGTTCGTTCCGGGGGTGGTGGAGTTCCAGTTGATGCGGGCCACCGATACCCCCCGCGACCGGCGCATGGCCGCCGCCTTTGAAGAGCTGATGGAAGGGGAGATGGCCGATCTGATGCGGGCGGTGCTGTCTGATAAGGAAACCGCGAAACAGATGATTCCTTATCCCCCGGCCCGGACCATCACCATTGAAAAAGAACTTCCCTCCGGTTCGAATATTTATCCCTTTGAGAAGGCCTCCGAGTTGATTTCGCAGGAAACCTCTTTTTCCGCGGCCAAATGCTACTGCCGCCATCATGCTCACCTGGTCAATCGGGACTGCCAGGTCAAGGGCATTCCCGAGTATTCCTGCCTGATGTTCGGCAAGGTAGCCGATTACGTCGTGGACCGGGGATTCGGCAAACGCGTCACCAAGGAAGAATCCCTCCAAATCGCCAAGGCCTGCGCCGAGGCCGGGTTGGTGCACAACGTCAACAATTTCATCAACGGGACGGTATTCATGTGCAATTGCTGCGGCTGCTGCTGCGGATTCTTACGCCCCCTGAAGAAATTTAAAACCGACGCCATGCTGGCTTCTTCCAACTTCACGGTCAAGGTTAACGCGGAGGATTGTAATGGTTGTGAAACCTGCATAGACCGCTGCCCGGTCGACGCCCTTTCTATGAAGGATGATGTGGTTGTGGTGGATTCGGGCGGTTGCATAGGTTGCGGCAACTGCACCGCGGTCTGCCCGACGGAATGCTTAAGCATGATCCGGCGGGCGGAGAACAAGCCTCCGCGTGTGGATAACGCCCTGAAAGCCATGGGAATATAAGTCAGGCACCAGTAACTAGAAAAAGAATGTTGCTGGGTGGTCGGGTGGCTGGAAAAAACCGAGGCGATCAGGTGATCAGGAAGTGGAAATCGGGATATCAGGATAGCAGGTAGCCGGAAACCAGAAAAAACCGATAAAAAAACAGCTTCAAGTTGATAAGCAGCTGAAGGCCGAAAACCTTAAATGGTTTTCGGCCTTCGCGCTTTCGTCAGGAGCTTTAACTCCTGCACGTTGACCGTGACCGCTCCGAATTCCTCCTCCACCTTCCCGCAGAAGGCGAAGGGGCCGGGGGAATAGAGCAGGTATCCATCCTTCCGGAAAACCCCGGGAAAAAGCACGGTTTCGACCAGGCCGGTTTCGTCCTCGAAGGTGACGAAGCTCATCGGCTCCCCCCGGCCGGAGAGGACGTCCTTCCGGGTAATCTGGATCCCGACCAGGGTTACGGTTTGGCCGATCTTTCCTTCCAGCTCCCGGGCCCGGCAATGGGGAATCCGGGAGATCTCTTCCCGCCAGAAGCTGAGCGGATGGGTGGAGGTGAAAAAACCGAGGATTTCATGCTCGGCCCTGAGCATTTCTTCCGGCGGGTATTCCCGGAGCCGGGGCAGGGAGGTTTTTTCCGGGGTGAAACCCCGTTCCCGGAGCTCGAGCAGGAGAAGCAGCTCCGGCCGGGTGTGCTCTCCCCGGAGGGAGTCCAGGGCCCCGGCCCGGATCAAGATCCGAACCTCCGCGGGGGTAAGGTACTGAATGTCATCCTGATCCCGCCTCTGGCGGGAGAAGGATCTCGAGGGTTCAGGATAAACGCCAGCGAAAGATCTGGTTTTTTTGAATTCTCGGTCAAAAGAGAGATTCTTCACCCCCGCCATAAGCGGAGGTTCAGAATGACAAAATGGGTGTTTGTCAGCTGTCTCCAGGGAATTGTTATTTCTACCTCCTGGAGGGAGGGGATGGGTAAGGGAGGAAGTGCGGTCCAGGAAATCCGGGAAGGAGGAATATCGTCCCCCCCGGTTGCGCTCCTCGATGACCCGGGAGACCGCTTTTTCCCTGATTCCCTTCAGGTGGGCGAGCCCGACCCGGATGGCCCGGTCCCGGCCGGTGAAGGCGGGGTCGCTCTCGTTGACGTCCGGGGGAAGGATCTGGAGACCCATCCGGACGCACTCGGAGAGATAAGCGGAGGAAGAGTAATATCCACCCTGGTTGGCCAGAACGCCGGCCATGAATTCGGCCGGATAGTTGGCCCGGAGGTAGGCGGATTTCTGGGCCACCAGGATGTAGGAAGCGCTGTGGCCCTTGCAGAAGGAATACCCCGAGAAGGAAAGAATCATATCCCAGATTTTTTCGGCGGTGTCCGGGTCGATCCGGCGGGTCCGGGCGCCGGCGAAAAATTTCTCCCGGTAGGCGTTTAAGACCCGGGAATTCTTTTTTTTACTCAGGCTTTTGCGGAGGTCGTCGGCCTCTTTGGGACTCATCCCGGCCAGGGCCACGCAAACCCGCGTTACGTCCTCCTGGAAGACCATGATCCCAAAGGTCTCGGAAAGGACCTCGTCGAGGAGGGGGTGGAGGGGCCGGTAGGGACGGCCGGAGAGCCGGGCCAGGTATTCCCGGATGAAACGGTTGGCGGCTGGCCGGATGATCGAGGTGTTCAGAACCAGGAGGTCGAAGGAATCGCTCTGGGATTTCCGGCAGAGGAGCCGGGAGGCCGGGCTTTCGGCGTAAAAGACCCCCATGGTCTCGCCCCGGCGGAAGAGCGCCCGGGTGGACTCATCTTCGGAGGGATCCAGGGAAGCGTAGCCGATCGCCTGGCCGGTGTTCCGTTCCACGAGTTTCAGACTGTCCCGGATCACGGCCAGGGAGCGGTTGCCCAGGAGGTCAAGCTTAACCAGGCCGGCCTCTTCCACCTGGTCTTTTTCCCACTGGGTGACCCGGGCGAGGTCGGGGTCGGGGGCGGTTTCCCCGGACCGCTGGACCGGCGTATAGTCGGTGATCGGGCCGGGGGTGATGATGACCCCGCCGCAGTGGGTGGAGAGGTGGATGGGGATTTCCCGGACCTGGCCGGCGAGTTGCAGGATCTCGGGCCAGGGAGGGGAAAGCCGGAAGCGCTGGAGGCCGGGGTAATTTAAAAGCCGGTCCGGAAAATCCTCACCCGGTTCTTCCAGCCAGGGGATCCTTTCCGTGAGCCGGGTGATTTCCTTTTCCGGGAGTCCGTAGACCCGGGCGATCCGGCGGATGGCCCCGCGGGTTTTCAGGGTGACGTGATTCGCCACCCGGACGGTTTTTTCCGGTCCGAATTTCCGGATCACGTATTTCAAAACCCGGTCGCGCTCGTCCCAGGGGAAATCCACGTCCAGGTCGGGGGGATCTTCCCTTTCCGGGTTCAGGAACCGCTCGAAGAGGAGATTGGCCTTGAGCGGCTCCACCTGGGTGATGAAAAGGCAGTAGGAAACGATGGAGTTGGCGGCGCTGCCCCGGCCGCAGGTAATCCGGGAGGGGGACCCGTTCCGGACGATATCCCAGACGATCAGGAAATAGTCGGAAAAATTTTTGTCCCGGATCACGGAGAGCTCGGTTCTGATCCGCCTCGCGACCACCGGCGAGATTTTTCCGTATCTTTCCCGGGCTCCCCGGTAAACCAGCCGGGAAAGGAGGGAAAAGGAATCTACCCCCGGGTCGTAGCGGGGGAAAACCGGCCGGCCGGTGGGGATCTCGAACCGGCATTCCTCGGCGATCCTCTGGGTGTTGAAGATCGCCTCCGGGCATTCTGGGAAGATCCTTTCCATTTCTTCCGGGGGTTTAAGCCAGGATTCCCGGGCCGCGAGTTCCGGGGCGGGGAGGGTAGAGAAAGTCAGGTTCAGAAAGGCGGCCCGGAGGAGACGATGCAGGGCGTGTTCATGGGCCCGGAGAAAATGGACGTTGTTGGTGGCGACCGGGGGCAGGCGGTTTTCCCGGGCGAATTTGAGGAGGGGGCGGCGGGAAACCCCGGGACGGAGTTCCACGCCGAGCCCGGCGGGGCCCCGGCTGGAGACCAGGCTCTGGAGCAGGGGAAGATGGTCGGAAAGAATGAAGAGCCCCTCGGCTTCGGAGAGGCTTTTCCCCAGGGAAAACCCGGGGTCCAGGTGCCGGGCGGTGATGATCCGGCAGAGGGCGCGGTATCCCTCCGGGGATTTGACCAGGAGGAGGGCCCGTTCCTTTTCCCCGGACTCGGCTTGAACCTCCGCCCCGATGAGGGGGCGGAGGCCTTGCTCCTGGGAGGCCTTCTGGAAATAGATGGCCCCGCAGAGATTATTGGTATCGGTCAGGGCCAGCGCGGTCATTCCCCGGGACCGGGCGGCCTCGGCCAGGGATTTGGGGGAGGTTATCCCCCAGCCGAGGGAGTAATGGGAATGGACGTTGAGATGGACGAAGTCAGAAGCCATGAGAATTACTGTTAAATCCCAAATCCAAAATCCCAATACTACCAATCAAATCCCAAATCCCAATAACCAATAAAAAAACCTTCGAGATTTGGGAGTTGGGGTTTGTTTGGAATTTGGAAATTGGGATTTACTTGGGATTTGGTTATTGGTCATTGGGATTTTTTTAAATTCCATGGCTGATGGCGTCCTCGCCGAAGCGCGCGTGGATCCGGTCGAGGGCCGGCTCCAGGAGCCGGGCGGGGGAGGGAAAGAGCTCGGCTTGGTCCCGGGCGGGGCGGATCTCCGAGAGGGAGATTTCCAGGCTGGAGATCCGGGTGCGCCGGGAGCGGGACCGGGAAAGCAACTCCCACCCGGCCGAGAAAAGCTCGGAATCGTGGTTGGTGGGGTTTGGGAGTTTCCGGGATTCCCGCGTCTCCCGCTCGTCCGCGTAGCGGAGGGAGAGGACCAGGCTTCCGGCCTGGATTTTTTTTCTCCGGAGGTCAGAACCGGCCCGGTGCGCGAGCAGACGCAGGCGGGCTTCGACCAGGTCGGAATTGTTGGTGTCCTCGGCCAGGATGTCGGCGAAGGTCAACTCCGGTTTCTTCTCCGGGGGGTGGACCGGCCGGGGATCGATTCCCTGGGCCCGCTCGTGGAGGATGAGACCGAAGTCTCCGAAGAGAATTTCCAGCAGGAAGGCAGGGAAGACCGCGATCTCCCCGATCCGGTTCAGGTTGAAGTCGCGGAGCCGGTGCCCGGCTTCTTTTCCGGCGGCGTTTTCCCGGAGCTCGGGGAGGAAATCGAGCGGCAGGGGGGCGAGAAATTTCTTTTCCTCGCCGGGGCGGACCGTGAAGATTTCCTCGGGCTTCGCGAAGTGGGCGGCGGCGTGGGAGAGGAGTTTGTTCGGGGCCAGCCCGACCGTGCTTTCCAGGCGGAGCGATTTTTTCAATTCCCGCCTGAGTGCGAGGGCGGTATCCGCGGGAGGACCGAGGAGCCGGCCGGTGCCGGTCATGTCCAGGTAGGCGTGGCCGGGGCCGACCGGTTCAATCGTGGGGCTGAAGCGGGCCAGGGCCTGGAAGACCGCCGCGGAGGCCCGGCGGTAAAGGGATTCGCGGGGGGGGATAACCAGGAGCCCGGGACAGAATTTCCTGGCCTGGGCCAGGGTTATCCCCCGTTCCACCCCGTTCTCCCGGGCCGGGGCCGAGGCCGCCAGCACCAAACTGCGGTTTTCCCCGGGCGAGATTACCAGGGGGCGTCCCCGGAGGCCGGGATTCGCCAATTCCTCCACGCTGGTAAAAAACGAAATCACATCCAGGAAAAATATTTGCCGTTCCATAAAATCAAATTCCAAATCCCAAGCACCAATTACCAAATAAATTCCAATGACTAAGCGCCAAATTTCAAACAAGTCCCAATAAAGTTATTAGCTTTTTGATTGTTGTTTTTTGGTTATTGTTAAATTGGTTATTTGGATTTGTTTGGTTATTGGAATTTGGTCATTGGTTATTTTTCATCTGTATCTCCTCACGACCCCCACCACTTTCCCCAGGATCCGGGGCTCGGGGCCACCGGACCGGTAGACCAGGGGTGAGAACCCCGGGTTGGAGGGCTGGAGGATGATTTTTTCCCCTTCCCGGCGGAACCGCTTCACCGTGGCTTCCCCCTCCACCAGGGCCACTGCCAGCTCGCCGTTTTCCACCCGCCCCTGTTCCCGCACGATGACGATATCCCCGTCCTGGATGCCGTCCCCGATCATGCTTTTCCCTTTGACCCGGAGGGCGAAGAGATTCCCGGGCCTTCCGGCTTTGAGCTTCCAGAAGTCCGGGTCGAGAGGAAGATATTCCTCGATATTTTCAACCGCGAGGAGCGGGGGGCCGGCCGGGACCGTGCCCAGGAGGGGGATCTCGGCGCTGCCTTTTTTAAACCCGGTTACCTGGAGGGAACGGGCCTTGGCGGCGGCGCGCCGGAGATGTCCCCTCCCGGGAGAGGTGGGCCCGGATAAACTCCAGCACCTTTTCCTGAACCGGCGAGAGCTTTTCCATTGTTTTTCTCCCTTGACTATCGTCTTTCGGCTACGGTCACGAGGCCCGTTTCGTCCGTCGGCTACGTCTTTCGGCCTTTAAACCGTAACCGAACTCCGTAACCGAAACGGGCATCGTAGCCTTGACCCCTCGGACCCTTGGCCCCTTTGTTTTTTTAGCATATATCTAACAAACGTTAGATGTCAAGGGTTGGGGGGCAAAGGGCAAAGAGCATAGGGCAGGGAGGCAACCGCAACCTTCAGGTTGCGTTATTTACCGTAAATGTCAAATGTCAAAGCCCAAATTTCAAATCAAATCCAAAGCTCAAATTATAAATTTTTGACATTTGGATTTTGACATTCATTTGACATTTGGATTTTGAACTTTGGATTTTCAACCCGAAATATATTTAATGATTGCAGAAAGATATTATTCTGATACAATTATCCGCTCAGAGAGGATAAAGGAGGATATAAAAATGGTGGTGGAAAGATCTGAATTCAAAGGCAAGCCGATGCTGGTGATCAAGAGCAGCGAGGATGATAAATATCCATTCTCCTTCGGCCTGACCAAAGCCAAGAAAATTCTCGAACATATAGACGAGATCCGGAAGTTTGTCGAGGAAAACGACAAACCTCAGGAAGACAAGCCCTAGGAAAAGCGGATTCCTTTCTTTTTCCCGTACCCCCCAGCATGGGTTTTCGCAGGGTTTTTGCCTGGCGGAAGGCATGCCCGTATATTCACCCCCTTAATTTTTTTCGAAAATTTCATTAACTTTCCAAACGCAATTGTTTTTCATTTGTTGGATATTTCCACTGCTCTTATCAATGGGAAAGGAAAAAGCCATGTCGCATGAGATGGACCTTTCTTTTCTGGATCAGCCGGCCATCCTCCGCCTGCTTTTTTACCCCCGCAGGGATATGGGGATCAGCACGGCCGGCGATACCCATTACCTCGAAGTGGAAAAGGGCATCAAGATCGGCTGCCGGTTTTACTGGAAGGATATCAACTGGCCTTCCATCATTTATTTCCACGGGAATGGAGAAACGGTCAGTGATTACGATTGGGTGGCCCCCTATTTTAATGAAAGAGGGATGAATCTCTTCGTGGCGGATTACCGGGGCTATGGATTAAGCGACGGATTTCCGACCGTTACCAGTCTGGTCCGCGATTGCCACCCGGTTTTCCAGGGATTTCAGAAGATCCTGGCGGAGGGGAATTTCGCGAAGAAGATATTTATCATGGGCCGGTCCCTGGGGAGCATCCCGGCCACGGAACTCGCGTTTCATTACCAGGAAAAGATCCAGGGGCTGATCATCGAGAGCGGCGGGGCGGACACGGTCCTCCGGCTCTTCGATCTCTTCGAGATCTTCGTGGATGAGCCGTTAAAAGAAAAATTGGAAGCCGCTTCCAATAAGGCCAAGATTCGCCAGGTCAAGGTTCCTACCTTTATCATCCATGCCGAGTATGACTCAATCATCCCTCTCAGCGAGGGGAAAAAACTTTACGAAAATTCCGGGGCGGAGAAAAAAGAAATTTTCATCATTCCCGGGGCCGATCACAACGATCTCTGGCAGGTGGCGGGAGACGAGTATTTCGACCGGATCGGGAAATTCGTGAAGGAATATAGCAGATAGCAGATGGCAGATGGCGTATTGATTTATTGCTGAATCCGAATTTCGGAATTCGGAATTAACACTTCCTCAGCGTTCATTCCTATCTCTAAGATAAATCGGGCTGGTTTTTTCGGGCGGTAGACCCGGAAGGGTTTCATCTTTTTAACCTCAACCATTTCGTTTTGGGAATTGATGAAGATGGCTTGAAAGGGGAAAAAAACGAAGAAGGAATGGATGGCGGCGCGGTTCCTTCCCTCCCGGGGAAGAACCAGCAGGATATTTTTTCTCCGGGAGAACATCAATCCCCGGAAGTTTTTCCAGAACCCCCGGAAGTATTCCACCTCGATTGTCTTTTGGTTTATTTCAATTTGCATCGAGGTGAATGCCAAAGTTCAAAATCCAAATGCCAAATGAAGCTCAAAAATTAAATGTCAAAAGTTTGATTCATTTGAACTTTGGATTTATTTTGAACTTTGAGCTTTGTCATTTGGATTTGGAATTTGGTGGGTTGTCCAGCACCTCGTAGAGATGGGCCACCTTCATTGGCTTTCCCGCCCGGATCAGCCCGTCTTCAATCTGGAAGATGCAACCGGGGCAGGAGGTCACCACCAGGCCGGCCCCGGTTTGGGCGAGAGATTCCACTTTTTTGGCTTGAATCCGGCGCGAAAGATCATAATGTTCGAAGGCGAAGCTTCCGCCAAACCCGCAGCAGCGGCTTCGCTCGGTGTGCTCGGATAAATCTATCCCGGGCAGTCGGCTGAGCAGAGACCGCGGCTCCTTGGATATTCCCATTCCCCGGGCCAGGTGGCAGGGGTCGTGATAGGTCAAAAGACCGGAAAGTTTTTTCTCCGGCCGGGGGAGCAGGTCGGGTTTGGAAACCAGGTATTCCGAGAGGTCCACCACCTTTTTCCCGATTTCCAGAGCCAGGGAGTCTTCTTCCAGGAGCCGGGGCAGCTCCCCTTTCAGGAAGCGGGCGCAGGAAGGGCAGGGGCTTACGATCAGATCGGGCTGGTAACGGCTGATTATTTCCAGGTTGCGCCGGGCCAGGGCGCGGGCGCCCTTTTCGTCTCCGCCGGCCGAGAGCGGCAGGCCGCAGCAGATTCTTTCCCGGGGCAGGATGACCCCGGCCCGGGTTTTTCGGATCAGGGAAACCGCGGCTTCCCTGATCCGGGGATAGAAGATGTCACCCAGGCAGCCGGAGAAAATGAATATCCGGGGCCGGCCGGCCTCGAGGGGCGGAAGATTGATCTCGGGCGTGTCCTTGATGTCCGGCAGGGGATAACTCCGTTCCGGATCGATTTTATAAAGAAACGGCTTAAGAACCTGCCAGGGTTTAAGTCTTCCCTCTCGGTTTTTCAGGATTTTCGCGGCGGGAAGAAAAGGGAAGATCGCCCGGCGGCTGATGGAGGAACCGAGCACGTTCTTGAAAGCGGCTCGTTTCAGGAGCGGGATTCCTTTTTTCTCCTGGAGTATCCGCCGGGAACCGAGGATGATGGATTCGGTTTTAACCCCGTTGGGGCAGTTGGCCTCGCAGGCCAGACAGAGGAGGCAGGTGGAAAAATGCCGTCCGGTTCCGGCGCTGACCGGGAGGCGGCCGGAATCCAGCGAACTGCCGAGCGCGACCCGTCCCCGGGGGGAAAAGGACTCGTCTTTCAACTCCTCGTAGGTCGGGCATCCGGCCAGACAGGTCCCGCAGCGGACACAGGCGGAATAGTCAACCTTTAAGTCCGAGGTCCGAAGTCCTAAATCCGAAGTCTTGCTATCGGTGGTCATAAATCCAACTCCCAATATTAATTCTGATGTTAAGATTAAAATTGGGCAAGGATTAAGATATTTCATAACGGGATTTTTAATGAGATGTCATTCCTGTCCCGCATCAGGGTGCGGGGTAAACTTCAGCAGGAATCCAGGATTTCTACTTTTTTGGATTCCCACTTCCGTGGGAATGACGAATAAAGCAAATGAGGTATTTTAAAAGTTTTATCATTTTAGCGTGTTTTCTTTTCTTGATCCCGCCGGGCTTGCTTCAGGCTGGGACCTTGGTTTACCCGGACTCGAGCACGGCGGTAATCCAAAAATCAAAAGGTGGGGAGCTGCCCGGGAACCGATACCTGGCCCCGGTGGTCTCGCTCCTGCCCGGGGTTTTATATCACGGGCTGGGGGCTTCCTATCTGGGATATGAAAAGGATTCCCGCTCCCTTGCCAATCTTGAGCTTATCGGCTTGGGCTTGGCCGGCCTGGGGGGGATGGTAGCGTTTTTATCAGGCGGGGCGGGGGATCTTTATCCGATCTATATTCCATTGATATGGAGTGGGGGGGCATTATTTATTAACAGCTACTTGTTCGATTTTTTCGGCACCTTTCAACCGGAGGGCCCTTTACCGCCCCTTGGGCCAAGGGCATCAGGAAGGATTTCCTACACCTATCTTGAAGATGGGTTAGACAACATATTCCGCATTCTTTCCCTGGATGGCAGCTGGTCGGGCCTGGGATTCAATTTGCGCGGCCGGGGCATGATGGATAGGGATAAATACTCAAGGCTTGATCTCGAAATAGACCGGCGGGTCTCCCTGGGTTCCGGAAGGTTGAGTCAGCTTTACCTGGGGGCACAGGGAGGGCGCGAGAGCGTGGAAGTTAATCTTCGTAATTTTGTCGCAGGATTAACTAGTTATCCGATAATTATTAAAGCTGGAGGTGAGTTTTTCCTGGGTGACTTTATGAGATTTTCCCGGAGCGTAAAGTTCTCTCCGGAGGTGGCATATCTTTTCCAGGGAATAAGGGTAAAAGGGTCAAATGATTATGCGTATACCCTTGATCCGGTGATCATCAACCGGGTGGAATGGACACTCCATCGCCGGGTTGAAATCGGTGTTGAGCATTCAGTCCGCCCGGACCTTCTTGTCGGGCAAATCCATAAGTGGATAGGGGCGGTCGGGGTATGGGCCAGGATCTTTCCGCTGGCCGGAACGGAAATATTCCTGGGCGCGGATTTTGGGGATGGATACGATTTACGGGTGGGAATAGGTTACTCGTTAGATCAAAAATCAAAGAGCAAAAATCAAAATTAAATATATGAGGAGAAATCGTTTTTCAACCTGTGATTTGGCCTTAATTTCGACCTTTGCCTTAACCTTAACCTGGCTTTTGTCCGGTTGCTGGATTTCCGGCGCGGACGAACGTTTTCTCCGGGGTGAGGAGGCCCGGAGACTGGTCCGGGACAATTACGAGGCCTGGATTTCGGCGGGGTCAGTCCGGGAGGAGAACGGCGCCCTGGTTTTTCGGGCTTCGGAACCCGAGCCGGTCATCCAGGTGTTGCCCCGGGATAATTCCTTCTCTAACTATACCGGGCGGATAGAAAATCTCATCCCGGGGACCCAGTTGATCTATCCGGATGGGAGCACCAACACGGCCGGGAGGGACCTGCGGGCCGATTTTTACCTTCCTTCCGGGGGAGGCATAATCAATACCCGGGTCCCCGACGGGGAGAATAGTTTCTTGTTCGCCGTGATTTCCGACAACCATAATAACCAGAAGGTTTTCGAAAATTTTATTGAGGATGTGAATGGGCGGGAGATAGCGTTCGTGATCAGCCTGGGGGATTTTACCGTTTTTGACGGGAGCCAGGAGATTGAAAACGCGATCAAATGGTCATCCGAATTAAAAGTGCCCTTTTATACCACCCTCGGGAACCATGAGAGCTACGGCAAAGATTGGGAGATGGTGATTGACCATTTTGGCGCTTCCAGTTATTCATTTTCCCTGGCCGGCAGTCGTTTTGTATTTTTGGATTCAGCCAATTACGGGCTGGGAAAGGAAACCCGGGACTGGTTCTTGGATCTTCTGGGGGCGGTGACCGAAAAGAACATCATGGTTTTTACCCATGTTTCACCGGTGGAGGATATTGATAACCGGGTCCTGGCGTTTAAGGATCAGAAGGAAGGGTTGGAGTTGATCTCGGTGATGTCCCAGGCGGGGGTTAATTATCTTTTCGCCGGGCACGCGCATTCCTACCGGCATTTTAAGTTTGGCGGGGTTGAGATTTATGTCAGCGGCGGGGGAGGGGGAAGCACGGAGAAAATGAACGGGGCGGGTTATCATTACCTGCTGGTAAATCTGGCCGGAGAACTTCAGGTCAGGAGGATCAGTCTTGAGTAAGAAAAAGGTAAAGATCATTTCCTTTGATCTGGACGGAACCCTGGTGGATTTCGAGTTCAACGAGCTGGTCTGGCATCAGGGGATCCCGGAGAAATACGCCGAGAAACACAATCTGGATTTCGAGTCCGCCCGGGGCCGGGTCCGGGCGGAATACGACCGGGTGACCGACGGCGGGCTTTCCTGGTATGACATCAGGCACTGGTTCAATTTTTTCGGACTCCCGGGAACCCACGACGAGCTTTTCGAACGGTTCCGTCACTCGATCCGGACCTTTCCAGAGGTAAAAGAAGTAATGAAGAAACTGCAGGGGATGGGTTACGAAATGGTTCTCACCACCAATTCCTCCCGGGAATTTCTCACGATTGAATTGCAGGAGACCGGGCTGGCGCCTTACTTCTCCCGGATTTTTTCCGCCACCTCCGATTTCCGGATGGTCAAAAAGGTCCCGGAGTTTTACCGGCAGATCCTCGGTCTGCTCGGGACGGATGAAAAGTCGGTTATTCATGTGGGCGATCACTGGAAATTCGATTATCTCGCGCCCCGGGAGGCGGGGATCGAGTCCTACTTCGTGGATCGAAAATCCGAACGCGAGCCTTCCCGGGAAGAGGGGATCATCCAGGACTTAAGCGAACTGCTCAAAATTTTAAAAGATAGTCCTAAGCCTTCAGTTCGAAGTCCTAAGCCGAAAAAGAAATAGTTTAAGGTTGGGAGTGGAAACTTTAGCTTGTAATTCCTCGTGGTCTTTCCACCGGGTTACTTTATTCTGTCATTCCGCACTTGATGCGGAATCCAGTATTATTTGTTCGCCTGGATTCCCGCTTCCGCGGGAATGACAACCCAAAGCTTAATGATCGTTTTGAAGAAGATACTCCGCGTTCTAAGCCGCGGAGAGGTTTGTTTGGTAACTGGCTACCGGCTACTTGTTACCTGCTATCTACAGATTTTCTCCGCCAAATCCTGCGCGCTTCTAATGGCCAGCTCGATTCCCACGCCGCTGCCCCCGGCCTCGGATCCGCAGAGATAGAGCCCCTGGACCGGGGTTTCCGAAGGAAGACGATTCTTGCCGACCTGTCCGGTTGATTGCCCGGCCCCGATAATCGCCCCGCTTTCGCCCACGGCCTGGTTGATGTCCGCCGGGGTGGTTTTCTCCACCCAGAGAAGCTTATCCCGGTAGCCGGGGATAAGCCGGTCCAGGGTTTTCAAAATCGCTTCCCGCCATTCCTCAATCCGGGAAGTGGAGTAGGGGATGATCGCCCCGGCGGTCAAAAGCTGCCGGCCGGGCGGGGCCACCGCGGGGGCGAAGTTGGAAGGGACGGGGCAGAAGATGCTGACATCATCGGGGACCAGGTCCGCCCGGGTGTTTTCTTCGTAGAGCTCGGGATTGTCGGACCCGATATGGGTTAATAGTTTCCAGGAAGCGACCGGCTCTTTCAAAGCCAGGCGCAGGTTGAGCATGCTGTAGGAGTAGGTGAGAGATTGCACTTTCTCCAGATAGTCGTCCGGGAAAAATTCCCGGCCGGTGAGCTCGATAACGGTGTGATAGGGATCGGCGTTGGAAATTATCGTCCGGGCGGGGAAAAAAGCTCCCGGGGATTCCAGGCCCCGGACCGCGTTATCCCGGACGAGGATCTTGGCCGCCGGCGCGGTGGTCAGAATCTTTCCGCCTTTTTCCCGGATAAAATCGGCCAGGGCTTCGGAAATGGACCGGCATCCGCCTTCGGGATAGCCGGAAGCCCGGGCACCCGCTTCCCACTTCAGGCAGCGGATGAATTCACCGGCGCTGGCTTCAAAGTAGGGCAGGCAGACATAAACCATGCAGATATTGTTGAGGCAGGAGACGCTCAGGGGATTCCGGGTAAAACGTTGGATATAGCTGCGGAGGTCCTCCAAATCGAATTCGTGGGTTTCCGCGTCGGTCATGGAGGTCATGGTCTGCAGCATCCGCATCAAGTCCTGGAAATCCCTCCCGGGGATCAGTTCCTCCAGTCCCCGGGGAAAGGCGAAGATTTTTCCCTGGAAACTCGTCAGGGGGCGGACGTATTGAAAGGTAACCCGGTTTTCCTTTCCCGCGAGCCGGAGAATTTCTCCCAGGGGGCCTTTATCCGAGCGGGAGATGACGTGGGCCCCGAGATCGATCTGGAAGCCGTCCCGCTCATAGGAGGTTACCCGGCCGCCCACCCAGGAGTTCTTTTCGAGAATGAGAACCCGTTTTCCCCGGGCGGAAAGGATGGTGCCCAGGGCGAGTCCTCCTATCCCCGCCCCGATGATGGCGAGGTCGTACGGAGATTTAATGGCGTTCATATTCGGCGCGGTTTATTTCGATGCTAGATTTTATCAAGATCGTATTCGTGTTTAAATAGCTAGGAGTTGTTGTTTTTGTAGCCTGCCGATTTATCGGCGATAATATTTTCTGCCCAATAAATTGGGCAACTACATTTTTGATGTTAGTTGATTAAATATTTTTAATAAAAGGAGAGGAAAACTTGTCGAAGCGAAAGAAAAAAGAGATCCGGGGCGTTACCCCGCAGGAAATAATCCGGGAATTGAATAACCGGGGCGGCCCCCTCTCAACGGCCGATCTGGCCGACGCCTTGGGCATCCCCCGGGCGGGGGCCAAGGGGCTCCGGCGGTTGCTCGGGGAGATGGTCCAGGACCGGAAGCTGATCTGTTCTCAGCGGGGACGCTATGCCCCGGCGGGAGAGCCGGAAAAGATCACCGGGCAGATTCGGATCAAGCCCAGCGGTTTCGGGTTCCTGGATGTTCCCGGAGACACCGAGAAGAAGGGCAGGCTGATCCCGTTCCGGAACCTGGGATCGGCGCGGGATAAAGACACGGTGGAAGCGATTTTCCCCGGCCCCGGACGCCCCGGGCGCGTCGTTAAGGTGGTCGAGCGGGGAAGAAAACGGATAGTGGGTGAAATTTTCCAGCCCGACCGCGAGGGTAAATGGTTTATCCGTCCCTGGGACCCGTGTCTGCCCGAGGTTATGGCTGAAGACCCCACCCCGAATCTGGCTTGGAAAAGCGGGGAGATTGTCAGCGCGGAATTTCTGGATACCGGGAAAACCCGGGGAATACTGGTCGCGCGGGTAAAAGAAAGGCTGGGAAGAAAGGAAGACCCCCGTGTGGGGATCGAGGCGATCATCGCCGAAAGGGAACTTCCCGTGGAGTTCCCCGAGGAAGTTATCCGGGAAGCGGAGGGGAAACCCGACCGGGTCCGGGAAAAAGATCTCAAAGGCCGGGTGGATCTCCGCGGCGACCTGACCATGACCATCGATCCCGTGGACGCCCGCGATTTTGACGACGCGGTTTCCATCCGCGCCGGGGAAAACGGGGTGAAAATCGTCAAGGTTTCGATCGCGGACGTCTCGCATTATGTCCGGGAGAGGTCGCCGCTCGATCTGGAGGCCTACGCCCGGGGAACGAGCGTTTATCTGCCGGACCGGGTTATTCCCATGCTTCCCGAAAGACTGTCCAACCGGATCTGCAGCCTGCGCCCGGAGGAGGACAGCCTGACTTTGACGGCGGAGATGCATTTTGACCGGACCGGCCTGGTGCAGCGCTCGGAATTTTATCCGAGCGTGATCCACAGCAAGGCCCGGCTGAATTACGGCCAGGTCCAGGAGGTCCTGGACGGGAAGCTTAAGCTCCGGGATGAAATTGACGCCGCGATCAGGGAAATGGGCGAGCTTTGCAATCTGCTGGTTTCCCGGAGGCGGGAGCGGGGGTCGGTGGATTTGAACCTCCCCGAGGCCAAGGTGATCCTGGATTCGAAGGGAGAGCCGGAGAAAATTGTCAGGTATCCCCGCTGGCGTTCCCACCGCCTGATCGAGGAATTCATGGTCGCGGCCAACGAGGCGGTGGCCAAGCACCTGGCCCGGAAAGGTATCCCGTTGATCCAGCGGGTGCACGAACCGCCGGACCCGGCGGATATCGAGGAACTCCGGGCCTTCCTCGCCGAGATCAACCTTACTCTCGGGGGCGGGGAGACTCCGCTTCCGAAAAATTACCAGGACCTGCTCGAATCAATTGCCGGCACGCCTCAGGAAACGTCGGTCAGCCGGTCGTGCCTGCTTTCCATGCGGCAGGCCAATTACAGCGCCGAAAAGGGCGGGCATTTCGCCCTGAACCTGAATTATTACTGCCATTTCACCTCGCCGATCCGGCGGTATCCCGACCTCGAGGTTCACCGGATTTTAAAACTGGCCCAGAGCGGGCAGAAACAGACCAAGCGGAGAGAGGAGTTGGAGGCCGTCGCCCTGCATTCATCCGAACGCGAGCGGGCGGCGGTGGACGCCGAGAGGGCCGCGGTTTCCTATTACGGGGCGCGCTGGATTTCCAAGCACATCGGAGAGGAGATGGACGGAACGGTCAACGGTGTGATCGAAAGCGGGATCTTCATTCAGCTCAAGGAGAGCCTGGTCGAGGGTTTCCTGCCCTTTCACAAGGCCGGGCCGTCCGCCCGGGATCTGAAGCTCGGCGATCCCCTCCGGGTCAGGGTGGCGGGGGCGGAGCCGGAGCGAGGCCGGGTAGATTTCGAAATCGCCGGGAGCAAACAGGTCTTCGGCACAAAAATCGCCGAGAAATTCAGCCCAAGACCCAGTCAAAAACCTGGTCAAAAACCAAGTCAAAAACCCCACCAAAAATCCGGCCACGAACCACACCGGGGAAAAAGAAGAAGATAGGCTTCCTAAAAATATCCCCTCCCCTGGCGGGAGGGGAAGAAGGGGAGGGGGGAAATCACCCTCCGCGGGCTCCCTTCTTTGGACTTTTGTAGTTGGCCGATTCATCGGCTTATCATCTGATTGGTTTACTTGTTCTATCGTCTGGGGATCGTTTTCCTTTAATCGTTTATTTTATGGAGTGCAATAGCTTGCTATTGCGACGTATCAGCAAGCTGATACCGTCTATAACTTAATTTCCAACAATTGATAAAGGTTTTTGTAGTTTGCCGATTTATCGGCTTATCATCTGGTCGATTTAATTGTTTTGTAGGGGAGCCCCTCCGCGGGCTCCCTTCTTTGGGCGGCCGCTGAGGGCCGCCCCTACATAATCATCAGTGTTTGGTTTAAAATAATAACAGTGGTTTTTGGTTGAAAATAACCTGGCTGGAGGAATAACAATGATAAACACCTACACCGCTAAATACACGAAAATAGATGCCGGCTATATGGGGCAGTTGGTGGAATGGCCGGAGGTAATCACCGAAGGAAAAACCTTGGAAGAATGCCGGGAAATGGTTCAGGATGCGCTTAAGGAAATGATCAAGGCATATCGTCAGCAAAAGAAGGAATTACCTTTAGGAAGAGCCCTGCTTGAGCAGATCCCCGTCGAGGTAGATTATGTCGGTCAAACGGCGTGATCTGGTTAAATATTTCGAGGAAAACGGATTTTATCTTTTACGTGAAGGCAAAAAACATCCGGTTTATACCAACGATTCCAAAACTATACCGATCAAAAGGCACAAGGTGATTGACAGAATAACCGCTAATGAATTGTGCAAACAAGCCGGATTAAAGCCAAAGTTTTAAAATTTATCTTTTCAGGATCGGGATTTGTCCTATTAATCCTCCTTCCATTTTTTTTCATTCCATCTTTTATTTGGGGTCAGGAAAAGAAGGATGTTCTCGTTATTTTTGAGGTCGAGATAAAGGGTATCACCCCCAAACCTATCCAGGAAGGGGTCCTGACCGATGCCCTTACCGCTGAATTCGCCGAGGCTGGTAATTACAATCTAGTTGACCGGGACACGCTTTATTACTACTTCAAACAAATCCAAGAGAAAACAAAGAAACCATGTTCGGGTCCAGAATGCCTGGCTGATCTCGCCGCCAATCTGGATGCGGATCTATTCGTGAAAGCGGAGGTCAGCAAAGCGGGGAAGGAGTGCAGGTTTTCGGTCAAGCTATATAAACGAAAGCCCCAGACGGTTCTTTATTTCGTGGATCAGACCAAGATTGAAAGTTGCTCGTGCCAGGCTGCTGGTCTGGAGAAAGCGGCTAAAGCAATAGGGAGAAAACTAACCGGCCGTGAAGGTTCCGAGAAACTAGAGGGAGGAAAAGAGATTAATCCTACCGGAACCAAAGGCGGCCCGATGGTTTTAATTCCCGCCGGGGAGTTCATGATGGGATGTAATGAGTCGGTGGATAACCAATGCCGTGAAGCTGAAAAACCCTTTCACAAGGTTTCCCTGGATGCGTATTACATTGATAAATACGAGGTAACGGTAGACCAGTATGCCCAATGCGTTCAGGCGGGGAAATGCTCGAAACCTGCCGACGGCCGTGATTGTAACTGGGGTATATCGGATCGTGGGAATCATCCGATCAACTGCGTTGATTGGAATCAGGCAGGAGCTTATTGCGGATGGGCGGGTAAGCGTTTGCCGAGAGAAGCTGAGTGGGAGAAGGCGGCACGAGGGAGAGATGGAAGAATTTATCCTTGGGGAAATGAAAAAGCAACTTGTGAGTATGCGGTGTTTGAGGAGAATTATCCGAATTCGGGATGCGGCCGTTATTCCACCTGGCCGGTGGGGAGCAAAATAAAGGATGTAAGTCCGTATGGGGTTATGGACATGGCGGGAAATGTAGGTGAGTGGATAAATGACGCGCTGAATTCCCGAGGGTCATCTTCGGGGCCGCGCTATAGTTTGCGCGGCGGGTATTGGTTCTCTGATGCGGATATCCTGCGCACATCTTTCCGGATCGTCAACTCTTTAGGCCCGTCGTTTCAGGAAAGCAAACTCGGCTTCCGCTGTGTCCGTGACGCAAAATAAACAATGCGCCTGAAACTAATCAGCCATGGACTTTCATAGTCCTGCCTGATTGCAATTTGAAAAAGTAGATTATCGGGGAGCAAAAGAAGCATAAAGGAAATAACTATGGCAATTATTGATGTAAAGCCACCGTTATGGCCAGTAAAAGGAGATAAATTGTTTAAGGGAGTTCCAGATCAAAATGATGAAATATGGAATGGTCATAGAGATAGGCAATGGTCCCTTTATCCCTATGGATACCAAAAAGCTTTTCAATTATTAGGATCCGAGGCATTAAAAGATGATGCTGCGAAACAAGTGCTTATTTTCCCTATAATATTTCTTTTTAGGCATTATATCGAGTTAACGCTTAAACAAATTATTGAAATAGGCAACCCCATTTTAGGAAAGCAATCAAAATACGATCCAATTCATAAAATAGAAGAATTATGGGATCAGGCCAAGAAAATAATTATCAAGGTCTATCCGGAAGGAAAAAATGAAGATTTAAGTACCGTTGACGATTGCATGAAAGAAATAATTAAAAAAGATCCCAAATCACTTGTATTCAGATATCCGGAAGACCCGAAGAAAACGGAGGTATATTTACCAGATTGTGGAAATTTCGATATGAGAAATTTTCTTGAAGTTTCCGAGAAAATTTCTAATTTTCTTGAAGGATCTTTGACTGGTATTTATGAATACAGGAAGAATTCAGAAGAATAAAGCTGCAAATCCGATTTTTTGCAAGTCAATAAAACCGTAATCCGGCCGGGGTTTAATACTGATCCAAGCCGGAAAATTATTTTCGAGAAGATGAATGGATTATCCGAAGATAACTTTCCCTTCTTCTTTCGCGGCGTTGATGATTAGCGAATTGCCGTTTTCCCATTCCTTGTCCGAGTAATACATTATATCGAAGGGTTTTCCTGTCTTTTTCACCAGTTCGCGACCAACGCCGCGGACAAGTTTAACCCTTTCGAACAAACCTTTATTCCTGAAATTCTTTGACACGATAATCAAATCAATATCACTGTCTTTTTTCTGAGTGTTTTTTGCCCAGGAGCCGAAGATTACGATTTTATTCAAATCAATTCCTCTCTCCTGGAAAAGATTTACTAATATATTGGTGATTTCTCTTTTCAGAGGTGTTTTTTTAACCATGAAATATTTTTTATGACGGGAGCCGATGAGACGGTTCCCTATTTGCTCTTAGCCCTATGCCCTATGCTCTCTGCTCTATGCTATGTTTTATAAACCATCGATCCAGTTGCGAGGAGGCGGCCGGTGACGGTCGAAACCCGGGCCTCGACGAAGGCGTGGGAAGCGGTTCTCCTGATGATTTTTGCTTCCGCGGACAAATCCTCTCCTTCCGCGGAATCCAAATAATTAACAAGAAGCGAAACGGTGGAAAAGGTTCTGCCGGAGGAAAACTCCAGGTTGGAGGCTACCGCCGCCGCCCCGACCACATCGAGCAGGGTGGCGGTTACCCCGCCGTGGACCGCGCCGGTGGACCGCCCCAGCTCGGGTTTCCAGAGGAGGGTAACCCGGGCCCGGTCTTTTTCGATCTCCGCGAGTTCGATTCCGAGCAGGGCGTTGAAAGGTATCTGGCTGATCCCGGCCCGGATCAGATCGAAGACTTGGTTGGGCTCGGCCATGTTTAAAACCGCCCAATAAATTGGGCAAGGCTCGGCCATGTTTAAAACCGCCCAATAAATTGGGCAACTACATTAGAAAATGTCATTCTGAGGCGCCAGCCGAAAAATCTTCTTTGATTCCGTAAAACCCTGAACCTTGAACTTTGAACTTGAAACCGATATGCGTGTTTATCTGAGGGCCTGATCCAGGTCAGCCATCAGGTCTTCAGGGTCTTCCACCCCGACGGCCAGGCGGATCAGGGTGTCGGTAATACCCATCTTGTACCTTTCGCTCCGGGTCATGTCGTAATAAGTGACTAAGCCGGGATGGGTGATCAGGGTCTCCGTTCCCCCCAGGCTGGGCCCGATAAAGCAGAGCTTAAGCCGGTTCAAGAAGCGTTTGGCGTCTTTGAGCCCGCCCTTAACGTCAAAGCTAACCACCCCGCCGTAACCTTTCATCTGGGCCCGGGCGATCCGGTGATGGGGATGCTCGGGAAGACCCGGGTAATAAACTTTTTGGATCCGGGGATGAGTTTTTAAAAAGCGGGCGATCCGGAAGGCGCTTTCATTCTGATGGGCTACCCGGAGCACAAGGGTTTTCAAACCACGGATAAGAAGGTAACAGGTAAATGGTTCCGGGGAACCTCCGGTGGTTTTTTGAAATTCACGGATCGGGAGGAGCAATTTTTCCGAGCCGGCCACTACCCCGGCCAGGAGGTCGTTGTGCCCGCCCAGATACTTGGTGGCGCTGTGAATCACCAGGTCCACTCCAAATTCCAAGGGCCGCTGATTGATCGGCGTAGCGAATGTAGAATCAATCGCCAACAGGACTTTATGTTTCCGGGCGATCTTAACCAGGCGGGGCAGGTCGGCAACGAAGAGGTAAGGGTTGGTCGGAGACTCGGTAAATATCATCCGGGTTTCAGGCCGGATGGCTTTTTCCAGCTCTGGGTAATCTCCCATTGGGACCACGGTATTAGTGATCCCGAAACGCTTAAGATCCCGCTGGCAGAACTGGAGGGTCTTTTTATAAATATCATGAGTGAAGAGCAGATGATCTCCGGAAGATAAAAGGGCCAGGAAGGTGGAGACCAGGGCGTTCATCCCGGAAGAAAAAAGAAGAACCGATTCGGCTCCCTCCAGGGCTGCCAGCTTAAGCTCGGCCGCCTTTTGGGTGGGGGTGCCATAACGGGCGTACTCATAGCGGAATTTCTTTTTGCTGGTGTATTGTTCGATTTCCTTGGTGTTCGGGAAAACGAAAGTCGAGGTCTGAGCGATCGGGGTGGTGATCGCGTCGCCGTATTTCCGGCGATCCTCCCCGGCGTGCACCGCTATGGTGGAGGTTTTCCAGTTTTGGCTTGATCGTTTAACCATTTTTACTTGTCCTTTCTTGATGAGTTTCTGCTTTAAGGTCCAGAGCCCTCTTTCCCTTCCCCAAATTAGTACTTGAATTTCTCCAGGTTTTTAAAGACCGCCCCTTTTACTTTTTCGTACTCCGCGGGAACAACCACCAGCTGGTTCCGGAAATGGGGAACGACACCTTTCAGCTTGTTCTGGTGGTAGCGGATTTTAAACTCGGGGAATTTTAGCCCGTTGGCGGTGGAAATGACCACCACCCGTTCATCAGACCGGATCTCCTTTCTTTTAATCAGCTTGAAAAGCGCGGCCAGGGCCACCCCGGTGTGGGGGCAGTTGAAAAGCCCGGTGCGGTCGGCCCGCGCCGCCGCGTCGGCCAGTTCCTGCTCGCTGGCCTGCTCCACGATCCCGTCGAATTGCTTCAGGGCGGCGATGGCTTTTTTGATACTGATCGGATTCCCGATCTGGATCGCGCTGGCCAGGGTTTTCCGGGCTTTCAGGGGCTGAAACTCCTGGAAGCCCTTCAGATAACTCAGGTACAGCGGGTTGGCCCGGGCCGCCTGGGCACAGACGATCCGGGGCAGTTTTTTAATCACCCCCAGGTCTTTGGCCATCGTTATTCCCTTGGCTAAGGCGGAGACATTGCCCAGGTTGCCGCCCGGGATGATGATCCAATCCGGAACTCCCCAGTCGAACTGCTGGATGATCTCAATCCCCACGGTTTTTTGGCCTTCAATCCGGAGGGAATTCATGGAATTGGCCAGGTAAATATTTTCCCGGCGGCAAAACTCCCGGACCAGCTTCATGCAGCCGTCGAAGTCGGTATCGAGAGCCAGGGTGAGGGCGTTGTTGGAGATGGGCTGGATGAGCTGGGCGGGCGAGATTTTCTTGTAGGGGAGGAAGACGATCGCCGGAATCCCGGCGGCCGCGCAGTAGGCCGCGAGCGAGGCGCTGGTGTCGCCGGTGGAGGCGCAGGCCACGGCGGGGATCTTTTTCCCTTCAGTTCTCATCTGCTTGACCATGGAAACCAGGACGGTCATGCCCAGGTCCTTGAAAGAGCCGGAATGGCTGTTTCCGCAGAGCTTGATCCAGAGGTCGGAAACCCCGATCTCGCGCCCCAGGCGCTCGGCCCAGAAAAGGTTGGTGCCGCCCTCGAGCATGGAAACGATGTTGTCGTCATCCACGTTGGGGCAGACCCATTCCTTTTTTCCCCAGATGCCGCTGCCGTAGGGCCAGGTGTTGGTGAGATAACGATCGTGAAAAAGTTTCTTCCAGGCGGAGGCGGGTTTTTTCCGGAGCGGGGTGAGGTCGTGCTTGACCTCGAGAAGACCGCCGCATTTCTTGCACTCGTAAATAATCGAGTTCAGCGGATATTTCTCCCCGCAGTCCGCGATACATTGAAACCAGGCTTTATACGCCATCACGCACCCCCTTTAGAAGCAAATTCCAAATCCCAAATTCCAATTACCAAACAAATCCCAAGCAAATTCCAAATGAGTCCCAAGTTCCAAACTCTCAGAAGAATTGACTCTAAAATCTATCGCAGTTTGCCGTGAGCTTTTCTTGATTCTGTCATTCCCGCGGAAGCGGGAATCCAGTTTTTTCCGGAAATATCTGGATCCCTGCTTTCGCACGGATGACGAACTTATTAAAAAGATTAACTAAATATTATTCATAAGAAATTCCAAAATAAATTTTATATCCGTTTACAAATAATAGCCTGATTTAAGGCTATTCGGTAGTATAATTCGCACAATGCCGAAGCGAACAAAAGAAATGCTTCCCGAGCACCGGTTTCTCCTGGAGAATCTTTTCGGGGATGATTTCGGCCGGGTTAAAATTCACCAGGATTTCCTGGCCCGGAGAATTACCCGTCGCCTGAAAGCCCGGGCGGTCACGATCGGAAACCGGATTTTTATGGCTCCGGATGAAGACCCGGGGGACTATCCTTTCGGTTTCTTGCTCATGACCCACGAGCTGGTCCACGTGGTCCAGTATCAACGCCAGGGATTTTTACCTTTTCTGGCTAGGTATTTTTGGGATCTCGGCCGGGGATTGATGGCGGGGAAAAGGACGTTTGAGGCCTACCGGGCGGTTCCCGCCGAGAAGCAGGCTTTTGATTTCGAGGCGGAGATCCGGGAATGGGCCAGGAATAATCCCGAGATCGGTGAGATCCTCAATCGCAAGGATTTAAACGCGGAAGAGAAGTTTAAACTTTTAGAGGATGGGTTGACTCAGATTTCTAACCTGCAAATTTGAATGATGAATACCTAATTTCTAATGCCTAATTAAATCCCAAAACCCAATTTCCAATGGCCAATTTGGAAACTCGAAAATTAGAAATTTGGCATTAGTAATTGATTAGAAATTCGACATTAGAAATTAGAAATTTCAATAAATATCTAATATTGAGTCTTTTTTCTTATTCCGGGGCGGGGCCGGCTGGTCTTCCGCGGAATATCCGACCGGGATCAGGGAAACGATCCGGTATTCCCGCGGGACCCCGATGATTCTGGACGCTTCCTCCTCTTGGAACGCCCCGATCCAGCAGGTTCCGAGTCCATGGGTATAGGCAACCAGGAGCAGGTTCTGGATGGAGGCGGAGACGTCCTGGATTGCGTATAAATCCCTTCCCCGTTTACCGTAATTCTGCTCGATATCCAGATCGATACAGGCTCCCACCACCAGGGGAGCTTCCGCGATGAAGAACTGGTGAAGAGCTGCCTCGACCAGCGCCTGCTTCATTTGCCGATTAAAGATAAAATAAAAAAGACGGCTTTGCAGGTTGCCGGCGCTCGGGGCCCAGATCAGGGCGTCCTTTAATTCCTCGAGAATTTTCGGCGGGATCGGGCGATCGGTGAAACTGCGGATACTTCTCCGCTTTTTAACCGCTTCCATTATTTCCATGCTATCCTCCAAAAAATAAGTAAGGAGTTAGGGGAGAAAAAACGTCTTTAATCTACTAATTTCCACCCGACACCTGACTCCCGACTGCTGACTATATAGGGGTTTACCAGTTAGTCAGAAAACTCAGGTAGCAGTTGAGGAAGGTGAAGCAGTTGGTGAGAACCAGCACCCCGGCGATGATTAAAAGGATGCCGCTGGCCATGGTGATCGCCGGCAGGTAGCGGCGGATCCGGGCGAAACCGGCCAGGAAGCTGGTAAAAGCCCAGGAACAAATCAGGAAGGGCAGGGCCATCCCGAGGGAATAAAAAGAAAGCAGGATGATCCCGGTGCTGACCTTGCCGGTGGTCCCGGCGTAGACCAGGATAGACCCCAGCATCGGGCCGATGCAGGGGGTCCAACCGGCGGCGAAGGCGCTCCCGACCAGGATGGAACCCAGGTAGCCCAGGGGTTTTTTCTCAATCCGAATCCGGTGCTCTTTTTCCAGGGCTTCGACCCGGAAAAATCCGGCCACGTAAATCCCGAAAAATATGATCAGGATCCCGCCGACGATTCGGATAATATTGCGATAGGAAAAAAGGACCTTGCCGAGCAGGGTGGCCGAGGCCCCCAGGCCGATGAAAATCAGGGAAAAACCGAGAACAAAAAGCAAAGAATGGATCAGACTCAGCCGGACCACCGCGCTGTTTCTTTTTTCGGTAAAATCCTCGAAGCAGAGCCCGGTGATGAAGCAGAGATAGGAAGGAAAAAGAGGCAGAACGCAGGGGGTGACAAAGGAAAGCAGCCCGGCGGTAAAGGCAAAAAGGATGGAAATGGTTTCCGGTTGATCCATGGCTAGGGAATATTATTAACCATTACCCTTCCGGACGTCTATATTGACCCCGGGGCTGCAATGCCGAATAATTTAACCGGATTACGCAACGCGTCATTTTTCGATTTCCTATTGAAATTGGTTGGCGGTTAATTATAATTAGCCTACTCTGAAATAGGGAATAATAAGAGATTTTATTAAACAGAAAGGAGTTAAGAATGCCAAGAATGTACGCAAAAGAGTATCCCTGGTATTCGCCCTGGGATACCGCCCGAAGAGAAAACGGGGTCTTGGCTGCCCGTTTGATGCTGAACGCGGCCCTGACCGCTCCTACAACTGGCGGCGAGGATCATACCGAAGGCGAAATAGTTTGGGGCGATGACGAACTGGAAGGGATCGCCCGGAAGATGGAGGAACTCGCTTACACCTTGAAAAACAAGCGGATCGAGGACCTGCTGAAGTACGAGGCGGTTATGGTCCGCGCCTCCGACTGCATTCTTTTCCTCGGCGATTACCGGGCCCGGGTTAGTCCCTTTGATATCGATTGCGGCATCTGCGGGGGAAAAGAAGGTTGCGCCTATGTGTACAAGCGCCACCGCACCGCCGCCGGCCTGATTGATCCGACCGACCGGGACATGGGCACCACTCCCATCCAGGGTCCTCTCTGCCAGGTGCGGGTGATGGACCTCGGGTATAACATCGGCTCGGCCCTGTGGATGGCCAACCGGCTGATGGTGGATTGCCGGCCCTCGATGATGATGGGAATCGCCGCCCAGAAGCTGGGCTACTGCAAGAATTCTCCCCTGGTGGTGGCCCTGCCGGTCGGCACCCTGGCCAAGAACCCTTACGTTGATATTTGCTATGACTACCATGTGACCAATATGGACCGGATCCTGGACGAGGTCAGAAAAATTTACGTTCTGCCCCGCCAGATGGGAACCGACTTCCGGCGCTACCGGGTAGTGAAGGAAGGCGAGTCTTCCGGTTCTGAAGGAGAGGAGGAATAAATATGCCGATAATTGATTCGAGAAAATTAGCCCAGGAAGGATTGTTGGAAGCGGCGAAACTCGCGGTCCTTTCACTTCACAAAGCCCCGCAGATTACCGGGCGGACCGAGGTCAAGGCCGTCGTGGTTACCGGCGACGCCTTCAAGCCTCTGATGGGGGTAATGGAGGAGATCGAGGCGCTCGGTTTTGAGGGGATGATGAAATTCCCCTTCATGCCCCTGTTTCTTGATTATATCTGCTACAAAACCGCGATCGAGGAAGGGTGGAACCCGGTGGCCATTATCCTGGGGGCGGATCTGACCGTTTCCCAGAGCGGATGGGACTGTGGAGCCTGCGGATTCCCGTCCTGCGCGGCTTTTAACAAGTACGCCCGGAAACACAAGAGCCCCGGACCCCTCCTGGGACGCGGCCTGGGGATGGGCCCCTCCTGCGCGATGAAGATGCTGGACCTATCCATCGCCTGTGATTATGTGACCGCCACCCTGCATAATTTGAACGTGGAAACCCGGGCCCAGGGGACCTTCGCGATCCTGGCCCAGGGTCTGGAATACATCCCGGGGACGAGCTGTTGCATCGTCAACCCGGTGGGACCGATCGCGGAGCTTTACTGGTACAGCCGGAAACCCCTGGGCGGGATGATACCGATCCCGGCGAGCGGCGAGATCCCGGACATGGTTTACCAGATGGGCCTGACCTTCCTCCGGGAAAGACATCCCGATGCCTGGGAAGCCCTGCCGGCGTTGACCCATCCCTGGATCAAGGGTCACGGGAAATGGTGGGAAAGGAGCAAGGAATACGTCAAGATCGAATCCGACCCGCAGATCGAAAAGGACGCCGAGGATCTTACCAAGATTTTCCTCCAGGCGATTGACAAACGGAAAGCCGAAGTGAAAAAGCTCCGGGAAGAGGGCAATCTTTAATTTATTGTTTGAAAGGAGGCTACTAGCGTGGCAGAAGAATACGGTCCCAACCGAGGTCCCTATGGGCATCTTTCAATCCTCGAAGACGAGGGAGAAATCCCCCTCAGGGAAGGGATCCTGAAATTCCCGACCAAGCCGGGCGAACCCGCGCGGATCATCGCGAGCAAGTGCAAGAAGTGCGGAGACATCTCTTTTCCGCAAAAATTGTATTGCGGAATATGCGATGGAGAAGAGATGGAAGAGCATGTTTTGAGCCCCCGCGGCAAGGTTTACACTTACACCGTTGTGCACCAGATGGGGACTCCCGGGGTCGAGGTTCCCTATGCCTTGGTCCTGGTCAAGGTTCCCGAAGACGATAAGCTCCTGATCGCCGGCCAGCTCACGGGTGTGAAGATGGAGGACGTGAAGATCGGGATGGACGTGGAGATAATCTTTGGCAAATGCCGGATGGGGATGCTGGGTCTCCTGGCCGGTCAACCGCAGGACGTCATCGGCTATCTGTTCCGGCCGGTAAGAAAATAAAATTATTAAAATCCCAATGGCCAATAAATACCAAATCCCAATTAAATCCCAATTTCTAAATCCCAAAGAGAATCATTTGATTATTGGAGTTTGGGATTTGTTTGGTAGTATTTGGATTTGGGATTTTGGATTTATCGCTTAAAAAATCGCAGACGGAGTAAAACGGAGGAAAGAAAATGAGAGATGTAATCACAATCGGCGCCGGGATGACCAGGTTCGGCAAATATGACGGCGCCAACATGCCCTGGCGCAATCATGAACAGCTGGGCCGGGAGGCCTGTATCAGCGCCCTGAAACACGCCGGCGTTAATCACCGGGACATCCAGGCCGCCTACTTCGGCCAGACCGCGAGCGGGATGATCCAGATCGGCCAGCGGGTGTGCGACTGGCTGGGGATCTCCGGGATCCCGATCTACAATCACGAAAACGCCTGCGCCACCAGCCTGGCGGCTTTCCGCCAGGCATATATCGATGTCGCCTCCGGGATGCATGACCTCGTCCTGGTGGCGGGTGTCGAGAAAATGAGCCTGGTTAAGGCCCGGAAGAAAGGGGAAGGCGGCGGCGGAGGCGGCGGCATGGGATTGATGGGCGGCGGGGGTGGCCCGATCGTGGTGCCCGAGGGCTATATGTTCCTTGCCGATCTGGGGATTATCATGCCGGCTTTCTTCGCGCTCATGGGCACCCGGCACATGCACGATTACGGGACCACGCGGGAGCAGTTCGCCCAGATCTCGGTGAAAAACCACCGATGCGGGGCGATGAATCCTTATGCCCAGTACCAGAAGGAAGTAACCCTCGAGCAGGTTCTGAACTCCCGGATGATCTGCGACCCGATCACGCTCCTGCAGTGCACCCCCACGGGTGACGGGGCGGCGAGCGTGATTCTGGCCTCGAGCAAGGTAGCCAAAAAATATACCACCAAGATGGTCAAGGTGGCCGGATCCATTGTCATGAGCGGGGAATACAAGGCCCACCAGGGTAAGTTCGCTTCGGTGGCTTCCTGCAAGGTGGCGGCCAAGATGATCTATGAGCAGACCGGGATCGGTCCCAAGGATCTGAACGTGGTGGAACAGCACGACTGCTTCACTCCCCATGAGCTCGTGACTTACGAGGACCTGGGGATCTGCAAGCCGGGTGAAGGCGGGAAACTCGTGGACCAGGGGGTCACCGCTCTGGGCGGCAAGGTGCCGTTCAACGTGAGCGGCGGGCTCCAGTCCAAGGGGCATCCGATCGCGGCTACCGGAGTGGCCCAGATCACCGAGCTGGTCTGGCAGCTTCGGGGAGAATGTGGAAAGCGGCAGGTGGAAGGGGCCAGGGTAGGTCTCGCCCATAACGGCGGCGGGATCGGTCCGGGTCTCGAGCCGGGCCTCGCCAGCCTGACAATTCTAAAGGTGTAGCTCTCAGGGGAGGAATTATCCCCAGGGATTGGGGAGAGGGGGACAAACCGGATCATGAATCCGGGAGAGAAAAAGATCGGGCTTAAGGATATCCCCAGGATGCGGGTGGCGTTTGTCAGCCGGACGGGGCCTTACAGCCAGATCCCGGAAGCGATGAAAACCCTGATGGGCTGGGTAACGAACCGGGGGATCAAGCCCCTGGGTCCGCCCATGGTAATCTACCATAACAGCCCGGCTTCGGTCCGGCCGGACGAGCTCCGCTGGGATATCGCCATCCCCGTTCCAGACGGTGTTGATGGGGAAGACGAGATCGCGGTCAGGGAACTCCAGGGCGGGAAATTCGTTTACGCTCTACACCAGGGGCTATATGAGCAGGTCGGGGCGGTTTACGATGAGCTATTCACCTTCATCGGCCAGAACAGCTTACGACCTACCGGGCCGCCGATGGAGATATATCTCTCGGATCCCGGCAAGGTCAAACCCCAGGATTTGACTACCGAGATCCGGGTTCCGGTGGCCGCGGCGGGTTGATATTCAGAATAGATATTTTGCCCGGATTAAACGGGATAAAAAAGGCGGCTTTTCAGCCGCCTTTTTTATCCTAGACAGTTCTTTTGTTTTTTCAAAACAATGCGTAGTTGCCCGATTTATTTATCCTGACATCGGAAGGATCGGGCATAATTATGGACTGCATCAGCTTGCTGATGCGTTGCAATAGCAAGCTATTGCACTCCAAAAACAGAACTTTTTTTAACCCCGCCGATCCCCTCAGCGAAGGGACAAGTGAATCGGCAAACTACAGGAAATTACGTATAGGCAAGACGGCAGCGTTGGAATAACTGCTTTTTCCGGCTTATTTCAATGTCAGCAAGGTTTTTACCGCCGGGTAGGCATCCACCATCAAATACACCCGGGCCTGGGCGGGAACGTCGTTGTTTTCATAAGTGAGTTCCACGCTTTCAATCGTGCCGTTGTCGTCGGCGTTCTTCCTGGTCTCTAGGCCGTAATCGAGCGCAACCGGACGGTTGGTGGCGGGATCAATCATCAGGATCCCGAAACTATGCTCGGACGCTTTGAGCGAGGAACCGGAAAAAGCGGCCCGGGCCAGATTGTTCCCGGCGGTAAAGGTAACATTCCCCAGCCCGGCGGGGGCAGACTGGGTCCCCCCCGCGTAGGGGGTGAGGTTGAAAGCGCCGAAGGCATTGAGGATATCCGTGTCCGGGTTGCAGAATCCGAGCTCCCGGATATAAGGAGCGAAGAACCCGAGGTCGGCACAGACCAGGCTGGCGTGGACCTGGGGGGTATCCGCCATCGCGCCGCTACTATCAAGCCGGGCGGAGATCCGGAAAGTTCGGAAGCTCAGGGTTTCATTCATAACTTTTAGTTTCATTCCCCGTTCGCTGGATAGGGTGAACAGTCCGGAATTGTAATTAAATTCCAGGGGTAGCATCGCCCCGGTTTCCGGGTCAATGACGGTTTTGTTTTCACCTTCGGCCAGTTTGGCTCCCACCATCCAGGCGATGCCTTTTCCTCCGCTTTGTCCTTCCACCAGGCCGACCAGGAAATGCAAACCGTCGAAGCCGATCTGGTTGTAGCTGGCTAAGATCGTGGGAAGCGACGCGGCCAGGCGGTTTAATTCCCATACCCCGGAATCGTCTCCCGGATTCTGCGGCACGGGTAAAGGCAGGGTTTGCGGACCGGATTGGTTAAGCGAGAAGGTGAAGGTTTCCAAGAAATTACCCGCTTGATCTCCTCCGGAAAAACGCAAGCCATCCCGCTCGGGATTGACCAGGTAGCTCCCGGAAATGGTGAGAGACATTTTGCCGCTGGTTCCGGCCGGGAAGAAATCAAGAGGTTCAACGGTCAGAAAACGGCGTTCGCCCGATACCTGCACGGTGATAGGGGAGGGAGGATCGGAGCTGATCTGGACCGAATTCGAGTCGATCAGGGCCAAAGCCGTATCGCCGTTCTGGCGGACGAAAAGGGAGAAAGCCAGGGCGGCATTGGCATTAATAGTTTCAGGCGGATTGGTCAGCAGGCCGCCGAACTGGGTGGTATAGAAAAGATGGGTCCCCTCCGTGGGGAGATCTTCTCCTGGCCCCAGCAAACATCGGGAATCATCCTGCATCTCTTTCCGTAAACAGTAATCGTAGGGGATGCTGAAGACCTCTCCGTTTTCACCGGCTGTATAGATGGCGTTTTTACCGAGGGCGGGGGAGGAATTGAGATCATTGCGTTCCTCCGCGATGAGCTGGATGGCCCAGCGCAAGGTTCCCTCGGGATTGAGGACAAAGAGTCGGCCTTCCCCGGAACCGACATAGATATGGTCCTGGCCGTCAACGGCCGGGGAGGAACGGACGGCTTCGCGGGTATCAAAGGCCCAGAGCTGGGAGCCGCTTTCCGGGTCGAGAGCGTAGATGGTTCCATCCGCGGCCGGCTGGATGATGGTGCCGTCCGAGAGCTCGGCGGGGCTGGCATAGATATGGTCGCGGGCGCCGAATTTCCAGATTTCCTGACCGTTGAATGAGTTGTACGCGTGCAAGAATCCGTCAAACCCGCCCAGGAGGATAGTGCCTCGAGCGGTTAAAAGAGGACTGGCCGCGATCGCGCCTTTGGAAAAGTTGGACCAGAGCTTGTTTCCGTTCTTATCAACGGAAAAAGAGTTGTCGCCGAAGAGCTTGACCACGTTATCATTGCCGAAGAACAGGTTGCCGGTGATGGTATCCAGGGCGGGAAGCGACCAGTTTTGGTCCGGGGATTTGAAGCGCCAGTTCACCTGTCCGGTATCCCGGTTGATTGAATACAAGAAGTAATTATCGTTGGGAACGATCAAGTCCCCGTTGGGAGACATCGCCACGTTGCCTTCAAACCAGCGAATAAATGCATTATTAACCGAGGGTTCATCTGCCAGGAATTGCCAGATCAAATCCCCGGTTTGAGCATTCAAGGCGCGTAGGCAACCGTCTCCGGAACCGAAATAAACCCGGCCTTTATTATCAAGCAGGGCGGCAGAGTCAATTATTTCACCGGTCAGGAACTGCCAGCGGACAGTTCCATCAAGATTCAAGGCGTAAAAAATCCGGTCCGCCGAGCCAATGTAGATTGTTCCGTCGCCGCTGATCACCGGCGAGTTGAAAACTCCCTTGCCGGTGGGAAAGCTCCAGAATAATCCATCCTTTTTGTTGGGCTGGATCGGACTCCGGCCATTCTGCTCGGCGTTCAGGCGGAACTTCGGCCAGGGGCTGTCCGGGGCCAGCGGCATCCGGTAATCGTAATTACTACTTTTCCCACACCCGGAAAAGAGGATGAAACATATCAAAAGAATCGCCAGTCGTATGTTTGGTTTCATAGGGATATTTTTAACTTCTCCTTATTGTTTATTCTATTGTCATTCCGGCGAAAGCCGGAATCCAGGTCTGCTTTTTTGCGGATATTTTCTGCCTACTGCTTACTGCTTACGAGCTCTGCGAGCCCGACGTAGCCCTGAAGTCCTCCGAGGCGCAAGCCGAGGATAGCCGGGCGAAGTCTGGGCCATCGTCTGTTTATTCTACCCGTGCGATTGTCAGCACATAAACCTTTTCCGCACCCGAGTTTTTCAGGGTCCGGGCGCATTCTTCGACCGTCGCGCCGGTGGTCATAACGTCATCAACCAGAAGTAATGTTTTCCCCGCGACGAGCGATTCTTTCTTCCGGCTGATTTCAAAAGCGCCGCGGACATTCATTCTCCGCTTTTCTTCCGAGAGCCCGACCTGGGGAGGGGTGTCGATGGCGCGGATCAGGATAAAAGGATTGCAAGGGATGGATAATTTCTCGGACAATACCCGGCCGATCAGCAGGGATTGGTTAAAGCCGCGTTCTTTAAGTCTCCGGGGATGAAGGGGAACGGGGATAAGCATATCGGCCTTGGGAAGAAACCAGTAATCTTCGCATTGTTGTAATGTCCATCCGGCCAGATCTTTGGCCAGGTGGATCCGCTCCCGGTATTTTAGACTGTGGATGGCGGTAATCATGGCGTTGCGGTAAAGGCCCCCGGCCCGGGCAAAATCATAGTTTGGCATTCTTTCCATGCATCTGGAACAGGGGTGGCTATCCCCCGCTGCGAAGGGCCGGCCGCAATGCGGGCAGAGGGGAGGGTGAATCGGGAAAAGTAGCTTCCGGCAGTTAAAGCAGATCGCTCCTTCTACCAATTCCGCGCCCGCCCGTCCGCAGAGAGAGCAAGCCGGAGGGAGGAAGAAATCGAGGAAACGTTTTACAAAAGGGTTCACGCCGAATGACGATTTTAAATTGACGATTGACGAATGAAAATCAAAAAATATTTTGAAAGCATAGAACAAATTTCAAATATCAAAATCCAAATGTCAAATGAAGCTCAAAAAATCCAAAGTTCAAGCCAATTCCAGAACTAAAACAAATCTGTTGTAGTTTGCCGATTTATTTATCCCGACATAGGAGGGACCTGTCCCGAAGAATGAGGGATCGGCTTACTTACATCGTGTTTATGAGACCGTTGCAAGAAGCTTTTTTTGTCATTCTGAGCCCCCGCCTGTGGCGGGGGAGAAGAATCTCTCTTCCGATGGAGAAGCCAGAAAAACCAGACCCTTCGCGAAGTTTATCCTGAGCCCTTCGAGATTCTTCACGGAGTTTATCCTGAATGAATGGAGATCCTTCTCCCGCCCAAGGCGGGATCAGGATGACAAAGAATGAAGGATTCAGGATGACAAAGAGCGAAGGACTCAGGGTGACATTTTAAGTATTTTGCAACGGTCTCATTAAATAAGTTAAGCAACTTCTGAGATGGAATGGGTATTTTCGCAAGCTAAAGCTTGCGGCTACCGGCTACCGGTAACTGGCGACTGGATCCCGGCTACTTGTTTCAGGCTCTTGGATGATGTTTGTCGTAGATTTTTTTCAGGTGTTCCCGATTGACGTGGGTATAGATCTGGGTGGTGGAGATGTCGGCGTGGCCGAGCATTTCCTGGACCGCCCGGAGATCGGCGCCGCCCTCGAGGAGATGGGTGGCAAAGGTATGGCGCAAGGTATGGGGGGAGACATTCGTGGCCACCCCGGCCTTCAGGGCGCGCTGTTTCAGGATCTTGGCAAAGCCCTGACGGGTTAATTTTTCCCCGGAATGGTTGAGAAAGACATAAGGGGAAGGCCGGTTTTTCAGAAATATTATTCTCGGCCCGACTAAGTATTCCTTGAGCCATTTCAAGGCTTCCTGGCCGATCGGGACCAGGCGTTCCTTGGCACCTTTGCCGAAGGAGAGCAGGAACCCGGATTGCAGGTTTAGGTCGTTTAGCTTCAGGGAAACCAGCTCGGTGGCCCGGAGGCCGGTGGCGTAAAGGGTCTCAAGCATGGCCCGGTCACGGATCCCGGCCGGGTCTGAACGTGTGCCCGGATCCGGAGTGGATTCAATCAGCAGTCGGGTTTCTTCCGGGCTGAGAAAAGATGGGAGCTTTTTTTCAAAGCGGGGCGATTCGCAGAGCGAGAAGGGATTTTTCCCCATCATACCTTCCCGGATCAGGAATTTATAAAAACCGCGAACGGAGGAGAGAATCCGGTTGATGGAGCGCTGGGCCAAACCTTTGGCGCGGAGCCCGTGGATGAAAAAACGGATGTCGTCCTGGGAAAGCTCGAGGTGGGGAGGGGTTGCTCCCGGTTTTTCCTCCTCATGGGCTGGGGCGGCAGGTGGTAAAAAATCAACAAAGAAAACCAAATCCCGGGCGTAAGACTCGAGAGTATTCTGCGAGAGGCTTCTCTCCACCCGCAGGAATTCGAGATATCGGTCGATCAGATCGCTAAGGTTCGTCATGCGTTTAGAGCGTTAATAGCGTTAATAGCGTTCAGACTTGGGACTGTTTTCATTCGAGTTTGATTATTTCTACTTCCAGTTTGTCCAGATCCACCATGGCAATGGTGGAAGTGCCATAAAGCCAGCCCCCGCATTCCCCGGGATTAACGATCAGGGATTTCCCCCGGCGTTCGACGTGGGCTTTGTGGGTATGCCCGGAGCAGATCAAGTCGAAGGCCTGGGAATCGGCCGCCAGGTTGAAAAATATTTCGATGTCGTGGAAGAAGGAAATTTTCCTGCCGGCCAATTCGATGGTGGCCGGCTCCACGCGGATCCGTCCCGAGGAACTGGACTGGAGTCCCATCTTTTCTCCATCGTTATTGCCGAATACGCCTACGTATTCGCAATTGAGGTTTTGCAGGGGTTTTAAGGAAAAGGGGGCGATGAAGTCACCGCAGTGAATCACGAATTCCACTCCGAGCTGGTTGAACCGATCCACGGCCTGGCGGATCCTGGGCAGGTTGTCATGGGTATCAGAGAGGATACCGATTTTCATATCGCCTCAATCTTTTTCCCAGTTAGCGGTGGTTAAATAGCTCCGGGCATACTCGTTGACCCCGTCCGCGATGGCCTGGGCCAGGGCTTTAAGGTAACCATCCTGATGAAGGAGTTTTTCTTCTTTGGGGTTGGAGATATAGGAAACTTCAACCAGGATTGACGGCATGCTCGCTCCCACCAGAACATAGAAGGGAGCAGGCTTGGCCCCGTGACTCTCCACGGTGGGGTTTAATTCCTTCACACCCGGAATCATTTTGTTCAATACGGAAACGGCGAAAATGCCGGACTCTTCAATTTTGGAGGAAAGCAGAAGATCCTGCAGGATATCTTCGATGTCGCTGAGGCCCTTGGGCGAGGTGAAGTTTTCCAGGGCCGCCAGACGCATGGTTTCGGGGTCCGTAGTGGGGTTGAGATAGTAGGTTTCTATCCCGGAGACATTCCGGCGCGGGCTCGCGTTGGCGTGGATGGAAATAAAAAGATCCGCCTTAACCTTCATGGCCAGGGTGGTGCGGGCGTTAAGATCGACAAAAACATCTGAGTCCCGGGTCATGATGACCTGGAATTTCTCCGCTTCCAGAAGGTTACGGAGGTAGCGGGCGATCTGCAGGTTGATGTTCTTTTCCATCAATCCGCTCGGACCGATCGCGCCGGGATCCTTTCCCCCATGGCCCGGGTCAACGACGATTTTTTTGACCTTCAGTCCGAATTGCTTGGCCAGGGTCAGGGGGGCGGAAACCGCGGGCTTGGGTTTTGGCTCTGCCTCCGCCGGTTTTTGCGTGTTGCCCGCGATGATATTTTCGATGGCTTGTTCTTCGGTTTTAACCAAGGCGGCCACTCCCTCCGGGGAGGGCTCCGGTTTTCCCTCAATGTCCACCACGACCCGGAAGGGGTTGACGAAATGGAAGACCGTATCTTTTTCAAAACTGTTGATATCCAGGACAATCCGCACCACATTTTTCCGATACTGGGAGGCCCGGACCTTATTCAGGAGGCCGTCACTGATGACGATGGGATCCTTGAGCTCCGGGCTGATTCTGGCCGGGTATACGTCCAGGAAAAGGCGAGGCGGCATTTTATTTTCCGGATCGGAGCGGAGCAGATGGCGCCGGTAATTGGCCCGATCGGAAAGATCAACCACCACCCGGGTGTACTCAGGCCCGGACCAGTGACGGATTCCCTGAACGGTGACGGGATTTTTAATGTCCAGCTCCGGGACGGGTTTTCTCTTCGCTTTGTTTTTAGAAGAAGATTTTTTAACCGGCTTGGCGGCGAGCTTGCCTTCCAGGCGGGTATTCCAGTAGCTAGCTTTCCCTACCATATCGCCTTCGGGATATCTAGTCATAACTTTGTTATATAAGACAAAAGCTTGTTCCGGATTTTTAAGCTTGGTCCGGTAAAGCTCCGCCGCGAGAAACCAAGCGTCGTCCGCCAGAGGATCCTGGGAATAGCTATCCCCGAGGTTCTCGTAGGCGGAGACAGCCGCCTTCAAATCACTTTTAAGATGGGAGCTGTCATAGAGTTTGGCGTAAAGGTTTCCGGCGTGGTAAAGGGACTTTGGGGCTTCCGGGCTCTGGGAATAATCCTGGGCGATTTTTTCAAACCGCTGGATGACGGAAATCCAGTTCGTACGGATCTTTTTCTCGCTCGGGGAGGAATTGAGCCGATCCGTCTCTTTCTTGGCGGTTTCAAAGAGTTGATCAGGGTTTTGGGCCTGGGCGTTCAGCGCGAAGGAAAATGTCAGGATTATGATAGTAAATAGAATTGAGCAACGATGGAGAAAAATTGACATAAATTGATATATTTAGCCCTTAATTATACCTACTTACCTTATATCTGATCTCAAAGTTCCGGTCAACCGGATAAATCTTTGGTTCATTCATAAAAAAGTTGAAAGGTGACATTTCCAAGTCTATGGATAAGCCTTCGCTTCTAAAACAATTCTCTTTTACCGATTTTTTTACGAATGAACAAAATCTTTGGGAATGACAGGGAAGGAATGAAAAGATTATAATAATCCTATGCATAAACAAACGAGACGGAAAATGTTGTTTTTCCCCGCCGTCTGCGGGTTCTTGCTGCTCGGGCTCCAGGTTTATAACGGGAGTGGTTGTGGACGGGTCGGGCAGTCAGACCTGACCGAGATGGCCACACTGCTGGAGGAAGGAAAATCCCGGCTTGGTCAGGCTGATTATGTCGGAGCCCGCGCGTATTTCACCCGAGTTTTGGACCGGTACGACTCCACCCATCCCCAGGCCAGCTTTGGCCTGGCTTTGACGGGCTTGCTGGAACTGGGGAACCAGCTCCTGCAAGTGCCTACCTTCATCATGTCACCCGGCAATGGAGGTCTGTTCCCAAGCGCTGATCAACCCGGCAACCAGATGGTTTATGAAGCGGTCCGGGAAATCCTGGAAAATTATCGCACCAGGTTTCTCCTGCTTTCTTCCCGACTGGCCTTGATAAGTAATGATTCCCGTTTTAGTTTTTCCATTGCCTCCGCCCCCGTTTACTCCGGGGAACAGAAGGTTGTTGATCTCGGCGGCGAATACGATCTCGGGGATATTTTCATTCTGGATGCCGTTATTTCCTCGGTTCTGGGAGGAATCGAACAGCTTTATTCCGTGAATTTTTTGGCGGATTATCTGGGGCTGGTGAATTTTGCCTCCCGGTATCTTTCGGAGGAGCTGGTAAATGGTCCTCCGGACTTCTCCCTTTATTCCGGTCTCCTGGTTTATCTCCTTAAGGATTCCCGGTATCCGGAGTTTCTGGAGTTGGCCCCGGATGGAAAGGAACGGATGATCAGGGCCGGGAAATGGTATGGGCAGGCCACCGGTAGTCTGCTGAACGCCCTGGATTGGCTGGGAAAAAGAAAGGGAACCTGTTCCTCCCACCTGGTTTATTACGAGGATACGAACGGCGACGGGAAATATTCGGGGGGCGAACCCTTGCTTTTCCCGGAGTTAACAATTCCGCAATGGACCTCCTTGAGATTAAAAATTAATCTCACCCCGGAAGCGATCCAGGGAATCAGGGCCATCTCCGATTCATTCAGCTTTTCCTCCCGCCGGGTTTCCCTGTATCGGCACCTCTTTCCGATCGCGGAGGTGGTTCTGGCGGGAGCGAGCGAGTCCCTGGGGATATCCTCGAATCTGAGCCGGGAGATTTGGCAGGGACTAACCGGGGCGGTGGGCGATCATCTTGAATTTGAACTGGGTCATTACTTCCGGGAGCCCGTTTCCGCTCGGTCACTGCTCCCGGCCTGGAATACGGGTGAGGACCGGGATCAGGCGTTTGATGATGAGGGGGAATTCAAAGTAGATCGTTTCCAGGACGCGAACCGCTTTCTCCTGGAATGGGATGCCTGTGAATATCCCGAGGCGGCCACCGGTTTTATCTGCTCCCGTTCGGCTGCTTCCGACCGCGGGCATTTCTCCGAAACCGATCTTTTCCCGGATTTCCCCCGGGTGACCGCGATTCCGGCGGACGGCGTCATCTCCCCGGCTCCCTATTTTCCTTTTCCCGATCCTTCTTTCAATGATCTTTTCTGGGTGAACTTAAACGGAATCCCCAACCTGAACGGGGCGGGAAGCGCAGATCCGGATTTCCACCCCGCCGATCTGTATGAGCTTAACGCCCTCCTGTCCTACTACTCCGTTTTTCTTCTCCCCTGGGTGGAAAATATTGTCCCCGCGGAGTGATGATCTCTCCCGGAAATATTTCGGAAAAAGGTACCCCGGGCCGGGCTTTGGCCACCATCGGAGGCTTCGGTCTTCTGGAGATCGCGGTTAACCAGGGACAGGCGGATTAGATTTTAAATTTAAGGGTCGGGGACCAGGTGGCGGTGGAAAGGATGAACAAGGAAAGGAAAAAGCGGGTCTAATAAAGTAGCCGGTTCCCGAGAACAAACAGCCGGTAATTAATGTTCAGAAAAACCAGAATCTCGATACCAAAAATAAGGCGGTAATGAAAAAAGATTTTATTATCAGAACCCTTACGATCGCGGCGGTAATAATGATCTGGGGTTTCCTGTTTTCCTGCCACCGGCATTGCCGGAATTGTCATCCGGAAAAGCTGGTCCAGGTCAGCGTCAAGGAGGTTGGCTGGGACCGTGCCACCCGGAACCCGGTGGTATTCTTGGAGGATGTTAACGGCCGCCGGATTCTGCCGATCTGGATCGGGGAAGCCGAAGCCCGGGCGATTTTCTCCGAATTGAAACAGGAAAATCGACCCCGGCCCATGACGCATGATTTATTTATCAACCTGGTCCAGCAATTCCAGGGCCAGATCCAGGCGGCGGTGATTACGGAAATCAAGGGGAACACTTTTTTCGCCCGGCTGGAAATAGCCCGTCGGAAGGAGCGAATTTACCTGGACAGCCGTCCCAGCGACGCGATTGCCCTGGCCTTGCGGGCTAAGGCTCCGGTTTACGTGGCGGAGGCCCTGTTTTCCCGGGAGAACGGGGCGCGGGTAACCGGAGCCCCGGAGGAGGTTCCCGGGAAAGAAATAGCATCCCTGGGAATCCGGCTGCAAACCCTTACCGTCGAACTGGCCCGGCAATTTCAGGTTGAGCCCAGCCAGGGCCTGCTGGTCAGTTCGGTGACGCCGGAGGGACCGGCCGCGAGAGAGGGAATGATCCCCGGCGATATCATCGTCGAAGCCGAGGGGGGTAAATTGACTTCGCTGGCGGATTTAGAGAGAATTATCCAGTCTTCCGGAGGGGAAGGAGAATTAGAACTGGTAATTCTTCGCGGAAATGAGCGAAACAGGTTGCGTTTGAATTCAGGGACAAAAAAATAGTTTAACAATCAAAAAGGAGGATAGGCAAATGACAGTCAGCAGGGTTACGGAGGTTATTGGCCACTCCACCAAGAGCTGGGATGATGCCATCGCGACGGCTCTCGGCCGCGCGGCCAAAACCTTGAGGAACATCGAGACAATGGAAGTTAAGAGTCAGGAAGCCAAGGTCAAGGACGGAAAGATCACCGAATATCTGGTCAAGGTTAATATTTACTTTGTCCTGGAAAATTAAATTCGATCTCAATCGTTTTTTGGGGAGTTGGTTTCCGGAGGGGGGTGATTTCCACATTTATCATTGATTCGCCGACCCTGATGCTTTTTGGCGCGCTTTTCGCCCGCCTGAACACCCAGAAACTGGGCGGTAACGGGGATCTGCTGAAATCGTCCTGGTTTTTCCGGGGACTGATTCTTTCGGCCCTGTTCACGGCGACGGCGCTCTGGTCATATTTCCGGGCCCCGGACTGGATGTGGATGTATTTCCTGGAGGACAGCCAGACGTCCATTCCCGGTCTTATCTACATTGTGATCGTGCTTTATTTTTTCCCTTATTGTCTGGGCTACATCTGGGGGATCTGGGCGGAGCGGAAGGGCAAAAATCTCTCTTTTCTGGTGATCGGGATGGCGGTGGTTTTGAACCTTTATATCATCGGCGCCACTTTTTCCCGTTATCAGGTGGTGGGAACCCTCGAGGAGTTCCGCTCCGGAACGGCCGCGCGTCTGTCCGGGCCCAATCCGGTAAGCCTGCCGATGAACCTGGGCGCGGCGGTAATGGTGCTCTTCGGGATCTATTGTATCGTTAAGTTTATAAAGGAAAGCCGAAAAACCTCTTGAATCCCGGTAGGCCGGGGACGGAAAAAATGGAATTCCAGGCGGGAAAATCTCGGGTGGTGATCAAGGAGGGGGATATTGTCCGGGAAGAGACGGAAGCCATTGTTAACGCCGCCAACGAGACTCTTTTGGGCGGGGGCGGGGTGGATGGGGCGATTCACCGGGTCGGGGGCCCCCAGATCCTCGAGGAATGTAAAAAAATCGGGGGTTGCAAAACCGGGAATGCCGTAATCACCTCCGGCGGAAGGCTCAGGGCTCGTTACGTTATTCACACCGTGGGCCCGGTCTTCCGGGGCGGCGGCCGCGGCGAGCCCGAGCTCCTGGCTTCCTGTTACCGCCGGAGCCTGGAGGTCGCTTCCACCCAGGGAATAAAATCCCTGGCTTTTCCCTCCATTAGCACCGGGGCCTATAATTATCCCATTGAGAAGGCTTCCCGGATTGCGATAAAAACCGTGGTTGATTGCCTGGGAAACCATCCGGAGATTCAGGAAGTGCGGTTCGTGCTTTTTTCCTCGAAGGATTTTGCGGTTTATCAAGACGCGGTTAAAGAGCTAAAATAAAAAGGTTTGTTTCAAGAACCGGTAAAAAAATAGGGAAACACCGGGAAAGGAGATCGAATTCATGGGAAAAGGAGCAAAGATAGCTTTAATCGTGGCGGTGGTTATCGCCGTGGGCGTGGGCGGGTTTTTCATCGGGCAGAAGACCAAGAAAGCGGGTAATCGGGCGGTTCCTCCCGGGGTAGCCCAAAGGATGGGATGGGATGCGCCTTCCCCCAATCCGAATCAGCCTCCCACACCTCCTCCACCTCCGGCCAAGGTGGAGGTTAACGTTGAAGGATTGCCGAGCCGGGGACCGGCCAATGCCCCGATCACCATCCTGGAGATTTCTGATTTTGAGTGTCCTTTCTGCGCCCGGGCTTGGGGGACCGTCGACCGGATTATGCAGGAGTATCCCGGGAAAATCCGGTTAACCTTCCGGAATTTTCCCCTGCAGTTCCACCAGAACGCCCGGCCGGCCGCCGAAGCGGCTATGTCCGCGGGGGACCAGGGCAAGTTCTGGGAAATGTATGACAAAATCTTCTCCACCAAAGCGATTGATCGGCAGAGCCTGATCAATCACGCCAAGGAACTCAAGCTGGACATGAAGAAATTCACCAAATGCCTGGATGAACAGTGCCATCGAGATCAGATCGACCGGGACCTCCAGGAAAGCGCGAAACTCGGGGTAAATGGAACCCCCTGCTTTTTCATCAACGGGAAACGGGTCGTGGGCGCCCAGCCCTACGAGGTTTTCAAGCAGGTAATCGACGAGGAACTGGCCCAGCCCAAGTAAAAGTTCCCGAACCTTGCGGTTTTTTTTCGAAAGCCCCGGGGAAACCCGGGGCTTTTTTGTGCAATTAAGCAGGAAAGGGCTTTTCGCGGTGGCTGAATTCAGCGGTTGGTGATCCGCTCGAGGTATTCCCCGGAACGGGTGTCGACCTTGATCTGGTCGCCTTCCTTGATGAAAAGGGGGACCTTGACCTCCAGCCCGGATTCGAGGGTGGCGGCCTTGGTGATGTTGGTGACGCTGTCGCCCTTGACCGCCGGCTCGGTGCCGATCACCTTCAACACGATCGAGGTGGGCAGGTCCAGGGCGATGGGGTTTTTCTCGAAGAAAAGGACGCGGTACTCGGAACTTTCCATCAGGTACTGCCGGGTTTCCTCCAGGGTTTCGGCCGTGATGTGGAGCTGCTCGAAGCTTTTCCCGTCCATGAAGTAATAATTGGTCCCATCGTTGTAGAGGTATTGGAGGGTTTTTTCCTCGAAGTCCGGCTCTTCGAAGGTTTCCCCGGCGCTCACGGTTTTCTCCAGGACGGCCCCGGTTTTGAGATTCTTCAGCTTCATCCAGACGTTGGCCCGGCGCTGGGCGGTGCGGGCGTGCTGGAAATCGATCACCGTATAGAGGCCTCCCTCCAGCTTAACTTTTTTTCCTTTGCGTAAATCGGAAGTCGTGAACATGCGTTCCTCCCTTTTCTGAATGAGCGGACAGGTTGTTTTTCTGGCCGAACTGGTTGGACCGGCCGGGTTTCCGGGAATTTTTTCTGGCCTGGATGGCCGGAAGATTCCGGAAGGGGATTTTGGCCGGCTGACGCAACGCTATTTTTCCATAGTCTTCTGGACGAAGGCCTGGATCTGGCGGGACTCCTGCGGGCTGAGATCGATGAAGCGGAACCCCAGCCCAAAGCGGAATTTGCCGATCGTCACGGGGAGTTTCTCCATGCGGAGGACGTGGCTGCGGATGGAAAAAACGTTCTCATGCCCGGGTAGCGAGAAGCGGAGGTTGACCGAGGTGCCGGTCGGGAATTCCTTGGCGGATTTAACATAGATACCGCCGATACTGATATTGTCGGATTGACCGTAGAATTTTTCCCCATCCTGGAATCCTTCCACTTCGATCTCGACCCAGATGCGGATATCAATCCGCTGGGGAATGCGCAGGAGCTGCGCCGCGGTGTCCAGGAGCATTTTCTGGGTGATCGGCTTGGTCAGGTAGGCATCGCAGCCGGCGCGCTTGCAGGCTTGGATGTCTTCCTCCTTGCCGCTGACACTGACGATAATCACCTTGATTTTTTTCAACTCTTCATCGGAGCGGATGCGCTTGAGGACTTCCAGGCCGTCCATTTCCGGAAGGTAGAGATCCAGAACCAGGAGGTCGGGTTTTTCCTTGTGGGCGAGATCCAGGGCTTCCGGCCCGGCGGTGGTGGTAAAGATCTCGCAACCCTGCCGGCGGAAGAAGGTTTTCTCGAGTTCGAGAAAAAGCCGAACATCGTCAACTAATAGAACCTTGGTGGGTCGTTCGGTCACGATGTTCTCCTGGAGATAACGTGCACGGCGGTCCCCTTGGCCAGGAGCTCACCGTTTTCCTGGTGGATTTCCGCTTCTTCCACCCCTACGATTTTCCCCCGGTAAATTACCTGGCCGGTCGCGGCAAGGCGGCCGGGGTATACGGGCCGGAGGTATTTGATGTTGAGATCGACCGTCACCGCCATCTCGGTCGCATCCAGACGGCTGGCCAGGGCCAGGCCGCAGGCCGAGTCGATCAGGGAAGCCAGGCTTCCACCGTGAAGGGATCCGTAGATGTTGGTCAGGGATTCCCCGGCTTCCATGATAAATCTGGACCGTCCGTCTCCGCAGCTTTCGACCCGCATGCCCATATGCCGGTAGAAGGGCGAGGAATTCACCGCGGCCTGGACAAATTCCAAGTAGCTGGGTTGGGGGTGGTCCAATTCATCCTCCCGAATTCATTATTTCCTGCATACCTGAACCGATTTTTCTTACTTTTTCGCCGTTAATGTCAAGGTTGAGCTCCAGCTCGGCCAGGAAGCGAAGGTAAGCCGGCTGTTTTTTAGTAGGGTAGCGGGGATAGGAAAAAAGAAAAGCTTCCACCATCGGCCCGGATTTTAGGGAACCTTGGACGGTGATTCCGTTCTGTTCGAATTCGAAGCGCATCTTCCCCGGGTAAGGGGATTTGGTGTTCGGCTCGGTTCTCCAATCGGATTCCTGGATGATATTCAGGTCGGGGCCGAAGTCAGTAAAATTGAGGAGCTTTTCCCGGCCGCGGGCGAGCAGGGCGCAGATGAGCTTGGAGCTAAACAGCTCGGGGGGCATGTACCCGGCGGGCATGATAAAGGTAAAATCATCCAGCCAGAATTTGAGCCAGTACCAGCGCTCGAAGAGGCGGCCCAGGATGATATTCCCCCGGCCCTGCTCGTGATACCCCAACCCGGTCACGGGGACTTTCTTTCCCGCGATCGCCAGCGTTCCTTTTACATCCCCGCGGGGTACGAATTCGATGTAATTGAAATAGGCGGAACCGGAGGGATCGAAAGGCTGGAACATAGCGGGGTTGGAAAACCCCATTTCGTCCAGGGGGGTCCAGGGTGGCAGGAGGGGTGAAAGCTCCAGCTCCATCCCGATTTCTCCTTCCGATAAATTGAGCTGGTAGCGATCGCCTACGCAACTAACCAGGTTCTTCCCGACTTTTACCTTCAGACCCTTCCGGGATCCCTGGGATTCGGAAAGGGGATAGGCTTTCTTGGCGTCGTAGCGCTTTCCCTCGGGGGTGAGAACGGTCAGCCAGACCTCGGGGGTAAGCCTGGGGAGACTGACCCCCGGAACGGAACCGACCGAGCGGGGCAAAATGACCGCGGCCCCGGTGTATCCATTGGTGAAGATGAAATCGAAATAAAGCCACTGCCAGTAGTCGGGGTGCTCGTCGTAATGCCAGGCATTTTCTTCCCGGGAAATGGGGGTCCAATCGGAAAAATTCATGGTTTAATCTCCTTATAATTAAATCGTGGCTTGTTATTATACCACAAGGAAATTAAAATCTAACCCAAATTTTGGAAAGCCTCCGGGCTCGAAGTTAATCTGCAGTTTGAGGAGGGGTTGGCTGCATGTCGCTCAAAATGAAGACCGAAAAGATCAAAGGTTTCGTTCATGATTTTCAGACCGTAATGGGGAATGAAATCCGGGCCGGAAGAAAAAACCTCCGTCGGCATCTTCGTCATGTTTTTGAGGGGAGGGACCGGAAAATCTGGCGCCCGGAGAACTTCACCCGCAACCCGATTTTCACCCTCCACGGGTATCTGCAGGGAGAGGCGGCCTTGATGGACCTGGAGGATTTTCTGGATGAGAAGGGTTTCAACGTCGATAATACTCCTTATCCCTTTTACCGGGACCTCAGGTTCGTGGAGGATCGCCTGACGCAGAGGATAATCCGCGCCCACGAGATCACCGGACGCCGGGCGGATATCATCGGGCACAGTACCGGAGCCATGATCGCGGTGGCCCTCGCGCGCCGGGTCCCCGAGCATGTGGACAAGGTGATCAGCATGGCGATTCCGGAAAACGGTTCCGAGTTTGCCATCCCGGTCTGGTTCCTCCAGAGCGGGAGGCAGCTTCTGCCCTGGAATAATTACGTGAAAAAATTGGTGAAAGGCCTGTTTCCCGAGGAGGTAAATCTTTTCATCATCCACGGCAGCTGTGATCCCCTGATCACGCATAAATTTTCGCTTTATCCCCGGGGCGCGAAAAACATCCATCGCATCATGGTGAAGTCTTTGGGACATCTGGGATTGATTGAAGCCGAGATTTTCCCCCTGATTTATGACATCCTGAGCGGGCGGTTTAAGGGTGGGAACGAGGTGTTTGAGTACGATCCCTGGCCGGAAAGAGACGGTTGCCCGGTTACCCAGCGGGCGGGGTGGGAGGTGGCCGGAGGTGGATGAGGGTAGGGGTCGCAATTTAGCGCGGAGCGAAAAAATAAAGGCCCGGGTTAACCCCGGGCCTGTTCATTCTATTCAAAGAAAGGGTAAAAATCAGATCGGGCGGAAGCAGACCATGTCCGCCAGGGCCCCGGTGGTTTCTTCCCTTAAGATCAGCTCCGCCGGCATCCCGACGTGAACCTTCTTCCAATCATCAATTTCCAGCTGTCCCATCATCCAGGAATCGGAACCGTCCAGTTTGACCTGGACCGCCACTGATATCTCGTCCACCGGGTTGCCCCGGACATCGGCCAGGTTGACGGTATAACAGGCAATCTTGCCTTTCTTGCTGACCTCGACCACGTCCTGGATGTCGATGAAGCATTTGCGACAATATGAGGGCCCCGGGACATAAACCATGCCGCATTTGTGGCACTTCCGGCCGAGGATCTTTTTCTCCTTGAACCCCTGAACCAGGAGCTCAAGACCGTCGGCCTCGATCCGCCACTTGAGCAGGCTCATATCCAGGATGTCGCTTACCTGCCGGGTTTCTTTTTTCTCTTTTTGCATTATTGGCCTCCTTAATTCGCGAGTTGGTTTAATCGCATTCCAGATTTATCCGCCCCTTACCGTTTGACCGGTTCATCCCCGACAATGGTGATGGTGACAAACTGGAACAATCCCCCCCAACCGTGGGCCAGGGCGTTCTTGACCCGGCGCGGAACCTGGTGCCCGCCCTCGGCCATCCCCATCACCTGGAGGGAAGCCTCCGCGACCCGCACCATGGCGGAAGCCCCGATAGCGTTGGTGGAAACCACCCCGCCCGAGGGATTAACCGGCATTTCGCCGTCAATCGCGAGGCGGCCTTCGTCGATGGCCTTGCAGCTATTGTCGACCAGGTGGAGCTTTTCGGGCCACATCAGTTCCTGGTGGGCGAACCCGTCGTAAACCTCGCACATCTGAATTTCCTTTTTCGGATTCTGGATCCCGGCCAGCTGGTAGGCCTTGGGGGCGGCGATTTTTTCGCAGATGGCCTGCTCCGCCGGGTCATTAATCTGGCCGTCAATTAGGTTCCCGGTGGTGGCGTCCGAAGAAGCGGTGGCCACGGCCTTGACCCAGGCCACCCGGTCGGTGTCGGCGAATTTCTTGACCTTTTCTTCCGCGACCAGGATCATAACGCAGGCTCCGCAGGAAGTGGGGCAGGTATGACCGAACCGGAGGGGGTAGGAAACCATCGGGGTTTTCGCGATGTCCGCGGCCGTGCAGTTGGGATGCTGGAGGTGGGCGTAGGGGTTCTTGGCGGCGTTAGACCGGGCCTGGGCCGCCATTTTGTCGATGTGTTCCGGAGTTCCCTTGGCCTTGGCCAGGTAGGATAAAGCCTGGAAGCTGGCGCCCCCGGTGGAGCCGCCTCCTCCGAGGAGTCCCATTCCGCCGCCCCGGCCCCCGCTCATGTCCGGGCCGAACTGAAACAGGGAAAAGGCCTCCGGGAGAACGATTCCCATAAGGCCGACCTGGGCGTCGCCCTCGTCATGTTTTTCCCAGCCGATGACCATGGCGACGTCAAACATCCCGGAGGCCACGCAATAATAACCCCCGTGGAAGACCGACATCCCGGTGGTTCCCCCGGTGGAGATCCGGAGGACCGGCTTGCCCGCCGCGCCGATATGGTCCGAGAACCAGAGGTGGGGATAATTGATCCCCTCGAAGGTGGGCATGTTTCCTTCCACCACGACCCCGATATCGCTGTGTTTCATCTTGGTTTTCTTCAAGGCGTTCGCCACCGCCGGCTGGATCATTTCCGGGATGTTGACGTCCGGGCGCTTGGCCACGAAGCGGTCATTGTAACCGACTGAAATGATTGCCACGTTTCTCATATTTAACACCTCCTCATCTTTAACTTGGGCCTAGTTACCGAGGACGAATACCACGTTATGCTGGGCCGCCATGCCGATCTGCCCGTGGGCCAGGGCGAGCTTGGGGGCCTTTTTCACCTGGTGTTCCCCGGCTTCTCCCCGCAGCTGGGCGCTGGCTTCCGCGATCCGGATCAACCCACTGACGGTCAGGGGGTTGGCAGCCTGTGGGCCGCCGGACGGGTTGATCGGGGTCTTGCCTTCAATTTCCAGCCAGCCTTTGCTGACCGCGTTGGGCCCGGAGTTCTTGGGAATCAGCCCCAGGGCTTCGGCGAAAATCGGCTCCTGGGAGACATAAGTGGTATGGAGTTCCGACACCCCGATTTTCTTGGCGGGGTCGGTGATCCCGGCCATCTTGTAAGCCGTTTTGGCGGCCTTTTGCAGGGAATCCATTTTCACCAGGTCTCTCTCGCCCAGGTAATAGGTGTCCTGGCAGAAGCCCACCCCTTTGATCCAGACGGGATTCTTGACCAATTCCTTGGCTTTTTCCTCGGAGGCAAGGAGGATGGCGCAGGCTCCATCCGCCGGGGTGTAGGCGTGCAGCTCGCGCAGGGGCAGGGCCAGCGCCCGGGAAGCGAGCACGTCTTTTTCCGTGGCGTTGGCTTTTTTCCGGAGGGCCAGGGGATTCCGGGCGCCGTTCCGGAGGTTTTTGACCGCGAGGCCCGCCAGCTGTTCCTCCGTGAGCTGGGACTTGGCCATATAGGCCTGGGCCTGGAGGGCGGCCGCGGTGATCTCGTTGACCAGCTTGGCCTGCCGTTCATAAATAGGGTCGAGGACGTAATCCATGATCCGGGGAGATCGGAATTCCGATCCGCCCATCGCGTAGCCCACG
>JAPLJI010000128.1 GCA_026388655.1 Pseudomonadota bacterium
CTGAACTTCGTAACCGTCACTCCAGCCGTCATGGTCCGAGTCCCCGCTTCGTGGGTTGGTTCCAAAATCGTTAACCTCCCGGCCATCAGACAACCCGTCGTTATCCGAATCGGCGACCCAGACAAAGGTGCCCAAAGACACCTCCTGGCCGTCGGTTAATCCGTCATCATCCGAGTCCCCGTCGTTGGGATTGTAATCCGTCCCCGCAGTATAGGTTTGCGGGTTCCCGTCCCGGCTGGTTTCATAACCGTCCAGCAAACCGTCGCCGTCGGTATCCGCCACCAACGGGTTGGTATGAATGGTTACGCCTTCGGCGTAATCCGAGATCCCGTCCGCGTCGGAGTCGTAAACCAGGGGATTGGTGCCGGAGGTCTGAACTTCGTAACCGTCACTCCAGCCGTCATGGTCCGAGTCCCCGTTCCGCGGATTGGTTCCGAAATCGTTCACCTCCCGGCCATCAGACAACCCGTCGTTGTCCGAATCGGCGACCCAGATAAAGGTGCCCAGGGAGACCTCCTGGCCGTCGGTTAATCCGTCATCATCCGAGTCCGCGTCGTTGGGGTTGTAATCCACCCCCGAGGTGTAGGTTTGCGGGTTCCCGTCCCGGCTGGTTTCATAACCGTCCGAGAGACCATCACCGTCGGTATCCGCCACCAGCGGGTTGGTATGAATGGTTACGCCCTCGGCGTAATCCGAGATCCCGTCGGCGTCGGAGTCGTAAACCAGGGGATTGGTGCCGGAGGTCTGAACTTCGTAACCGTCACTCCAGCCGTCATTATCCGAATCCGCACTCAGAGGGTTGGTTCCGGTAACATTGACTTCCCGGCCGTCGGAAAGTCCGTCGTCGTCCGAGTCCGAATTCAGCGGATCGGTGCCCAGGGAAATTTCCTGACCGTCGTTCACTCCGTCACCATCCGTATCGGCCAGCCGGGGATTGGTCTCGCCCGCGTCCACCTGCCCATTCCCGTTCCGGTCTTCCTGGCCGTCCTCCAGGTCGTCGCCGTCCGTGTCCTTCATCAGCGGGTTCGACCCGCCAATCACCGCTTCGGGATAATCACCCACCCCGTCATCATCGGTATCTCCGTCATTGGGATTGGTTTTGTACAGATTCACTTCCTCGCCGTCCTCCAGGCCGTCATCGTCGGTGTCATCATCAAGAGGATTGGTGTAATAAACCAAAACCTCCTGCTTGTCGTTCAATCCGTCCCAGTCCGAGTCCGAAAAGCGAGGATTAGTCCCCAACCATACCTCCCACCCGTCACTGAGCCCGTCGTTGTCGGTGTCCGGGATCAGGGGGTCGGAAGAGTAACTATTAATTTCATCGTAGTCCGAAAGAGAATCCCCGTCCGTATCCCAGACCAGCGGATTGGTGCCGTAAGTATGCACTTCCTCGCCGTCAGGGAGGCCATCAGAATCGGTATCGTCAAGGTTAGGATTGGTGCCGAAGACATTTACTTCCTGGCCGTCGGAAAGGCCATCGTCGTCCGAGTCCGAATCCAGCGGATCGGTTTCCCCAGCGTCTACCGACCCGTTCCCGTTCACATCTTCCTGGCCGTCGGTGAGGCCGTCATTGTCCGTATCGGAATCGTTGGGATTGGTCTCGCCCGCGTCCCAGTTTCCGTCCTGGTTGGCGTCCTCGGTCCCGTCCAGGATGCCGTCATCATCGGTATCGTTATCGTTGGGGTCGGTCGGATTGGATCCATTGATTTCAGTGAAATCATCAAGCCCGTCGTTATCGGTATCGCCGAGGTTAGGATTGGTCTTATACAAAGTCACTTCCGGACCGTCCTCAATTCCGTCATCGTCGGAGTCATTATCGAGCGGATCGGTGTAATAGATCAGAACCTCCTGCTTGTCGTTCAATCCGTCCCAGTCCGAGTCCGAAAAGCGAGGATTAGTCCCCAACCATACCTCCCACCCGTCACTGAGCCCGTCGTTGTCGGTGTCCGGGATTAGGGGGTCGGAATAGTAATTATTAATTTCGTCGTAGTCAGAAAGAGTATCACCGTCCGTATCCCAGACCAGCGGATTGGTTCCGGGGACGTTCACCTCGTAACCATCCGAAAGACCGTCACCATCGGTATCATCGTCATTGGGATCCGTCCCGAAAACATTGATCTCCTGGCCGTCCGTGAGCCCGTCGCCGTCCGTATCCGCCACCAGCGGGTTGGTTTCCCCTGGGTCTAAAATCCCGTTACCGTTCAGATCCTCCTGGCCGTCACTCAACCCGTCGCCGTCCGTATCGGCCAGCCGGGGGTTGGTCTCGCCCGCGTCCACCTGCCCGTTCCCGTTCCGGTCTTCTTGGCCGTCCTGCAGGCCGTCACTGTCCGTGTCCGCCACCAGCGGGTTCGACCCGCCGGTCACCGCCTCGGGATAATCCCCCACCCCGTCATTGTCCGTATCGCCGATCAGGGGATTGGTCCCGTAACTACCCACTTCATTTCCGTCCCCGATTCCGTCACCATCCGAATCGGGGTTATTAGGATTGGTCCCGTACAAATTTACTTCCTGGCCATCGGAAAGGCCGTCGTCGTCCGAGTCCGGATCGAGCGGATCGGTGACGGAGGAATTAACCTCCTGGCCGTCAGACAAACCATCGTTGTCGGAATCGGAATCGTTGGGGTCGGTCTCGTTCCCATCCAGGCTTCCGTTCTGGTTAGCGTCCTCTACCCCGTCATAGAGGCCGTCGTTGTCGGTGTCCGGGTTCATGGGATCGGTCGGGTTGGCGCCATCAAGTTCAATGTCATCCGTGAGGCCGTCGCCGTCGGTATCGCCCAGCAGCGGATTGGTCCCGAAGTCATACACCTCTTCGCCGTCATCGTAGCCATCGCCGTCGGTATCCGGATTATCGGGATCGGTCCCAAAAACATTGACCTCCTGGCCGTCGGAGAGGCCGTCGCCGTCCGTGTCGGCGAGCAACGGATCAATTCCCAGGGCTAGCTCTAACCCGTCGATTACCCCGTCGCGGTCGGTATCCGGGTTCAGGGGGTTGGTGTCCAGGCCGGCGTCGTAATCCTCCGGGTCCCCATCCAGGCCCCCATTATTATAGGTGGTCTCGAACCCGTCGGAGAGCCCGTCCGAGTCGCTGTCGAACGCCCGCGGGCTGGTCTGGGTGGTGATCACCTCGGCGTAATCGTTGATCCCGTCGTTGTCGGTGTCCTGAGCCACGGGGCTGGTATTGTAGGTGACCGCCTCGGCGTAATCGCTGAAGAGGTCGCCGTCGGTATCGCTCGAATTGGGGTTTGTCCCCCAGGCCGCCACTTCGGTCAAATCGGAAACACCGTCGCTGTCGGTATCGTGGTTCAGGGGGTTGGTGCCCAGCGCAACTTCCTGGCCGTCGGAAAGCCCGTCGTCATCACTGTCGGGATCGGCCGGGTCGGTCAGGTAGGTATTGATCTCTGAGTAGTCGCTCAGGCCGTCACTGTCGGTATCCCGCAGATCGTCAGAGGGATCAGTGGGATCGGTACCGTCCACGTTGGCTTCGATCCCGTCCAGGATGCCGCCGTCGTCCGTATCCGGGTCCCAGGGATCGGTGCCCAAGTTGATTTCGTCCAAATCCTGCAAACCATCGGCGTCGGAATCCGCCATCAGCGGGTTGGTGCCGTGATCAATCACCTCTTCATAATCGTCCAGCCCGTCCAGGTCGGTGTCCGTAATCAGCGGGTTGGTGCCGGAGGTGTGGGTTTCGAAGTAGTCATCCAGCCCGTCGCCGTCGGTGTCGTCATCATTGGGATCCGTGCCCATGTAATACTCGGGTCCGTCATAGAGCCCGTCGCCGTCCGTATCGGGGTTGTTGGGGTCGGTGCCGAGCAGTCCTTCGAGGGCACTGGCCAGCCCGTCGCCGTCAGGGTCGTTGGTTGACGGCAGGAGCGGGTCGGTCATCGGGGAAGGCGGGAGACCCATGCTGTCCGCCAGGTAATATTCCAGGCCGTCGCCCAGGACATCGCCGTCGGTGTCCGGGTTGTTGGGGTCGGTCTCGCCGATGTTGGGCATACCCCAGTACCACCAGTCGCTGATCTGGTCGTAGGGATTACCCCCATCGCGGAACCCGTCGGTATCCACGTCTTCATCATAACCGTCATAGAGATAATCACCGTCGGTGTCCCAGTTGAGCGGGTCGGTGGTGGTAGAAGGGTCCGTATCCCAGTAAGGCATGGTTGGGTCTGTCCCCGTGCCTTGGGGACCGGTTAAACCGATTTCCAGACCGTCGGGGAGGCCGTCGCTATCAGTGTCCCATGCCCCCGGATCGGTCTCACCCGGGTCAACGACGCGGTCATTATTGACATCCTCACCGATGACGACGCCGTTATTCCCGTCGATCAATCCGTCATCGTCGGTATCATCATCGCTTGGATCGGTCTCACCCAGGTCCACCACGCCGTTTTGATTGGCGTCCTCGGTCGGGTCCAGGATGCCGTCATTGTCGGTATCGTCATCGAGAGGATCCGTGGTGGTGGCGCCGGCATCGGCGTCCCAGGTGGGGATGGGGTTGGTCCCCGTCCCCTGGGAGCCGGCCAGGCCAATTTCCAGGCCGTCATGCAGGCCGTCACTATCGGAATCGAAATCATACGGATCGGTTTCACCCGGGTCCACCACTCCGTTTTGATTGGCGTCCTCGTTTCCGTCCAGAATGCCGTCATCATCGGAATCGTCATCAAGAGGATCCGTGGTGGTGGCGCCGGCATCGGCGTCCCAGATGGGGATGGGGTTGGTACCTGTCCCCTGGGGACCGGCCAGGCCTTCTTCCAGGCCGTCATGGAGGCCGTCATTATCGGAATCGAAAATTCTGGGATCGGTCTCACCCGGGTCCACCACCCGGTTTTGGTTGGCATCCTCGTTTCCATCCTCTATGCCGTCATTATCGGTATCATCATCGCTTGGATCGGTGTCTCCGGGGTCCATAACCCCCCAGGCTGGGACTACCGGAAAACCCGGAGGTGGAGTAGCCAACCCCGCGTCCTCGACTCCATCCATTATTGCATCGCCATCGGAAACACCATTGAGGGGATTAACCGGGCACGACCATAAAGGGGCTCCGCTGGTCCAGGCGTATTCGCCTTCGTCATTCATAAGGTCACCATCCGTATCAACACCCCAGCTTAAAGGAGATATAATCATCCACCCTCCAGGCGCCGGCGGGGGTGGGTCACAGAAAGGCCCAATTAACGCAAAACAACAGTTGTACTCCCAATTGTCATCCATAAAGTTTCCGTTGATATCCGACCCGGGAGGGGGCGGAGGCCATGCGGCCAGGGAATTTTGGGCCGTGAGCATTAGCCCAAAAAACAGGGATAGCGTTACCGCCCAGATCCTTTTTGCTTTCATTAGAAACCTCCTTGTGTTTTTAGCAGAAAGCTAAAAAAAGTAATCTGAAAAAAATGTTTTTTTCTCTACAGCGGCCTATGTCAGATGGAATTTAGAAGACTATTACAGCCGAGCCAAATTCCGATCCCGAACCAAGGCATGCTGAATTTATGTTGGGCTAAACATATTAATAGATATAGGAAATGTCAAATTGAAAAACAAAAAAATAAGGAAGCGTAAATTTTGTTTATTTGCCGGAGGCAAGCTGGATCAGGTCGCGCATCTCCCGGACGGCGCGCTCCATCCCCACCAGGACGGCCCGGGAAATGATCGAGTGGCCGACGGATAGCTCTTCGATTTCCTCGATCGCGGTAATTCTCTGGACATTCTGATAATTCAAGCCGTGGCCGGCGTGGACCTTGAGCCCCAGTTTGTCGGCCAGTTTCGCGGCGTTGATGACCCGGCCGAGTTCCTTCTCGACCTCCTTCACCCCGACCGTGTCGGAATATACCCCGGTATGGATCTCCACGATGTCAGCCTGAATCCGGTGGGCGGCCTTGACCTGGTCGAGGTCGGGATTGATGAACAGGCTGACCAGGATGCCCCCTTCGTGGAAGGTCCGGATCGAGGTGGCGATCGCGTCCTGGTTCAGGTTGACCTCCAGGCCCCCTTCGGTGGTCAGCTCCTCCCGGCGTTCCGGCACCAGGGTGACCATGTCGGGTTTGATAAAAAGCGCGGTCCGGATGATTTCCTGGGCGTTGGCCATCTCCAGGTTAAGTTTGGTTTTGACGATTTTCTTTAACTCCTCCAGGTCCCGGTCCTGGATGTGCCTCCGGTCTTCTCGGAGATGGACGATGATCCCGTCCGCTCCGGCCAGCTCGGCCAGGACCGCGGCGAAAACCGGGTCCGGCTCCCTGCCCTTGCGGGCCTGCCGGAGAGTGGCGACATGATCGACGTTGATGGATAATCGTTTCATTCTAAATCTCTCGAAAGCCAGACGGCTTGGCAGTACAATTTAATCAGTCATTCCCGCCCTTCGACTGCGCTCAGGATAAACTCCGGCGGGAATCCATCCCCTTTTTGTCATCCCCGCGAAGCTTGTCCTCGAGTGCTTTAATCGGGGAGCGGGGATCCAGGAGAAGAAACTGGATTCCCCCGGATCAAGTCCGGGGCAGGCTTGATCAAGTCCGGAATGACAATCAAAGTAAAAGCGTTTCAACCGCACTATTTTCCCAGCTTTATCTTGTTTTTAATCAATATCGGTTCCTGCCGGGCTCTCTCTTTCAGGCTGACATCCAGGGCAAACGCTTTCTGGATGGACTTTTCCGCTTCCAGCTGCCTCCCGTCTTCCGCGTAGGCGCAGCCCAGATAATACCATAATTCCGCCTTCTCCGGCCATTCCGCGGAGGCGTTCTCATAAATCGCCACGGCCTCTTTGATCCTTCCCTCCTGGAGCAGGGACAGCCCCAGGTTTTTAAATCCGTCCGTAAAGTTGGGGTTCAGCTTGATCGTTTCGAAATATTCCTTGGTGGCCGAGGGATAATCCCGGGAAAAATAATATGAATTCGCGAGAAGAAAATGCGAAAGGTAGCTGTCGTCGCGAAGCTCGACCAGTCTGGTCCCGATCTCCTGCGCCCGCGCCAGGTCTCCCAGGTTGAGGTAAACCTGCGCGAGGTGAACCCCGATCTCAAAATACAGGGAAGGATTCAGAGCCAGGGCCTGTGAGAGCGGCTCCTCGGCTTGTTTATACCTCCCCTCGCTCGTCCGCATCGCTCCGAGATCATAAAGCGCCGAAACCATGTTGGGATGCAGGTTCAGGGTTTTCAGAAGATCCTCCTCCGTTTCGTTTTGCATCCCGAGGAAACCGTAACTAATCGAACGGTTGTAATAGTAAATGTAATTGTGGGGATCCCGCTGGATCGCCCGGTTGAAATGCGGGAGGGAATCCTCAATGTTTCCCTGCCCGGCCGCCTGCATGCCCCGCAGGAACGCGAGCCGGCCTTCGTATTCCAGCCAGGTCACGCGAACCCAGATCAACCCGGAGAAAAGAACCAGGGCGGAAATCACGAAAATCCCGATCCGGGAACGTTTGTTCTCCAGGATATTCCAGCCTTTGGGCGAAACCGCCCCGGCGGGTTTGACTTCCAAAAGCGGCATCACCTCCTGGCGCAGGCGCGACTCCGCTTCCAAGAGCCCGACCAGGCCGAAAAAGGCCAGGCTCGAGGCAGGGACATGAAAATTGAAGGCGAAAAGCGAGTTCGCCAGGAAACCCCAGAAACCGGCGAACATCCCGCCGGCGAAGATCATCTCGGTGAAGTTCCGGGATTGCTTCAGTTCCCGGAAGCCGAAAAGAAAAACCGAGGTTAAAAATATGAGCCAGCAGATGAAACCTACCAGGCCGGTTTCGGAGAGAAATAATATGAATTCGTTGTGCGGGTTATCGACAGTGGTCCCGGTTTGCTCGGCCATCCGGTCCAGGTCGGCGGTTTGATACTTGGGAAGGGACAGGGGGAAATTGGCCAATCCCACCCCGAAGAACGCGTTGTCCTTGAACATGTTGAAACTGGATTCCCAGGCCAGGAAGCGAAAGCGGATGGAGGGATCGTTGAAGTTAAAGCTGGAGAGCGATTTATCCACCACCCGGGAGCCGGCGGGGGTCAGGAAAAGAAACGCCCCGGATACGACCAGAACCAGGGCGGCGCCGATGAGAATGGGTTTGAGCTTGACTCCTCCTTGGGCCCGGAACCTGAGCCAGGATTGGATCAGGACGATCGCGAAAAAGCTTCCGGCGACTGCCATCCCTACCACGGCTCCCCGGTTCTTGGCCAGCAAAAAATACAGGCCGATGATCACGATTCCCAGGAGTTTGGCCAGGGCCGTGAGCCATCCGCCCTTCTCCCCGGCCGGGACCGCCCAGACAAAAAGCAGGGGCAGGCAGAGGAGCAGGTATTCGGCGGCGAAGTTGGAGAGTCCCAGACTGGAGCCGGGGTCGCCTTTATGAAAAAGGTCATACCCGAGGGGCAAAACGTTCAGGATCTGCAGGATCCCGCCGATGGAGACCAGCAGGGCGGAGAGATAAAAAGCCAGGATAAAGATATTTTTTCTCGCCCGGGAATCCACCAGGCCGATTACCAGGAAATAAAGAACCACTCCATCCAGGAAACCGAGCCAGGAAATAAAGGCCCGGCGGTGATCCAGGGCCGCGATGATGGAGGGGATAAAGCCGGCCAGGAAAATCAGCGCGTCCGGAAATATCTGAAAGCGGGCGAAGGCCGGAAATTTGGAAAACCCCACGCTGGCCAGAAAGAGAAACAGCGAGGAATATATCGCGATCCGGGCCACGACCTCCTTGCCGATAACATATTCCCCCTCGGTGGAGAAAAAAAGCGGAACCGCCAGGACCGCGGCCAGGATCAGCCCGAAAGCGGCCCGGTTAGCGTATTTGGAGTATTTATCCATATTTAAGTTTAGAGTTCAGGACCTGAAAGAATGTCATCCCTTCATTTCATTCAGGACGGCGCCTGAGTCCTTCGCTCTTTGTCATCCTGATCCCGCCTCTGGCGGGAGAAGGATCTCGAAGGGCTCAGGATAAACCATGCAGTGAGCGAAGCGAATCTGTTCGCGAAGGATCTGATTTTTATGAATTTCAATACAGAAACGAGATTCTTCGCCCTGAGCCTGTCGAAGGGCTCAGAATGACAGGAAAAGTATATACCATTCAATTGAAACATTTCATTTACTCACTACTGCTGCCTTAGTTTATTGTAATTATAAATATTTACCAGACTCATGAAATTACAGCCGGTGCAGTAGTAATCGGCCCGGCCTGGGGGCTGGTCGGACCAGTGGAAAGAATCCCCTTCCCCGCTGGGCCGGATCCAGTGATGGTAAATCATTCCCTTTTCGTACATATCACGGCTGAGGACAAACTCGATCACCTTCCGGGCCCTCTCGAGATATTCGGGGTTTCCGGTTGCTTCAAACATGTTCAGGAAAGCCCAGATGAAAATGTTGTTCCCGGACAGGCTCTTTCCGGAAGAGACGCTTTTATCCCCGGCGAAATACCCGCCCCGGTCCGGGTCCAGCATCTTCTGGTCGGTGGTTTCAATCAGGGAAACCGCCCGGTCGAGATAAACTGTCTCGCCGGTAAGTTGGAAGCCCAGGGCCAGGGACATGATCATCGTCCCCACCGCCCAGTCCCAGAGATCCGGGAGCGCAGAACCGTAAAAACCCAGGCCGGGATTCCAGTAATATTGCTCCACCCGGTCCAGGAGGCCTTTTCCGTAAACCTTGTATTTTTCGATCCCGGAAGCCCGGTAAAGTTCAAAATCGGTGTGGGCGACGATGGCCGACATCAGGGTGGCGATCGCCGTGACCGGGCTGGAGAATCCCTTGCCGGCGAAGGCCTGGGTGAAGCCGGCGACCGGTCCGGAGTTGAAGATTACTTCCAGGGTGGAGGGGGGAAGCGATAAAACCTCGCTCCCGCCGGAAAGCCCCAGGCCCGCCAGCATCAAATATTTGTTCTCGCCGGTATAGCGGTAGCCTTCCACCAGGCCCGGTCCGCCGAAAAGCGCGTCGGTCAAAATATCCGTTCCGTCCGCGGCGGTCGGGGTTCCCCCGGAAATGATTGATTGGATGGCCAGCCCGATGGATTTTATTTCCCACTCGGTGGTTTTCCTGGCTTTTTCCATCAGGGCGGGATCGTTGCTCGCGATTCCCAGCTGGAAAAGGATCGGGGGCGCGAAAGCGGTGGCGTCCCCCATCATGTCGCCTTCCCAGTTGCCGTCCTCCGACCAGAAATTTTCATTCAGGTTCTTGAAGATGGCGTCGAACTGTGATTGAAATTGGAATTCCCCTCCCCCGCAACCGGGGGAAAAACAGGTTGAGGTTAAGGTTAAGATAAAGGAAAAAATAATGGGCAAAACACTGGTTTTCATTCGCCTTAGTGTCCCCAAAATCTAATGCAAATACAAGCAACACTTAGGAAGGAAACCGGACATTATTCGTCATCTGTTATTTTCTTTTTTTCAGGTTTATTTCATTACGTCATTCCCGCGCAAGCGGGAATCCAGAAGTATATTTTCAGATGGTAAAGAAAAATTGACTAGATTCCTGCTTCCGCAGGAATGACGCCATGATTTACCATTCCGCAATTCGCATTTGTTTCTGGATTCCTTCCGGAGTTTATCCCGCACTCTGATGCGGGGCAGGAATGACAGGAAAGGTGAGCGACAAGCTTATTGAGGACTGACCGTGACCGAATAAACTTCAATCCCCGCCCCGGGCGAAACCGAGAGAATTTCCTTTTCCGGATCGAATTCGGAGGTTCCGGATGAAAGTTCAACCTGGAATCCATTGGGATAATGCCTTTCCGCAGACAGGTAAACCAGGGTCGGTGCTTTCCCGGACGGCTCCTTGGCCTCCAGGGTGAAAACCCCGGTGTCGTCATTAAAGAGGAAGGCCTGGGGCTCGCCGTCAATCGCCATCGGATAAGGCCGGTCAACTATCTGCATGTACGGGCGCTCGGTGTAGTCGGGATTGATCAGGCTGACGCTCTCGTGGTTCCACAGGTCCTCCGGGGCATAACTCCAGACCGTTCCGCCCATCAAGTGGTGGTCAAGGGCCTGGTAATATCCTTTCAACAGTTGGTCCCCCAGCACCTGGTTGGGATGGACCCCGTATTCGCCGAGAATGACAGGCGTGCTCAATTGATTCGCTTTCTCCGCCAGCTGTCCGAGCCCTTGATCGATATTTCGCACCGCATCGTCTACCGACGGCTCGTTGCCCTGCAGCGAGCCCAGGGTGTAAAAATGCGGCGAGAAAACCAGGCGGGGATCGGAGAGACGCGGGAAATAGCTTTTCCCGAAACCGCCCAGGGTGACAACCGGTTCAAAAAAGACCATGGTGTTCTTATCCTTTTCCCGGATGGCCGAGATGACTTTCCGGTAGAAAGGCGCAAGGTAATTGATCTCGAAATCGCCGTTATAAAAAGGAATCGAACCCGACCAGGGTTCGTTCATTATTTCGTAGCCGATCACGCGGGGATTCCCGGCAAACCGCCCGGCCACCATCCGGAACGCCTCCGCGTAATGGTTCTGGAGCTCGTCGCTCTTCCAAAAGCGGTCAAAAGCCGAAAGTACGCTGTCAGTCAGGTAAAAGGTGAACCAGTCCGGGCCGCAGACGATTACCGGATCCACCGGAATGTCGGAGCAGGTCCACTCCGGGGCGCCGTCGCCGCAGAAGCGGCGGGCGAAGAGATCCTGATGAAAATCAATAAATACGAATATTCCTCTTTGGGTCAGCCAATTTACCCTCTTCTCCACCTCCTCCAGGTATTCCTCGGAGTAGACCCCCTTCTCCGGCTCGATCCCTTCCCAGGTCACCAGGTAGCGGGCCACATTCATTCCCCATCCGGCGATCTGGTCAGCAGAGGCTTCATTATTAAAAGGAAGGAAGGGCGGGAGTTTGGCGTCGCCACCGGCATTAATCCCCCGGAGGATCACCACCCGGTTATCCTGGTCCTTGATCCATAAACCGTCGGCATGGAGAAGCTTATTCCCTCCCTTTCCACCCCCACCGCAATTTAAAAGTAGACAGATAATGATAAAAGTTAAGGATAGATATTTGTTTTTTTTAACCATTATTAATTAAAGAATTATTTTAGTTTATATACTTTAAGATATTGAAATGCAAGAAATAATAAACATTATTATTCCTTGCTGGCGCGGGACTTCTTTTCGAGCTCCTCGATCTCCTTCAGTTCCTTTTCCAGGATTTCGGCCGGGGGGGTGCGGAGGGTTGACCACCCGAGCCAAATTAAGATCGACATGAAACCCAGGATCATAATCCAGAGGGGAATGATGATTATCCAATACATCGAGTTTTCAAAATCGCTGACCAGATTGAGGGGATCCCATCCAGCCGGGACCAGGATGGCCAAGTAGGTATAAAAAACCAGAAGGAAGATTCCGACAATGAATATGCTTAGCCCGATTATTTTGTCTCTCATCCCCCACCCCCTTCTAAAAATCAGTTCGGAGCTCAAAGCTCAAAGTTCGAAGGAAAACCATTTTCCCCTATTAGCTTTCAACTTTTATATTCAGCATTTCTTGTTTTTTTGAACTTTCAGCTTCAAGCATTGACCTTTTTCTTCCCCTTTGAGTCTTGACCTTCCTTCTTCTCCTTTGATCTTTCACCTTTGACCTTTGACCTTCTGCTCCTGCCCCTCCGCCCCTTTGAGGACCGCCGGTGAGACGAAGGCGTATTTTCCGCCCTCCCGGGGAATCATCTCCATCCCTCCCCGGGGACAGCCGGTTACGCACAGCCCACATCCATAACAGCGGTTCTCGTAAATCCTGATCCGGTCATCAACAACCCTGACCGCCTCAAAAATACAGCGCTTGACGCAGGCCCCGCATTTTTCCGCCCCCACGCATTTATCCTCCACCACCCGGGCGATGCTCTTGCCTTTTTTAATCGGCCGGAAGCCCTGGGGGCCCCTCTTCTTCTCGGCCTGGACGCAGACGCAGTGATCATGGCAGGCGCAGATGGCGATCTGCTTGGCCCAGGTATGCACCGGCTGGCGGGGAAAAGCGCCGTACATAATGTGGACGAAACCCTGCTTGTCCCACTTCCGGGTCAGGGCGATGGCGGTGTCGACCGAGATCGGATATCCGTTGGGAACCAACTGAACGAAGGTTTCCGAAACCACCTGGAGATGGAAGCAGGAAAGGATCGGCTTACCTTCTTCATAATTGTTGGTGGAATGCCGGCAGATGCAGGGGGAAACATTGATATGGTATTCATTTTTCCGGTAGATCCGGTCAAAAAGGGCTTCCAGTTCCTGTAAGGTGTAAATTTCCCCGGAGTAAAAGAGATTCACCACCATCCACTCGGCAAAGCGCGGGAAAAGATATCGGAGAGGCGACTGGTAAAACCAGTCATTCTTGATCACCCAGAAAACAATCCGGATGAAGGGGGTGTAAAAAAAAGAGAACGCGCTCAGAACGGTGCGGACATGGGGGGTTTCCTTCCGCCATTCCTTTCCCACAATCACGTGGAGGAAGGGAAAGACGAATAATATTTTCAGAAATAATCCGGTTTCAGGATTCAAAATAGCCATTAAATCGATCCCGAAATAAATCCTTTTCTTCTCTGGGATAGTCGTCCTTCTCGTTCCGCTCCCCGCTTAAGACCTGCGGGGACAGGCTCGGAGGAAGGAATCCAGCATTTTTTTCTTTACAGTGATTTATAGTCCGATTATAATGGAATTCGAATTTTTTACCAGGGAAAAATGGGCCAGATCACTAATCCCCAGCCGGACGTTTACCTGATCACGGGAGGGGTCTGCAATACCTACCTCCTGTCGGGGGAAAGGCTGACCGTTGTTGATCCCGGGTCTTATCGCGCGGCCGAGCTGGCATTTGGCCTCATCCAGGAGATCTGCCGGGCCAACGGGGGGCATTCCTCCCGACCGATCGACATCACCTGCACCCATTTCCATCTTGATCATTTCAATGGAGTCGACCATTTGCAGAAGCTGACCGGGGCTTCGGTAATATTGAATGACCAGGTTAAACAATTCTTAAACGGGAGGAGAATGCCCCTCCCTCTCCCCCACCGGATTCTCCCGCTCCTCCCGCTCCGGAAACAGATGGATCATGTCATTCCCCGCTGGGAGAATATCAAGCATTCGCGCGACGAGGTCCGGCCTTCCCTCTTCTGGCCCCGGATCAAAGCCGAGGTCAACTCCTGGATTCAGCCGGAAAGTTTTCTTCCCGGCCGGGAGGACTGGAAAATGATAGCGAGCCCCGGGCACAGCCCCGATTCGGTTTGCCTGTACAATGTCGGGAGCAAGACCCTGATTACCGGGGATACGATTTTCAACCTGGACAGCCGCCCCTGGTTTCATCCGTTCGTTCAGGATAAAATATCGGCCCGGGAAACCCGCAGGCGCCTGAAAGAGCTGGAGGTATCCGCCCTTTATCCCGGGCATGGCTGGCCGGTTCAAGGCGGTAACCTGATGGCAAAAGCCCTGGGCCCCCGGCGGCGGAATTAAGGCGATTATATGAACGAGAAGAAAAAAGAAGATATTATCGACCTTTTGTCCCGGGAATACACCCTGGACTCCCTCCTGCAATCCGAGCCCCAGGAACAAAAGGTGGAAACCCCCGACCTCGAAGACAAGGGCTGGGTCCGGGCCAAGGAACTGGGTATCCCCTATATCAGAATCAGCACCGATCAGATCGACCCGGAACTGGTCAAAATCCTGCCCGAGGACCTGCTCCGGAAAAATATCGTGGTTCCCTATCTCAGGATCGCCAACGAAATGACCGTGGTGATGGCGGACCCGGAAAACAGCCGGGTGATCAATGACATCGCCAAGCTCACCGGCTGCGAGGTCCAGGTCGCCCTGGGAGAACCGGATGAGATCTTTTCGGCCATCGGCCTGGCTTACGGGATGAAAAAAGAGCCTCACCCTTCCCCGCCGCTTCCGACCGAAGCGCCGGTTCCAAAAGACACCTCCGCGGTCTGCCTGGAGCTTTTCTGCAAATCCGAGCTTCAGAAAATCCAGGAAGATTCCACCGGGGAATCCCTCCTGGAGCTCATTGTCACCAAGGCCCTCGGACGGCAGGCCCGGGCGATCTTCCTTCGCTACCTGCGCTCGCAAATCCAGGTGCAAATCCGCGCCCAGGCCCAGCTTGAATTTTTAGGCGATCTCGATCTCGAATGGGGCCGAACCCTGGAAACCCGGATCGGGATTCTCTCCGGGATTACCCACGGGCCCGAGCCCCGTTATCAAACCGGTCGTTTCCGGTATTCACTCGCCGGCCAGAACCTGGAAATCCAGGTTTCGGCCCTGCAGCATCTCGGCGGGCGGGAGATCATTCTCAATCTCCTCTCCCCGGGGCAAAAGATCCCGGAACTTTCCGATTTCAACCTGTCGGAAAAGGAGCTGGCTTCCCTTTCCGAAACCCTGTCCCGCAAACGCGGCCTGGTGATCGTTTCCGGGGGGCGGGCCAGCGGGATCAAGGAAGCCGCCTACAGCCTGCTCAAACGCTTTGACCCGCTGCGCCACCGCGTCACCACCATCGAAGACCGGATCGATCTCCAGGTCCCGGAATATGTTCAGATCGAAACCGAGGGGGGAATCGAGAAAATGCCCTCCTGGCTGGCCCGGGTATTTTCCCATCTCGATGCCGACATTATTTTCATCAATAACCTGCTCAACCCGGATCTCCAGGCCCTGGCTTTCCATTACGCCGCTTCCGGATGCCTGGTCATCGGCGGGCTCCCCTTTGACCAGATGGAAAAAACCCTGGCCTATCTCTCTTCGCTTAAACCCAGCGAAGACCTGATTCCCCTCGTGCTCCAAGGATTATTTAAAGTGATCAGGATTCGCACCCTCTGCCCGGAATGCCGCCGTCCGGAATTTCATCCCCAGGTTAGAGGAAAAGGCAAAGACTCCGAGCCCGAATCCTATCTGCCGGTGGGCTGCCCCCAGTGCGGAGGTTCCGGATATGCCGGTTGGAAATTCATCGGGGAATTCGTCCCCATCTCCGCCCCGATCCAAGCCGCGATCCGGAACCGGGAGCCGGAAACCAAATGGGAAAAAACTTTGGATCAGAAGGAATACTGGAATTTCATCAACAAGTTGAGACAAGAGCTTAAGACCGGGAATATCACCCGGGAGGAAGCCATCCTGTACGGCTTGGAAACCCCAACCTCCAAGACCTGATATGGCCCGGATCGACGCCCTGCTCAAAGCCCAGCTGGAAAATAACGCTTCCGACCTCCATCTTTCCGTGGGCACCCCCCCGGTTTTCCGCATCCACGGTGACCTCGTTCCCCTAAAATCCCGCGAGCTTTCCGCTAATGACGCCCAGGTCCTGCTCCATGAAATTCTCAACGACGTCCAGAAGGAGAAACTGCAAAATGAATGGGAAATCGACCTGGCCTACGAAATCGAGGGCGGGCGTTTCCGGGTAAACATCTTCACCGAGCGCAAGGGCCTGGGGGCGGCCTTCCGGATGATCCCGGTCAAGATCGCCACCGTCGAGGAACTCGGACTGCCGCAGGCCCTGAAAAAAATGGCGGAGCTGTCCAAGGGCCTGGTGCTCGTCACCGGCGCCACCGGAAGCGGCAAATCCACCACCCTGGCCGCCCTGATCGATTACATCAACAACAGCCGCAACGAGCACATCATCACGGTCGAAGATCCGATCGAGTTCGTTCATGGCAATAAAAAGTCCCTGATCCACCAGCGGGAAGTCGGACAGCACACCCACAGTTTCGCCGCCGCCCTGCGCTCGGCCCTGCGGGAAGACCCCGATATTATTCTGGTCGGCGAAATGCGCGACCTGGAAACCATCGAGCTGGCCATCACCGCCGCCGAAACCGGTCACCTGGTTTTCGGCACCCTGCATACCAGTTCGGCCTCCCGGACCATTGACCGGATCATTAATGTTTTCCCTACCAGCCAGCAGGACCAGATCCGGATGATGCTCTCGGAATCTTTAAAAGGCGTGGTTTCCCAGAACCTCTGCCGCAAGGTGGACGGCAAAGGCCGGGTGGCCGCGCTCGAGATCATGATGGGCACGCACGCCTTGTCCAACCTGATCCGCGAAGGCAAGACCTACCAGATCCTTTCCCTGATTCAGACCGGGAAGAAAGAGGGAATGCAGACCATGGATCAGGCCCTGATGGATCTCCTGATGAGCAAGAAAATCACCGCGGCGGAAGCCTTTTCCTACGCGGTGGAGAAAAAGACCTTCGAATCTTACCAGCAGGGCTCGAGGCCGGCCGGGGCGCCCCCGGGACCACCCCCGGCATAGCGACTTAATTATTATGGACTGCATCGGCTTGCCGATGCATTGCATTAGCAATCCTTCGCTTCGCTCGAGGACAGGGCTAATGCACTCCAAAAAAGTTTTAAGAGATTTTTTCCGACGAGTTGTAGTTGCCTGATTTATTAGGCATAATCAGTCGTTAATGTAGTTGCCCGATTCATCGGGCGTTTTTTAAAAAGGAGTAAACAATGTCGTCCATCGAGCTTCTGAAAAAAAGCCCGCTCTTTCAAAGCCTGAACGTGAAAGAAACCAATCTCCTGGGTTCCATCTGCAAATCGGAAAAATACCAGGCCGGCGCGACTATCATCGAGGAGAATACCAACGGCCGGGCCCTCTTCATCATTAAAAACGGTGAGGTCAAAGTTTCCAAGATTGACGAGAGCGGCAAGGAAAGAGCCATCGGGATGCTCTCCCCCGGCGAGCATTTCGGGGAAATGGCCCTGATCGAGGACCAGCATACCTCGGCCCGGATCGTGGCCGATACTGACGTGGAACTCCTGACCATTTCCCGGGCCGATCTGGTCAAGCTCTTCCCGCGCACGCGGGAATCCTGTTTCCTTTGTTTGTTCTTTTGAAAGAATCCAGGTAGCCGCGGCCTTCCTTATTCCTTATCTTTTTCTTCCCCAAATGCCAAGGTAAAAACCTGGCCCTAGGTTTTCCCGATTGACGCAAGTATATAATGATCATATACTTGAAACGATGGATATTTTAAAAATCGCCCCCGGGTGCGAGGAATTTGAATGGGATGAACATAATTCCAAAAAGATCTGGCAAAAACATCGGATTTCACCTGCGGAGTGCGAGCAGATCTTTTTCCATCAGCCCTTGGTCGTTGCCGATGATGAAAAGCATTCAAATCAGGAAAATCGCTTTTATACCCTGGGACGGACAAATAACGGGAGGCGGATCTTCGCGGTCTTCACCGTTCGGGGAAAGAAAATCCGGGTGATCACGGCCAGGGATATGAGTCAAAAGGAAAGGAAACTATATGAAGAACAAATCCGGAAAGAAACCTAAATTCAGGGATGAGAATGGAGAAAGGAAATTCTGGTCGGCCCATGATTCCACGGAATTCGTGGACTGGAAAAAGGCCCGGCGGGTTACCTTTCCGAACCTGAAGCCTTCGGTGAAAACGATCTCCATCCGCCTTCCCCAATCCATGCTAGAAGAGCTTAAACTGCTCGCCAACAAAAGAGATGTCCCCTATCAATCACTCTTGAAGATATTCCTGGCGGAAAAAATCAAGGAAGAGTTGAGGGTTTGAAAACGAGTAAATTACCTCCGGGCCCGGCTATCTAATGTCAAATATCAAAGCTGACCCCTTTGTTCGGAATGTAAATATCGCGGCCTAAAGGCCGCGGCTACCTGGATTCTTTCAAAAGAACAAACAAAGGAAACAGGATTCCCGCGTGCGCGGGAATGACAAAAGTAA
>JAPLJI010000112.1 GCA_026388655.1 Pseudomonadota bacterium
GGGCTGAACTCCTATTACAAATTCCACGGCCGCCGTCTTGACGTCGGCCTGCACGCCATGACCAACTATGTCCCCCGCGGGGTAAAATCGGCCCCACTGAACCGGCTTTTACGTCAGCTCCGGATCGATTACGACGAATTCTCCCTCTGTCCCCAGAATTATTCCGCCGTGGCTTTTCCCGGCGTCAGGCTCCGCTTCTCCAACAACCCCGAGCTGCTCTTGCAGGGAATTCGGGACAACTTTCCCGGCCAGGCGGACGGATTCCAGCGCCTGGTCCAATTCGTCATAGAATTCAACGATCTGGATTTAAACTCCCCCCACACCTCGGCCCGGGAAACGGTGCGCGGATATATTACCGACCGTCTCCTCGAGGACATGATCTTCTGCCCCCTCCTCTTTTACGGGAGCGCGGAGGAAAACGACGTGGATTTCGCCCAGTTCGTCACCATGTTCAAGGGCATCTTCCGGGAGGGATTTGCCCGTTCCCAGGGCGGGGCCAAAACTATTCTGGACGTCCTGGTGAGAAGGTTTAAGGAATCCGGCGGGGAGCTCCGCCTCCGCTCCGGGGTCAAGCGGCTCCACCTCGGCCGGGACCGGGTGAAATCAATCGAACTGGAAAATGGAGAAACCCTGACCGCCGGGTCGGTTTTTTCTTCCGCCGGCTACCCCGAAACCTTGCGACTCTGTACCGGCCCGGAACCCACCACCCTCCGCTCCCCCACCGGGCGTCTGGCCTTGATCGAATCCATTAACATCCTGGACCGCGAACCGAAGGAATCGGGCCTGGATTCCACCATTGTTTTTTTCAACAACTCCGAGCGGTTCGCCTACGAACGGCCGGAAAAAGCCGTCGACGTCCGCAGCGGGGTCATCTGTTGCCCGAATAATTTCCATTATCCCGAGCCGCTTCCCGAAGGCATAATCCGCCTGACCCACATCGCGAATCCCGACCCGTGGCTGTCTTTTCCCGAAGAGGAATACCGGGAGCAGAAACAAAGCTGGCTGCAGGCCTCCTGGTCGGAGGCCGTCAAGCTGATCCCGGATTTCCGGCCTCATATCGTCTTAACCGACATGTTCACCCCCCGGACCATCCTGAAGTTCACCAGTCACCTCGACGGGGCCGTCTACGGCTCGCCCGAAAAACACCGCTCCGGCCTCACCCCCTTTAAAAACCTGTTTCTCTGCGGCACCGACCAGGGATTTTTGGGCATTATCGGGGCGATTTTAAGCGGGATCTCGATCGCCAATCTGCACGGGCTTAAATAAAATCAAAAATCAAATATCAAATATCAAAATCCAAAGTGAAAGAGTAAAATTTAAAATGAATAAAATGAAGCTCCCCTTGGCAGAGAGCATGGGGTATCTTTCTAAAAACGATTCTTAGTTTCAGGATTGTCATTCCCGCGCAAGTGGGAATCCAGACAAACAAAAAATACTGGATTCCGCATCAAGTGCGGAATGACAGAAATAAGGCAACCCCGTGCAAAGACCATGGGTAATTGCAAGTTAAAGCACGGAGATATTCGATTTTGGATTTTGGTCTGTCATTTTGATCTTTGATTTTTAGACTTTGATTTTTAAAAATATGGAACCTTTACAATCAGAATACGACGTGGTGGTGATCGGGAGCGGTCTTGCGGGCCTGACCGGCGCCAACCAGCTGGGCAAGTGGGGGCGGCGGGTTCTGCTCCTCGAACAGCAAGCCAATCTCGGCGGCCTGGCCGCCTGGTTCAGGCGACGGGGCGGCCATATTTTTGATGTTTCGCTCCATGGGTTTCCCTTCGGGATGAAAAAAAGCTGCCGCAAATACTGGAACCAGAAAATCACCGATTCCATCGTTCAGCTTTCCCGCATCCGGCTGGACAACCCCCAGTTCAACATCACCAGCACCTTCGAGCTTGGCGACCTGACCCGCCTTCTGATCGAGCACTTCCAGGTGCCGCCGGAAATGGTCGACCGGTTTTTCCGCCACCTGAAAGGAATGGAGTTTTATTCCGATTCTTCCCAAACCACCCGGGAATTGCTGGAGGATTTTTTCCCGGGACGGAGCGAGGTCCACCGCCTGTTGATGGAACCCATCACCTACGCCAACGGTTCCACCCCCGATGACCCGGCGATCACCTTCGGGATCGTCTTCTCCAATTTCCTTAACCGGGGGGTTTATACCTTCCAGGGAGGCACCGATAACCTGGTCCGAGAGATGCGCTTGGAACTGGAGAGAAACGGCGTCCGCATCCAAAACCGCGCCCGAGCCGAAAAAATTCTGGTGAAACAGGGAAAAATCGCGGGAATAAAAGTCGGGGGTCAGGAGATCCGCTGCCGGGCCGTCATGTCCAACGCCAACCTGCTCAACACCATCCTTAACCTGGTGGGGGAAGAACATTTCTCGCCCGCCTACCTGGACCTGGCCAGATCGGTGCGGATGAGCAACTCCAGCTGCCAGGTATACCTGGGAATCCGGGAGGGAGAGGAAGTCCCGGACATCGGCGACCTGCTTTTTACCTCCACCCTTCCCCGCTACGATCCGGGAGCCCTCTCTGCCAAGGAGGTTACCAGCCAGTCCTTTTCCTTCTACTCTCCCAAGATCCGCCCGGGCCATAACCGCTACACGATTGTGGCTTCCAGCAACGCCAGGTGGGAGGATTGGGCCAGCCTTTCCGAGAAGGAATATCAGGCCGACAAGCAAAAGCTCATCCAGAAAACGATTGCCAACCTGGAGAAATACCTTCCCGGGGTCACGGACAAGATCGATCATCGGGAGGCCGCGACGCCCCGGACCTTCGCCCGTTACACCGGGCACCTGCTGGGAGCATCGTTTGGAACCAAATTCGAGGGCTTGAAGGTGAGTCAGGACATATCCCGGGAGATCGGGGGCCTTTTCCATACCGGTTCGGTCGGGATCATCATGTCCGGCTGGCTGGGAACGGTCAATTACGGCGTGATCGTGGCTCACGGCCTGGAGGTTTTTCTGGGTTCCCCGTCCCGGGGAGACAAAGGAGGCATCCATGAAGTTTGATTTTACCGGTCAGGTCGCGATCGTCACCGGGGGCACCCGAGGCATCGGCCGGGCGATCAGCGCCGCTTTTCTTTCCGCCGGGGGACGGGTGATCGCCACCTACCTCGAAAACGAGACCGCCGCCGCCGCTTTTCAAGCCTCCCTGGGTGATCAATCCACCCGGTTATCACTCCACCAAGTCAACGTGGTCGATTACCAAAAGGTGGAAGCCTTCTATCGGGAGATCGACAAACAGGACCTTGTTCCCGACATCCTGGTTAACAACGCCGGGATCCGGAGGGACGGGGTCCTGGCCATGATGCCGCCCTCCGACTGGTCGAAAGTTATCGCCACCAACCTGGACGGCACTTACAACATGACCAAATTCGCGATCAAGGCCATGATCCGGAAACGCTATGGCCGGATCGTCACCATCACCTCGCCCGTGGGTAAGTATGGTTTTGCCGGGCAGACCAATTACGCGGCGGCCAAAGCCGGGCAGGTCGGCCTGACCCGGGCCCTGTCCAAGGAAGTGGCCAGCCGGGGGATCACGATCAACTGCGTTTCTCCCGGTTTCATTGGTACCGATTTAATCGCCGATCTCTCCGAAAAACAGCGCCAGTACTATATCGACCAGGTGCCCCTCAAGCGCTTCGGGAAACCGGAAGAGGTGGCCTCCTGCGTTTTATTTCTGGCTTCCCGCGAATCCGGATATATCAACGGAACCACCCTGGAAGTCACAGGAGGTTTGTGATAAAAGTTCAAATGACAAAATCCAAATGCCAAAATAATGTCAAAGTTCCAAGTTCAAAGTTCAAATGAAACCCCCAAAAACCCAAACGCTAAATTGGATTTAAGATTATTTTGTTTTTTGAACTTTATTTGAACTTTGAGCTTTGACATTTAGAATTAAACCATGGAAGAAATTACCAAGCTGATTCCCCACCGTCCCCCTTTCCTCTTCGTGGACCGGGTGGTGGAGCTTTCCCCTAACCAGATCCGCACGGTCAAACGTTTTCCTCCGGAAGAGCCGTTTTTCGCCGGCCACTATCCCGGGAATCCCCTGGTTCCGGGGGTAATCCTCTGCGAGTCGATTTTTCAAAGCGGGGCCATCCTGATCGCCAGCCAGATCATCAGCCTGGAATCCGGCACCCCGGTGCTCACCCGGGTCAAAAACGCCGCCTTTAAAAGAATCGTCCGGCCCGGGGAGGAGCTGGAAATCGAGGTTTCGCTCACGGAGCGCATCCAGAACGCCATTTTCCTCAAGGGCTCCGCCCGGGTCAACGAGCAATTGGCGGTGCGGGTGGAATTCACCTGCGCCCTGGTGAAAGCATGAACGATTTCCTCAAGGTTAAAGACCTGAACTTTCTGGTGGTCGGGGTCGCCAATAAAAAAAGCGTGGCCTACGAGGTCGGACGGGTCCTGACCGAATCCGGGGCCCGGGTGCTTTACTCCGTCCTTTCGGAAGACCACCGGAAAAACGCGGCCAAGTTTCTCCCGGGATCGCCCATCTTTGTTTGTAATGTCGAAAAACAGGAAGAAATCGCGCGCCTCTACGATGAGGTCAAGGCCCAGTGCCCCGTGCTCCACGGCCTGGTGCATTCGATCGCCTTCGCCAACTATTCCCAGGGAATGAAACCGTTCCACGAAACCCCCAAGCCTGACTTTCTTCAGGCCTTCGATATCTCCTGTTATTCCCTGATCAATCTCGCCAACCAGTTCAAGGATCTGCTCCATCGCCAGGCGTCGGTGGTAACCATTTCCATCATGACCACTTCCTCGGCGGCCGAGAACTACGGCTACATGGCCCCGATCAAGGCCGCGCTTAATTCCAGCCTGGTCTTCCTGGCCAAATCCTTCAGCCGTTTTTCCGAGATTCGCTTCAACGCGGTCGGGGCCGGTCCCCTGAAAACCAGCGCCGCGGCCGGCATCCCCGGATTCGTGGAGTCCTATCTTTTCGCCGAACTCCGCACCCTGCGGAAGCGCAACCTCTCCACCCGGGAGGTCGCCAACACGGCCGCCTTTCTCCTGAGCGAGGCCTCCAGCGGGATCAACGGGCAGGTGGTCATCGTTGATGCCGGAAGCACCCTGAACGGTTTTGATAACGAGATTATCCGCCGGTCCACCCGGATCGAACAAGCAAAGGGCTAAGGGCAAAGCGCTAAGCGTTCAGATGCAGGAAGGACAACCCCCTCTCCTTCCTTATCCTCGATTTAAACCAGAAAAATGCGGTTATTATTTCTTAATGTTTTGTAGTTGCCCGATTTATCGGGCGCTTTTAAAAACCGCCGATTAATCGGCAGACTACAAAAAAATCCACCCGCGAAAGACGGGGGAACGGATCCAATCGCATTTTTCGGGTTAAAACAAACTGATTTGATATTTTTTCAATTTCCTTCGGAGCGGGAGAAGAAAGAGGCTATTTTCCGTCGCCGTCGGAGCGGTAAACCGGTTTTCCGGTTTTCAGGAATTTTTCGATCAGATCCGCGGAGGTTTCCGGCCCGTTTAACTTGTTGATCTGCTGGGAAAGTTTCGCCACGTTGGCTTTCAAGCTCTCATCCTTCAGGGCCTTCCTAATCGCTTGGCGCAGTTTCTCGGGGGTCAGGCTCCGATAAGGCACACGATATCCAACCCCGAACACCTGGACGCGCCGGCCGTTTTCATGCTGGTCCCCTTCCATGGGAATCGCCACCGCCGGCTTGCTGTGCACCAGGCAATCCATCGTCGTGTTGAATCCCGCGTGATGCACCACCAGGTCCACCTTGGGAATGATCTCGGAATTGGGGACGTACTGTTCAATCCTCAGGTTGGGGGGAATCCCCATGCCGTTGATATCCTTTCCGGGATAGCAAACCGTCATCACCCCCTGCACATCCGGCATCTCCCGGAAAGCTTCAATCGCCAGCCGAAAAAAACCCCTTTCATAAACGCTTTCGACTGTCCCAATCGTGATGTAGATCGCCGGCCGCTTTTCGGGGAACTTGGTGAGCCAATCCGGAGGCTGATAATTCCTGGGCCGGCTCCAGAGGGAAGGACCCACCAGATGAATCTGAGGCAGAAGATTCTTCTGATAATATTCAAACCCGAAAGAGGTAAACGCGAGATAAAGATACGGCGAAACCGCGGAGTCCAGGAAAGCCCGGGGGGTGGGAGGCAAGCCAAAATCCTTTCGCATTCTGTTGATGATCCGGTCATAACGAGAAACATAAACGGCCAGGCCCTGCCAGAAAAATCCGTAAATCAGCTCCTGCAATAGATTCTTCGGAGGGGGCCAGCCGAAGCTGTAGGGGGGCATCTCCCGGCTGGGAAGCAATCCCAAAAACATGGCCGTGGTCACCCAGGGGGTGTTGGTCATTTCCGCCAGAATCCTGCCGGGGAACGAGAAACAATCGAAGAGCATGAGATCGGGCTTTTCCCTTTTAAGGATCGGCAGGGAATCTTTGATGTAATACGGAGAAAGGCCTAGATATATTTCTTTAAGAATAAAGTGAATCCGGGAATTTCCTTTAAGCTTCAAAACCTGGGGGTATTTTTCGGGAAGATTGGCGGCCCAGACCCCTGGCCCGATCCGATAGTGGGGGAAACCCTCTCCCTCCACATAATCTTTCATATTGATTTCAGAAATATAGATGACCTCATGCCCTCTTTTCTTCAAGGCATGGGCCACGGGAATAGTAGGAAAAAAATGTCCGGCCACGTGAACCGGAGCAAACAAGATCTTGGCCATTTATTCTATTTTATTATCTTAACTTCCCGCAAAACCGATCCCTCGACAGGTCTATGGACTAATATTATTACATTATTTACTAACTTATCACAACATACATCCCCGGATTAAAAAATAACGAATCCAGACTCCGCAAAAGCAATTGCCCGTCTGGGAAATAATCTTACCCGGGGTATATTCCTCCGGTCCCATGTCCGGGATAATCTTTCGGGTACTCTATCATACAAATATTTTTCTTTGCAAATCATCCCGGCAAACCAGCACCCGGGTAACCAGTTTTCATCACCTGGGTTAAGGATTTGACCAACCCGGGTGAAAAAATCCGCACAACATCATACCTATTAATTATTTTATTCAATAATTTCAAATAGATACAAAAATCCGTGAGTACGGCATACATTTTGCTTGTCTAAATATTATGAAAGGAGAGCATCAAAATGAAAATTAAAACCACCCTGTACTCGCTGACCGAAGCGCTGCTGGATTCCATCGAGGAAGAATTCCCGGAGTGGGAAACCTGGGAGCAGGACGAGTTCGCCCGGGAATTAATTTCCGACCTGGCCGGGACGGGAAAGCTCAGGTTCGAGAACCCCCGGGCTGGAAATTTTCCCCCAATTCACCCGCTTCTTCTTGAAGGGCTTGCGGCTTCATCCTGAGGTCAGGCAGAATTAAAAGGTGATTATTACGGTCCGGGTCACCCCGAAATCGAAAAGGTCCGAGTTGTGCCGTGAAGGAGAACTTGTCTTCCGGGCCAAGATCATGTCTCCCCCGGACAAGGGAAAGGCCAATCGGGAATTGATCGGCTTGGTCGCGGATCACTTCCAGGTGAAAAAAAGCCAGGTGCAAATCATCCGGGGGGAGCATTCACGGGACAAAATCATTGAAGTGAAATAAAGCCAAAACCCCAAAATCATCAAATCCAAATTTCAAAATCCAAAGTTCAAAATAAGCCAAAAAAATCCAAACTGAAAAATAAAACTTAATTTTTTATTCTGTTTTGACATTATTAGTTTTGAAATTTATTTGACATTTGAACTTAAGCATTTGAACTTTTATTTTGGGCATTTATTTGCCCCTCTGGGGTTCTTGTCCTGAGACCCCTTTCGGGGTCGTAGGAACATTTGGGCTTGGGCATTTGAACTTTTAAATTTGGATTTGTCATTTTCATAACATCCCCTCGATCCCTCTCCGAATCATCATCACCCCGATTGCCGCCAGAAGTATGCTCATGAACTTGGCCACGGCCCTGGTCCCGCCCTCCCCGATTAGACGGATGATGCTGCCGGCCGAACGTAAAACAAAATAAACCAGGGCCAGATTGGCCAGGAATGATACCACGGTAGGCAAAATTCCATACGTATTCAGGAGAAGCAGCATGGTGGTCAATACCGCCGGCCCGACGATCAGGGGCATCCCAATCGGGACTACTCCCACCTTGTTCTTCTCACCCGCCCGGCGTTTGGTTCCGAAAATCAGGTCATTGATCGAAAGAACGATCAGCAGCACGCCTCCCGCCACCTTGAAATCGCCTTCGGTTACGCCCAGGACCGCCAGCAGAAATTTCCCCAGGAATAAAAATCCCAATCCCGCGGCCAGGGCGGTCAGGACCGATTGCCGGACCACGGATTTTCTCTCTGTCTCGGATTGATCGAAGGTCAGGGAGACAAATATCGGCAGGACTCCGATCACATCTATGGCCACGAAGATCGGGATTAAAGTCGGAATTAAACCCAGAATAAAGCCAAGAATGTATTTCATATTTCTGGTCTCCGATTACTGCTCTCTGATTCCTGGTTTCCGCTCATATTAGAGGGTATCATGAGTTGTTTTCATCAAGTTTTTTATATGGACTGCATCGGCTTGCCGATGCATTGCATTAGTCCCTCCGTTGTCGGGATAAACAAGCTAATGCACTCCATAAAAAGAACGAGATTAGATCATAACAAATATTTTCATTTTTTCCTTTATTATTAAATAGTTAAATCAAAACTCATGATACCCTCTATTAGTACTTTCTTTTCCGGATCAAGAGAAAAATCAGGGCGAACACCCCCAGAATGACCGCCCCGTAAATACTTCCGATCAGGATTACATTACTGCGTTTTTCCAATAAAGCGGTCAGGATAACCTCCTTCTCGGGATCAAGCAGATCCCGCAAAGGAACATTCCAAACCACTTTGTTTATTTCCACCTTCGAGGCATTGGATTTAACCACCCCATACGGGCTCTCAAAGCTGAAGTTCATCGTGTAATTTGCCAGGAATCCCTTGTCCATTCCGTACTTGACAATTCCATCCGAGGATCCGCCGGAGCCCAGGATGGTTTCCCCTTTCTTTTTCAAGACCCTCCGGTATTTTATCCGGCCCAGATAGTCCTTTTCCCACTTGAGATCTCCGATGAAATTGGCCCGGCCGCTCTGGGCCATTTCAAACACGGAGGCCAAATTCTCAAAAAACATGTCCACGGTGATAACCCGGTGCTGATCTCCCAGCGGCACATCGGAAAAATCCAGCAGTTTCGACCCCGGGGGCATCGATTTCTCTATCGCCGGCCGGGTCATGGGCAACCTCCCGGTTTTCATCAAGCTGTCGTGAAACCGGGTTTCCAGTCTTAACACCTGTTTCATTGAACCGGTGCCGTCCTTGTTTAAAACCAGGGTTTCGTCGTATTCCAGGCAGGAAGAGAAAAAGGAAAAAAACAACAGGATTGTCACCCATGTCCAGAAACGCTTTTGCAAAATCAACTTTTTCTCCTTTCCCGAATTGGCCGGGAACTCCCGGGTAAATGTTATCCCTAATGAAAATCATTAAAATCGCTGGTAATTATATGATCCCAACCTCTTCCCGGTCAAAGACTTGACAGCCCCTTATCCCTGACAATAGAATTCCGCCAGATTCGCCTAATTAACAATGGAGGTGGAAATGGCCGAAAAACAGGTAAAAATCGCAAAGGGCGGGTCCTTTCTGCTCGAACCAACCGGAAGTTACCGCGTCTTTACCCCTGATGATTTTACCGAAGAACAGAAAATGTTTTCCAAAACCGCCTCCGATTTCCTGGAAAAGGAAATCATCCCGATCCTTGAGAAGATAGAGCATAAGCAACCGGGACTGGTTCCCTCCCTGCTGAAAAAGGCCGGTGAATTGGGACTGTTAATGATTGATATTCCTAAAAAATATGACGGTCTGGGCGAAAGCAAGGCAACCTCCATGCTCGTTTCGGAAAAAATGGCCCGGATCGGCTCTTGGGCGGTTTCCGCGGGCGCCCACACCGGGATCGGGACCCTGCCAATCGTCTACTTTGGAAATCCCGAACAGAAGAAAAGGTACCTTCCCCGCCTGGCCACCGGGGAAATCCTCTCCTGCTACTGTCTGACCGAAACCGGTTCGGGCTCGGATGCCCTCTCACTCAAAACCAAAGCCGTCCTTTCACCGGATGGCAAGCACTACATCCTGAACGGGGGCAAGCAGTTCATTACCAATGCCGGGTTCGCCGACCTCTTCATCGTCTACGCCAAGGTGGACGGGGATAAGTTTTCCGCCTTTATCGTGGAAAAAGCCGGGACGGAGGGAATCCAGATCGGGGCCGAGGAAAAGAAACTCGGGTTGAAGGGTAGCTCTACTTGCTCGATCACTTTCGAAAACGTCAAGGTCCCCAAGGAAAACCTCCTGGGGGAAATCGGCAAGGGCCACAAGATCGCTTTCAACATCCTCAACATCGGCCGGTTCAAACTGGGAGCCGGGGCGATGGGGCCGTGCAAGGTCATGCTCGCCGAAGCCATCAAGTATGGGAAGGTCCGGGTCCAGTTCGGCAAGCCGATCATTGATTTCGGCATGCTCCGGAGGAAGGTCGCCGACATGGCCATCAAGATTTACGCCGGGGAAAGCATGGCCTACCGGATCGCCGGGATGATGGACGCGGGCCTCAAGTCGGTGGATGAGGATGATGTCGTCAAGCAGATGGAAATCATCGAGGAATACGCCATCGAAGACTCGATCATCAAGGTTTATGGAACCGAGGTCATCAATTATGTGGCCGATGAAAGCCTGCAGATGTTCGGCGGCTACGGATTCACCGAGGAGTACCCGATCGAACGGCCCTACCGGGACTGCCGGGTGGACCGGATCTTCGAAGGCACCAACGAGATCAACCGCCTGCTGATCCCCGGCACCATCCTGCGCCGGGCCAGCAAGGGGCAGCTGCCCCTCTTTGAATTCATCGCCCGGATCAATTCTGAGCTTGAGGAAAAATCCAAGTCCCGGATCTCCAAGACGAGCGGCCCCCTGGCCTGGGCGGTTCGGGCCTGCGAACTCTCGAAAAGGGTCGCCCTCTACGCCAGCAACCTGGCGGTCCAGAAATACGCCCTGGCCATCCAGGACGAGCAGGAAGTCATGGAAACGATGGCCAATATGATCATCGATACTTATGCCATGGATTCGGCCTGCGCCCGCACCCTGCAGCTGATCGAGGACCGGGGGAAAACCAAAACCCGGGTCCAGATGGACATTGCCAACGTCCTCTGCCAGGAATCCTACGACCGGATCAACCTGCTGGCCCGGAATATCATTACCGCCGTGGCCGGAGATGAAGCCAAGAAACATTTCAAGAACCTCGAAAAGCTCGGGACCAAGGGAAGAATCGACTCGATCAAAATTAAGAAGGAGATCGCCGCCCATTTCGTCGAAGCGGACGGCTACAACCTTTCGGCGAGCTAGAAACCCGCGGAAAACCTGCCGCGAGAATGCCAAACGCCCCCGTCCATTGCCGGCGGGGGCGTTTTTTTCCCGGGGAAAACCGCGGGCGGAAATTTCTAACTGATATTTTCCTTTTTTTCCAGGAGGCCCAGGTAAAACTTGGCCGTCTGGTGGTCCGGGTTGTATTTCAAAACCTGGAGCCATTCCGAGCGCGCCCGCTCCAGATCTCCCTGGGAATAGTAGGCAATCCCCAGGTTGATCCCGGCCGGGGAATAAGCCGGCCGGATCTCTTTGACCCGCTCAAATTCCATAACCGCTTCTTCCAGTCTGCCCCATTCCCGAAGAGAGATCCCGAGCTTGGTCCGGATATCGGGAAAATTGGGCTTCAAATCCAAGGCCCGGCGGTATTCATCCACCGCCTGGGCGTATTCCCCCAGACTCCGGTAGACATCGGCAATTTCGGCGTGCATGTTGGCGAGCTTGGCCCGGGCCACGTCATCCAGAAGCCCGGTCTTGGTTTCCCGGGTCGTCGTCTGCTGGGCCCGGATCAGATGCTCCTGGCCCTTTTTATATTCCCCAATCTCGTTATAAGCCAGGGCCAGGTTCAGGGAAGCCTCGGTGTAATTGGGATTGATCTGGAGCGCCTTCTGGAAAGAAACAATGGCCTCCTGATACTCGCTCTTCTGCTGGTGGATCACCCCCAGCATGTTGAAAACATCGGCAAAGCGGTCATTGGACTGGGCGAACTTGCGGAGAAATTCCTCGGCGTTCTTCAACTCGCCTTTTTTAAACAGCTCCTTGCCGCGCTCGTATAGTTCTCGCAATGAATCATCCACCGTTATTTCCTCCCCTTTTCTGGTTCGATCATAGATTTTTCCACTCCCGCCGTCAAATCCGGGCCCGCTCCGCGCAAGTCCTTCCCGGAGATTACCCGGGGAAAATTCAACCCGGAATCCTGGAGCCGCCTCCGGATCTTGCCCAGGGCCTTCTCCTCAATCTGCCGGGCCCGCTCCCGGGAAATCCCGTACTTATCCCCGATCTCCTGGAGGGTCGCCGGGGAATCGGAGAAAAACCGGCTCCGAATGATAAAAGCTTCCCGCTCATCCAAATCGGCCTGAGCCGCGGCCAGCACCCGCTGGAGGATATCCTTCTCCTCCCGCCCGGCCATGGTTTCCTCCTGGTTCTCGGACTGGTCGGGCAGGACGTCCAGGAAGGTGGTTTCCTCTCCTCTCACCATTTCCGCATCGAGCGAAAAATCGCGCAGGGCCATCCGCAAATCGGTTTCCATTAATTCCTTTTCCGGAACATCCAGGGCCGCAGCCATGACCCCGTAATCCACCGGAACCCGGCCGGCCACGGCGGGAAGCTCGGCCCCGCCTCCCCGGGGCATCGCCTCCGGCCCGGATTCGCTCCGGGTCCCGGCCGGCAGACTTTCCAATCCTTTTTTCACCTGGGCCAGCTTGTAGAAAATCTTCCGCTGGGCCTGGGTCGTTCCCAGTTTTACCAAACTGTAGTTGTCGAGTAAATATTTCCGGATGTAAGCCCGGATCCACCAGACCGCGTAACTGATCAGGCGGTAGCCCCGCTCCGGATCGAACTTTTTCACCGCCATCATCAAGCCGACGTTTCCCTCCTGGATCAGGTCCAGAAGCCGGACCAGTTCGCCCCTCCCTCCTTCCGATTCGAACCGCAGGGCGGGCAAAAACCGGCGGTATTCCATCGCGATTTTCACCACAAAGCGCAGGTTGGCGGTCACTAGGCGCTCGGCCGCTTTCAGATCGCCTTGTTCCCGGTAGCGCCGGGCGAGTTCCTTCTCCTCTTCCGGGGAGAGCAATTTGTAGGCTTCAATCTCGTAAAGATAGCGCGCCAGGGAACCCCGGTAGGGGCTGAGCTCTGAACCCGGAGCGGATTTCCTCTCCTCCGGATCGGGGCGGGCTTCCAATTTTTCCTTTTCCTTGAGCTCAGCCATATAAATTGATTTGAAGTTTGGGGTTTCTAGTTTCCCTCCGGGCCGTAGGCCCTAACGGGCCGGAGGCGTGTTTCGAGTTAAAAACTAAGGGGCCAGGCTATTAAAGTAAATCCCGAAGCATTGCCACCTAACCACCAATTATTACTTCTCACTCTTTACTTTCAACATCCGGTCAATGGTCCGATAGGCCCGTTCCCGGATCCCGGGATCAACCTTGACCACGTTTTTCATTTCCTCGAGCGACCAGGCGATCTTCTCGAGATTGATCTTTTTCATGTTGGGGCAAACCGCTTTTTCATTGGCCGGGAAAAAGAGCTTGCCGGGGTTTTCCTTTCGCAACCGGTAGAGAATCCCGACCTCCGTTCCCAGGATAAATTCCGATGGGGAAGACTCCCGGACCCTTTTGACCATCCCCCCGGTGGAAAGCACCTGGTCCGCCCGCCCGGTCACCGCCGGGGTGCATTCGGGGTGAACCAGGACCTCCGCCCCGGGATGCTCACGGCGGGCTTTATCGATGTCCTCGGGCTGGATTAAAACGTGCGTCGGGCAGTAACCGTTCCAGGCCTGGATGCGTTTCCCGGCGATTTTTCCGGCATGGTGGCCCAGGTATTGATCGGGCACAAAGATCGCCTCCGCTTCCGGCAGGGACTTTAAAATCTCTACCGCGTTGGCCGAGGTGCAGGCGATATCGCTCTCCGCCTTGACCGCCGCGGTGGTATTCACGTAACACACCACCGGAAGCCCGGGATAACGGGATTTAAACTCAACCAGCTCCGACACGCTGATCATGTTCGCCATCGGGCAACCGGCCTCGAGATCCGGAAGGATCACGGTTTTCTCCGGGTTTAAAATCGCCGCGGTCTCCGCCATGAAATGCACCCCGCAGAAAACGATCACCTCCGCCCGGGTTTTCCTGGCTTCTTCCGAAAGACCCAGGGAATCTCCGATAAAATCCGCGATCTCCTGGACCTCCGGGATCTGGTAATTGTGCACCAGGAAAACCGCCCGGCGCTTCTCCTTCAGTTTTTGAATCCGCTCGATCAAATATTCCATCGCCATCCTTCTTCTCTCCACCGGGTAGCCGCGGGCTTTCCTACGGACCCTGAGGGTCCTTCCTTCGACCCCGAATGGGTCTCAGGACGAGAACCCCAGAGGGGCAGGACAAGAACCCGAACGGGTAGCCCGCGTTTATCTTCTCCTTTTGAAAGTATTCGTCCGAATATTCCATCGCCATCATTCTTACTCCGCCCGGGTAGCCGCAGACTTTAGTCTGCGCTTTTTTACCTTTCTGAGGATATTCGTCCGAATATTCCATCGGCATCCTTCTTAGTTTATGATAATAGCGCAATGATCATCGCCAGAAATTCTATCAAAAAGGTGGGGATCTTTACAAAAACCGGTATCCCCGCGGCCCGGGATCTGGGTCAGAAACTTTTTCACTGGCTCGCGGCCCGGGGCATCACCCCCCTGCCGGCCCCGGAACTGGCCCAGGCCCTCGGGGAGAAACCCCGCGGGGAGGCGGCCATCGTCCAATCCGCCGACCTCCTGATCACCCTGGGAGGAGACGGAACCTTTCTGCACACCGCCAGTCTGGCCGGGGAAAAAGCCGTCCCGATCCTGGGGGTGAACCTGGGCGGGCTGGGCTTTCTGACCGAGGCCGCGCCGGAGGAGCTCTTTCCCCTGCTCCGGGAGATTCAGTCGGGAAAGATCGAGATCGAGGAAAGAATCCGCCTCCGGGCCGAATACCGCCGGGGAAAGAAAAAGACCGGCTGTGGAAGCGCCTTGAACGACGTGGTCATCGGCCGGGGGGTGCCGGCCAGCCTGGTGGTCCTGAACGTCGCGATCGATTCCGAAACCCTCTCGAGCTACCGGGCCGACGGCCTGATCGTGGCCACCCCCACCGGCTCGACCGCCTACAGCCTCTCGGCCGGCGGTCCGATTATTCACCCCGCCCTGCGGGCTATCACCCTGAACCCGATCTCCCCTCACACCCTGACCCAGCGACCCGTCATCCTGCCCGACTCCGCCCGGATCCGGATCACCCTGCCGGCCCCGGCCACCGGCGCGGTCCTTTCTCTCGACGGACAATCCCGGTTCGAGCTCCGTCCCGGGGACGAGGTCCTGGTGTCCAAACACCCGATCCCGACCCTGCTGGTCCGGCCTCCCGGCCGAAGCTATTTCCAGATCCTGCAGACCAAGCTCCATTGGGGCACTAGATGACCAGCCCAAAATCCAAAGTTCAAATGCCAAATAAAGCTCAAATCCCAAAACATTTGATGACCAATTACAAAATTTCATGTCTTAAACTTTCCAGAAAAACCCGAAATATTTTAGGTTTTGATATTTAGATTATGACATTTATATTTTGGCACTGATTTGAACTTTGAGCTTTGAAATTTGAACTTTTTATCCTAAATGTTGCGCGAGCTTTCCATCCAGAATTTCGCCATCATCGACGAGCTTTCCTTTTCCCTGGGGCCGGGGCTGAACATCATCACCGGGGAAACCGGCGCCGGTAAGTCCATCATCCTGGATGCCCTCTCCCTGATCCTGGGTGACCGGTCCTCTCCCGACCTGATCCGGACCGAGGCCCCGGAAGCCCGGATCGAGGCGGTTTTTGAATTCAATTCCCTGGCCCAGCCACTCGCCGAAACCCTGGCCCGGGCGGGATACCCGGCCGCGGAAGAACTCCTCATTCTCCGCTCACTCTCCCGCTCGGGGAAAGGCCGGGTTTTTCTGAACGGAAGTCTGGCCACGCTCAACATCCTCTCCGCGCTCTCCGACCACCTCGTGGAGATTTACGGGCAGGGAGAGCACCAGCTCTTGCTGCGCCCGGAATATCATCTGGAGTTCCTGGATGAATACGGCGACCTGGCCCCCGCCCGGGACGAATTTCAAAATCTTTACCGGGATTTCCAGGAGACCCGGAAGCAGGTGGAAAAGATCAAAACCGACGAGGGGGAACGGCTGAAACGCCTGGACCTCCTTTCTTTTCAAATCTCGGAAATCGCGGCGGCCAACCTGAAGGAATCCGAAGAGGAAGAGCTCGCGTCCCTCCGGGTCCGCCTGCAAAATTCGGGAAAGATAACCTCCCTGGCCCGCGCCGCCCTCGACGGGCTGGACGCCGAGGAAGGCTCGGCCTCCGGGAAAATCTCCAAGGCCCTTTCCGCCTTGCGCGAAATTTCCGCCCTGGACCCGGAACTGAAAGATTACTATTCCCGCCTGGAATCCACCCGGGCGGAAATCCGGGACCTCGCCCGCTCTCTGGAAAAATACCTGGACCGGGCCGATCACAACCCCGATCGGCTCGAAGAAGTGGAAAACCGCCTGGCCGCCCTGAGCCAGCTGAAGCGAAAATACGGCGGGTCCATCCCGGAGGTCCTTGCCTACCGGGACCGGATCACGGTCGAGCGGGATGAGCTCACCCGCCAATCCGAAACCCTGCCCGGACTCGAGGCCGATCTCTCCCGGCTGAAAAAGTCCCTGGGAGAAAAAGCCCGGAAGCTGTCCTCCTCCCGCCGGGAAGCCGGGAAGAAGCTTCGGGCCGCGGTCAAATCCGAAATCCGGGATCTCGGCATTCCGGAAGTCCGCTTTGATTTTCTCTGGGAAACCTCCGGCCCCTCACCGGAAAATCTCTCCGGTTTTGCCGCCCTCACCGAGCGGGGAATCGACCGGGTGGAATTCATTCTCTCCGCCAACCCGGGAGAGGACCTGAAGCCGCTCCGCAAGGTGGCTTCCGGCGGAGAGCTCTCCCGGATCATGCTGGCCCTGAAAAATATCCGTTCCCGCCGGGCCGGGGAAACCCCCACCCTGATCTTCGACGAAATCGACGCCGGGATCGGCGGGGCGGTGGCGGAAATGGTCGGGCAGAAGCTCTGGGAAGTCAGCCGGAACTCCCAAGTGATCTGCGTAACCCACCTGCCCCAGATCGCCTGCTACGCGGACCGGCATTTTCAGGTCAGCAAGTCAACCTCCGCCGGGAAAACCCGGGCCCGGATCCAAACCCTGTCCGAGCCGGATCGGCTCGAAGAGCTCTCCCGGATGCTGGCGGGACTGGAGATTACCTCGAGCGGAAAAGCCTACGCCAAGGAACTGCTGGCCCGCCGGGCGGAGCTGGCGCAAAAGAAATAACCAAATCCTGACCTCTTGCGGAATAATCTTTCTTAACCCCCTTGAAATTCTGCGCTGTTTCGTCATTCCCGCGGAAGCGGGAATCCAGTATTTCATGAATTTTCTGGATCCCTGCTTTCGCAGGGATGACGGCTGTGTTTTCTTTTATCCAATGTTTTTCGAACGACATCCCCTGATGAACCAGAAAAATTTATTATTCAATTTTCATAAATATCATCTATAATTATTTCAATGGCCCAGACAAAATCCCGAAAGCGTTCCTGGAGCCGATCCGTCCGGAAGACCCGGATCGAGGAGGCCCGGGCGATCCAGAAGCTGATCGAGCCCTTCGCCCGCCAGGGAGAGATGCTGCCCCGCTCCCTGGGGGATATC
>JAPLJI010000024.1 GCA_026388655.1 Pseudomonadota bacterium
GAGGTGGCTGCCGGGCTCCGCACGCTTCTCAAAGACCGGGAAGCGCAAAAGGCGCTCACGGTTCTTGAGCGCGACTTTCATGAACATGACGGTCTCGGACCTCTTCGGGTCGCTGAGTTTCTTCAGGGCGGCCCGGACGAGGAGATCCAAGCCGACGTGGTCGGCTTCATCCGCCGGCTGCTTACCCGGTGTGCAGGCGAAGGGCTGTGTAAAGCGTTTCTCCGAAGTGCCAGGAAAGCAAATATGAACAGGATACCTCCAATTAAAAAGATGTACGGAGCTTGGCTGAGGCAGAGCCACTCCGGGTTGACTAAAAGTAACTATTTGATACCATCAGATCATTAAGTTAAAAAAGGGTATTTTGCGGGTAACCCATTTCCTGATTTGTCATGAATCTCCAGGTTTTAGGTCCATTCAGAATTCATTCTAATGATGGCGAGAGTGCTTTTCATAACCCTGTGGCATTGCCCTGCCTGTCATGAAAACGGTTATATCCACGGCCGGCAGGGAACAAGGTGGGACAGAAGCGGCGAGGATGAGCAGTCTACCGGTTGACCAGCGGCCGCTCGATTTTTTCCATTAAATAACGAGATTGCTTCGTCGAAAAACCTCCTCGCAATGACGCTATGATAAGGCAAGGCAATATATTAACCGTCGGCAAATGAAACATATGATGAAAGTTCAAGATATATGTCGTGATTTTGAAAAGTGGCCTGATTCCTGGAAGGGGGAATCACGCGATAAAGAATATGGAGAACGTATATGCATGGAAATGAAACCGTTTATCGAGGCGTTGATCGAGAAAGGATTAACCAAGGCAACGATAAGAAGGCATATGGATTATCTGTGGCTTCTCGGCGGTGAGATAATCCGTGAAGTAAATATGCATCGGGACTACAAAAAGGATCCACGCCAAAAGATTCTGGAAATGGTAGATCAAGATGGCGGCCCTCTTTGCCACCACATTTCCGAGAGTGAATCCGTGGCCTTTGATGGAACATGCAGAAAGTTCTGGAAGTTCCTATCTAAATGATTGAAAAAAACTTCGACATACCGTTCATTGCGGACCTGGCCCTGCGAGAAAAACAGATTCAGCAGAACTGCCGGCCGATCATCGCGGCTCACAAATGGTTCGCGCGCAAGTTGGGAATTCAGTTTTGAGGCAGGTAATAATGAGAAAAAGGATTGGCATCGGTTTTTTGGTCGGTGCCATCGGGGGCGGGTTCGATCTGATCCCCATGCTTATGCAAAAACTGACCTGGGACGCCAACCTTTCCGCATTCTCTTTATGGGTGGTGTCGGGCTTTATGCTGGCGACGTCCAATCTCAAACTGCCGGCGGCGTTTAAAGGAATTGTCATCGCTTTTCTCTGCCTGCTCCCGAGCGCGTTCATTATTGGGTGGAAAGAGCCGTTTTCCTTACTCCCCATTTCGGTAATGACGCTGATCCTGGGTGCGGCGGTGGGTTTGGTTTTTGAAAAATTAGTTAGGGAGAAACCAACAAGTCAAGAAAGAAAATATTGAATGAATAATTGATCCTGGATTCCCACTTTCGTGGGAATGACACCTTCCATTTATTTCCAGCGATGTACCGGGATTCTGGATTACCGCAGGAGTTTGTCCCGCTCAGAGTTAGAACAGCAATTTGAAAATCTGGCAGGTGGCCCAGCCGATCAGGAAGCACATCGGGAAGGTTAAAATCCAGGCGGTCACGATCTCACCTCCCACACCCCAGCGGACCGCCGAGAATTTCCGGGTGGCCCCCACTCCCATGATTGCGGTGCTGATTGTATGGGTGGTAGAGATGGGGATCCCAAAGTGGGAAGCCAGGGTAATCATGAGGGCCGCTCCAGTTTCCGCGGAAAAACCCTGGACGGGTTCGATCTTGGTCAGGCGCATCCCCATGGTTTTCATCACCCGCCAGCCCCCCGAGGCGGTGCCGAGGCCCATCACCAGAGCACAGACGAGGATAACCCAGATCGGGATATGGAAAACGGGCAGGACACCCCCGAGGACCAGGGCCAGCGTAAAAGCCCCGATGAACTTCTGCCCGTCATTCGAACCGTGCGCGAAAGCCATGAAAGCGGCGGAAAGAATCTGCAGGCGACCGAAAATCTTTCTGATCATCCCCGGGCGGACTTTCCAAAGCGAACGGTAGATCAAAACCATCAAGGAGAATCCGCCGAAGAACCCTAGAAAGGTGGAAAAGCCGAGTCCGGCCAGGATCTTGGCCCAGCCGCTCCAGAGCAGAACCGAGGGTCCTGCCGTGGCCAGGCCGGCCCCGGCCAGACTGGAAACCAGGGCGTGGGTGAGACTGATCGGCAGGCCGTAAAGCGTGGCGGTGGCGCCCCAGAGAATCACGCCCACCATGGCCGCGGCCAGGGTGAGGGTGTTGATGGCCTCCGGCCGGATAATTCCCTTTCCGATCGTTATTGCCACCGCCGTGCCAGACATGGCCCCCGCGGTATTTAGCACCATCGCCATGATTATCGCCGTGAAAGGCGAAAGCACCCGCGTCGAGACCACCGTGGCGATGGCGTTGGGGGCGTCGTTCCAGCCGTTGACGAACTCGGCTATGAGAATGAGAAAAAGAACCGGGAGAAGAGGAATAATCGCGTCAGGCATGATTACCGACCTGCGCTTTCTTTATAACCCCTGATACCTTGTGTTTATATCCATGCATGAAAATTACAATCCGGGATTAATACTTAATTCCCGGGGCCACGCTCCGGGTTTGTCTCCTTTCTGTCATTCCGCACTTGATGCGGAATCCAAGTATTTTTTCTGGATTCCTGCTGGAGTTTATCCCGCACTCTGATGCGGGACAGGAATGACAACCAATAGTTTGAGAATCTATCATCTGAGCTTTTTGCTGCGGCGATCGTCATTAAACAGAATTCCCTCTTTTCTTCCATTTCCTGGTTTAAATATAAAAATTATTTATTAGGGAATTGTTAAGAAAACGTTAAAAATTGAATAAATTACATAAATGATCTGGGTGAGATAGACGGAGGAAACCGGTTGATCAATCTTGGTTTTTTGCGTGACGGACGATCTTGCCTTCGATCAGGTAAATGACGTCCTCGGCGATGTTAGTGGCGTGGTCCGCGATCCGCTCCAGGTTTCGGGAAACGCCGAGTAGGCTGATGTAGGTCTGAATCTGCGCGGGATTGGTCCGAATCACGGCTTCTATTTTCCCGTACATGTCCCGATGCAAGAGATCCATGCCTTTCTCGACGATCAGGACCTCGTGGGCCAGGTCCTCGTCCATTTTTACAAAGGCATCCAGGCTTTTTCTCACCATCTTTTTCACCGTTTCGGCCATGGCCTGGAAATCGAACGGAAAATCCACCTTTTCCTGGGTGGCGAGAAAAACGGTCCGCTCCGCGATATTCACCGCCAGATCACCGATCCTTTCCAGGTCGTTGTTGATCTTCAGGGCCGCAACGATGAAACGCAGGTCGATGGCCACCGGCTGGTAGAGGGCGAGGAGCTTCAGGCAGTCCTCCTCGAGATTCACCTCCATGTGGTCGATCTCAATGTCCCCGTCAATAATCCGGGCGGCGAGCCCGGCGTCCCGCTCGGCGATGGACTTGACCGCGAGGATCACCACCTCTTCCGCGATCGCGGAAAGCTTGAGCAATTTTTTCTTGAGTTCGTTGAGCTCTCTCTGCAGGCGCTGGGCCATCATCTTTATTCCTCCCGTTGGCAGTCGTTTTTCAACCGAAGCGACCGGTGATGTAATCCTCCGTCCGTTTATCGGTGGGATTGGTGAAGATCTTCCTGGTTTCGTCATACTCCACGAGCTCGCCGAGCAGGAGAAACGCGGTGTAATCCGCTACCCGGGCGGCCTGTTGCATGTTGTGGGTGACGATCACGATGGTGTAATCCTTTTTCAAACTGTAGATCAGGGCCTCCAGCTTGGCGGTGGAGATGGGGTCCAGAGCCGAGGCCGGCTCGTCCATCAGGATGATCTCGGGCTCGATCACCAGAGCCCGGGCCAGGCAGAGCCGTTGCTGCTGCCCCCCGGAAAGGGTCAGGGCAGAGCGATCGAGGATATCCCCCGCCTCGTCCCAGAGCGCGGCCTGCCGGAGACTTTTCTCCACGAGTTGATCGAGCCGGGCCCGGTCCTTCTCTCCCGCGATTTTCAGGCCGAAGGCCACGTTCTCATAAATGGACATCGGGAAGGGGTTGGGTTTCTGGAAAACCATCCCCACCTTTCTCCGGAGGGCCACGAGGTCAGTATCCTTTTTGCAGATATCCTCTCCATCGATCAGAATCCGGCCTTCGATCCGGACATTAGGAATCAGGTCGTTCATCCGGTTGAAAGCCCGGAGGAGCGTGGACTTGCCGCACCCCGAGGGCCCGATGATCGCGGTCACCCGGTTTTTCTTAATGCTCAGGTTGATGCGCTTGAGGGCCGGTTTGTCTCCGTAGAAAAGACTGAAATCCTCCACCCGGACGATGAGGTTTTCGTTCAAGGCGTGGATGTTTTCAATCATCCGGACATACTCCGGTTGGGAATATTCCGTCGAAACCCAGGGATTTATACCCTTATCTTCCATATTTTCTCCGCATCCGGACACGGAGCCCGATGGCAAAGGTGTTCAGGGCCAGGGTCAGGAGGAGTAAAACGAGAATGGTCCCATAAAGAAGAGGCTGGGTTTTATCCACGTCCGGCGACTGGGTGGAGAGCACGAAGATGTGGTAGCCGAGCTCCATGAACTGGTCGGTGGGAAGCTTGGGGATATAGGGCAAATAGTAGGCCGCTCCGGTAAAGAGGATGGGGGCCACCTCGCCCGCCCCGCGGGAAACCGAGAGAATGGCCCCGGTCAGGATCCCGGAAAACGCCTGGGGCAGAACCACCCGGACGATCATTTTAAGCTTGGTCGCCCCCAGGGCGAAGGCGGCCTCCCGGTGCTCCAGGGGAACCGCCTTGATCGCCTCCTCCGAGGTTTTGATCACCACGGGGAGGTTCAGGATCGCCAGGGTGGCCGCGGCCCAGAGCAGGCAGGGCTGGCTGAAAACCGTCTCGAGACCCAGGGTGCGATCCAGCCCTCGCCCGGCGTACTGGATGAAAAATCCCACCCCGAAGAGCCCGAAGACGATGGAGGGAACCCCGGCCAGGTTGTTCACCGCCAGGCGGATCGCCTGGGTCAGGCGGGAGTTTTGGGGGGCGTACTCGGCGAGGTAGATCCCGGCCATGACCCCGAAGGGCATCAGGAAAACCGTCATGACCAGAACCAGGAAAACCGTGCCGTAGATCGCCGGGAAGATCCCTCCCTCTGTCATGCCCTCCACCGGGGCGGCGGTGAAGAATTCCCAGGAGATGGTCCCAGCCCCGTTCCGGGCGATGATGAAGATGATCCAGAAGAGGAAGGCGAAAATGATCAGGACGCAGAGACCGCTGGCGAGCGCGAAGAATTTGTCCCAACCTTTCACGCGACTCCCGCCAGTCTGACTTTAAACCTTTCCACCACCAGGTTGGCGATAAGGTTGATGATAAAGGTAATCACGAAAAGCAAAGCCCCGATGAAGAAAAGCACCGCGTAATGAGTGCTTCCGAATACCACCTCGCCGAGCTCGGCCGCGATGGTGGCGGAGAAACTGCGGGTGGAAAGGGCGGGGTCCAGGCTCAGGATGGCCGCGTTCCCCGAGGCCAAAAGGACGATCATCGTCTCCCCGATCGCCCGCCCCAGTCCGAGCATGAAGCCGGCGAAAATCCCGGGCAGGGCCACCGGGATGATGACCCGGAAGATCGCCTGGTTTCTGCGCGAACCGAGGGCGTAGGCAGCCTCCCGGAAGGAGCCGGGGACGGCCCGGAGGGCGTCGTCCGCCACGGAATATATGGTGGGAACGATGGCCAGCCCGAGGGCGATCCCGGCGTTCACCGCGTTTAAGCGCATGGTCCAGCCGAAAATCCCCTGGAGGACGCTCGCGAGGGTAAGCAAGGCGAAGGCTCCCATCACCACCGAAGGGATCCCCGCCAGGATCTCGATCCCCGGCTTGATCGTTTCCTTTAAGGCCCGGGGGGCGAACTCCGCCGTGAATATGGCCGCGCCGAGGGCGAGGGGGGTGGCGAAGAGGATCGCGATGAGGCTCAACTTGAGCGTGCCGAGGAAGAGGGGGAGTAGGGAAAAGCGGGGATGGTCGGAAACCGGCTGCCAGACCGAAGAGGCGAAGAGGTCCCGGAGATCCACTTCGCTTCTGACCCCGGGGTTCGTGAAGATGGGCAGGGCCTCTTTGAAGATGAAGATGAAGATCAGAAAAATAAGAAAAATGGCGAGCAGGGCTGATAATTTCAGCCCCCCCTCCAGGATCGAATTCGTGATTCGCTCGCCCCGTTTCATTTGACCGGGAAGTACCCTACCTTGGTTACGATTTCCTGCCCCGCCGGGGAGAGGATCCAGTCAATAAATTTCTTGGTGTCGCCCGAGGGGGTTTTCCGGAGGTAGAAAAAGAGATCCCGGGAAAGCGGATAAACCCCGGACTTCACGTTTTCCTGGATCGGATCGTAGGCGGCCGCTCCCGCGGTTTTCCTGATTTTGAGGTGCTTGACCCCGGAGGCGTAGGCCACCCCTCCGTATCCGATCCCGTTCGGGTCCTTGGACACGGCGTTTACGATGGCGGCCGTGCCCGGCATGGTCTGGGTTTCGGGGGCGAAGTCCGCTCCCAGAAGGACGGTATCCTTGAAAAATACGTAAGTCCCGGAACTCGATTCCCGGCCGTAAAGAAGAATGGGGGCTTCGGGTCCGCCGAGTTCACGCCAGTTCTTCACTTTCCGGGTATAGATATTTTTCAGCTGTTCCAGGGAGAGCTCGCTGACCGGGTTGGAAGCGTTCAGGAAGAGGGTAACGCCGTCCTTGGCCACCGGGATGCCTACTCCCAGGATGTTCCAGCGCTCCCGGAGTTTCTTCTGCTCCGAGTCCTTCATTGTACGGGAGGAGGCGCAGATCTCGGTGGTGCCATTAATGAGTGCGGAGATCCCCACCCCGGACCCGCCGCCCGTCACCTGGACGACCGCGCCCGGATGATTATTCATGTAATTCTCGGCCCAGCGCTGGTTCAGAATCACCATCGTGTCCGAACCCTTGATTGTGATTGCCTTCCCCGCCAGGGCGGCCCCGGCCGTAACCAGGGTGAAAATTGGAATCAGTAACCAGTATTTCTTCATTGTCTTAACCTCCTGATTTAAAGATAAGTGTCCATTGTTAAGAAACCATTAAGAAACGATTAAGAATTAAATAAAATCGCAAAACGGTCCTCCCTAGAATTTGTACTGAAATTGGATGGTTGTCTTGTTGTCGACCGGATCCTTGGCCGGGGCTTTTACCTCATTCTTGGGGATCTCGTAGGCCAGGGTGAGCTTCGCGCTGCCGTCGAAGTTATGGATCAGGGCCAGGCCGTAGGTGACGACCCGGTTATAATCCACGCCGGTGTCCGGATCCCAGAAATCATAGCGGAAGGCAAACTGCTCCTTGTCCAGGAAGTTCTGGACCAGCGTGGCCTGGAAACCCAGGCTTTTGGCGTAGCCGCCGTTCCCGCTTTTCAGGCTCTGGCTGAAGTCCTTCCCCGAGATCATTTCGGCCATCAGGCGGCCCCCGCCCAGGTAGGGGAGCTCGTAATAGAACTGGGCGTCAGCCCCGAAGCGGTTCCGGTCGCGGCGGAGAATCTTGTTGGTGCTGTTGGCGTCCGCTGGAAGCGTGAAACCGGCCGGGCCGACAAAGCTCGAGCCGGCCAGGCTCACCCAGCCGAAGTCAAGGGCGAGACGGCTGACCCAGGTAGGTTTGCTGGTCGGGGGGATCACCGGGAAGGTTGAGTTTTGAATTCCGGAGCCGCTGAAAAGCCCGGTGCGGAAGTCCACCAGTCCCTTGTAGGTGGCCTGGAACTGGACGCCCCGGTCACGCTCGCCCGGCATCAGGTTCTGGGTCGACAGGGCCCGCTCGGGCATTTCCCGGTCACTCGAACTGCGGTTGACATCGTAACTGAAGGGCCACTTGAACTGGCCCATCTTCAGGCCGACCGAGTATTTATTGGCGATCGGGAAATTGATGGATCCCTCCGCGTCCTTCAGAGTGATCGTGTTTTTTGCGGCATCAATCTGAATCAGGAAAGTGGTGAGGCTGGTGGGTTCCCAGGTGACCTTCACCCGGCCCCGCCGGATATAAAAATAATCCTTATTCAGATAGCTGGATACTGATTTGTTGGCGTCCACCTTGTATTGGTCTTTGGAGTTCTCGCTCGCCTCATAACGGGCCTGGACATATCCGGAGATTTTGACCTTTTTCAGGCCGGAAACGTCGCTTTCCACCGCCAACACTCTGTCGTCTAAACTGTCGATTTTCCCCTGCTGGGCCGCCGGATCCGGCTCCTCCGCCCTGGTGACGACCGGGAGCGAGAGAAGAGCCGCCAGCGGTAAAGCGAAAACGATTTTCTTGAATCCCATCTTTTTCCTCCTTTCGGCAAATGCCCGGGTTGGCTGATGCCCCTTCTCTCCGTTTTCCTCCTTCATTTACTTTCTCCTTCCTTTCAAAGCCCGCGAACCAAACTGAGCCCGCGGCCGATCCGCAGATGCTTGGTGGTCCGCCTTTTGGAGATAAAACTAAACCGGGAAGATTAGGGATTGATTAAGAAGGGATTAAAAATCGGATAAATCTTCGGGAGGGGCGGAGAGTTTGTTTTTATGGTAGCCGTAACCTTTAGGTTGCGTTTCTCTAAGGAGGATGATTCCCGCAGGCTAAAGCCTGCGCCTGCCTTCGGGAGAGGCGGGAAGGTCAGGCCGCGGGGAGGTGAATCGTGAAGACGCTTCCCCGGCCCGGGGCGCTCTCGACGGAAACCCGGCCGCCGTGGACCTGGACGATGTGCTTGACGATGGAAAGCCCGAGACCGGTGCCCCCGAGCTTCCGGCTCCGCGACTTGTCCACCCGGTAGAAGCG
>JAPLJI010000089.1 GCA_026388655.1 Pseudomonadota bacterium
ACCTACATCGCCGTTTATTTTATCGCGGTCAACGCGGTAAAACCGTCCCACCGTCGGGCGATATTGCTGGCCTTGGTTTTGAGCGGGCTGGTCCATTCCTCTTGGGCGATATTCCAATACGGGTTTCTCGGGGCCGGGCGGAGCCGGGTTAAAAGTCTCCGGTTCTCGCGTTCGGTCGCTTCCCGGTCCACCAGGAGCCCCAGTTTTTCCTCGAAGCTCAAGTCCTCCCGGTCGGCCAGTTGTTCTTCCAGGGCCTGCGCCATCCCGTAAAGCTTGAGCCCCTTGAGTTTCTCTAAAGTCGGTCCCATCAGCATAACTTCACCTCCTTGTCGGTCAGTGATAATAGTTCTCCCCACGGACATTCTCGTGTTCCCGGGGCGGAGAGAGGGTAGGTGTTCCTAACGGTTTCTGATCCAACCCTTTCTCCAGAATGGACTTAATGCTCTTGTAACTGCATCCCCGGATGGCGAGCGCCCGGCGGCAGGCCGCCTCCAGCCGTTCCGAGGAGTAGCGTTTCCCCAGGCGGAGAATCCCCAGGCACGACCGGTAGCCCTGCTCCGGATAGGCGCGGGAATTCAAGATGGTTTCCACCACCTGGGCACAAGCGCAACCCACCTGGCCCGCCCACTGAATCATTCGGGAAGGAGTCCAATCCAAATACTCCTGGTGACTCTTCGGCATATGTTCCTTCAGGGTCGAATGCCGGCCGGGACTATCGTCGCGGAGATGGCTGGCCACCCGCCGGCCTCGAAAATAGACCTCCACCGTCTGTGCCGTCGCCCGGATCTCCATCTCCTCCCCCACCAAACGATAGGGCACGCTGTAATAATGCCGCTTAAACTCCACGTGATAATCAATGTTCACCCAGGCTTTCTTCCATTCCGCCAACACATACCGGACCGAGGGCAGGGGCCGCAAAGCCGGCTTCTCCATCTCCAGAAACCAGGAAAGCCGGGAACCCGGAAGCTTCTTGAACGGCCGCCGATTGAGCTTCTCCAGAAGCTCCCGGATTGCCCGGTTCAACTCCTCCAGGCTAAAAAAAGTCCGGTTCCTCAACGCCGCCAATAACCAACGCTCCACCACCTGCACCCCCACCTCCACCTCCACCTTGGCCTTGTCCTTCGGCTTTCCCACCCGCGCTGGGAAGATCACCGTCCCATAGTGCACCGCCAAGTCATGATAGGTAGGGTTCAAATCCGGCTCGTACCGACAGGCCCGGGATACCCCGGACTTGAGATTGTCCGGGACCACCACCCGGGGAACACCCCCAAAATACTCAAACGCCCGCACATGCGAACCGATCCAACTGGAAAGACCCTGATCCCCAACCGCATCCGCAAAGGTATAGTTACTGGCCCCCAAAACCCCCACGAAAACCTGGGCCTCCCGGTTCCCGCCCGTAACCGGATCCACCACCGGAACCGTCTGCCCCGCATAATCCACAAACAACTTCTCCCCCGCCCGGTGATCCTGCCGCATACTCAAACTCAACTTCTTCTTCCACTGCCGGTAAAGCTCGTAAAACTGGGAAAGCTGATACCCCTCGGGATGCACCTCCTTGTACTCCTGCCACAAAAGCTGAAGCGTCACCCCCTTCTTCCTCAGCTCCCGATGCACCCCATTCCAATCCGGCTGCGGTTTGTCCCGCGCGGAACCAGGGGGACGGGAAAATCCCAAAGAATCCTCGCCCTTCAATAAACGCCTCGACTCCTCCTCCCCCATCTCTTCCACCCGGGCATAGTTCAACCCCAGTTCCCTCGCTCGCCCCAAATAATCGTTCACCGTCGTATGCGAAACCGATAAACTCCGCGCCACCTCCCGACCCTCCAACCCACACTCCAACGAAAGCCTCAACATCTCCTTAAGCTTACGCACCGACAACCCCTTCCTCTTTCCGGCCATAAAACCCCCTTTCCGGAATTAAACCCCAGGGGATTCTAAGACCCAGAACTAAAACGTAATCAAAAGCCAAAACCCCACCGGCAATGCCAGAGAACCACCCATACCACCGATTGGGGTGGAAACATGCTCCGGAATAGGTGGAAAGTAACTCCGGAATGACTGGAAACTTTAAATCGGAATAGCTGGAAACTTCAGATCGGAATGACTGGAAACCTCAGGCCGGGATACGCAGCGTTAGACGCACTACACTAGAAAGTTAGAGAGTTAGGAGAAAATTTTTCAATGAGATTAAAGAAGCAAGAAGTGACAATTTTCGGCATTTTTATTTGATAAAACTGCAAAAATTCGTAATTTTTTTTCGTTTGTTATTCACGTTAGTGATATTTTCTTTATATATTAAATAGATAGGATTTTTTTAAAAAATTTTTATGGATTTATTTTAATGGAATATTATTTGCATATATTCGCGAATATGTCCATTAATCGTGATGGGCGTAAAATTAAAAGGAGAGGAGGTGAAAGAAAATGTTGAGAACTGAAAAGGGTTTTACGTTGATTGAGCTGATGATCGTTGTGGCGATCATCGGGATCCTGGCGGCCATCGCTATCCCTAATTTTATGAGGTTCCAGGCCAAATCCAAGCAGTCTGAGGCCAAGATGAATCTGGGAGCGATTGGGACCACCGCGGAGGCATATCGGGCCGAGAGGGACACCTACAACGCCGACTTCGTCCAACTCGGCTGGGCTCCTCAGGGCAACACGAGGTATGCGTACTATTTCAATCCTAGCACGGGCCTTAGCACCATTCTCAATACCGTGATCCCAATGTCCGGCCTTTGTGTCGCGAGCATGCCGACCGGCGTCGCCGCGACCACGGGCATGTTTACCGCGGGTGCTTGCGGGGATGTCGACAAGGATACTACTTGCGATTGGTGGACCTATGATAACAGCAGGACTCTCACCAACACGCAAAATGACGTGAGCACTTAAAAGGGAAGAGGATGGAGAAATTCTCCTTCTTCCTTTTGGGTAATTGGACGCTGGAATAAAGCCAGCGTCCTTTTTTTCTTCCCCAGGAGGCGCGATGGATTTTCTCGTAACGATATTAATGTGCCTGGCGGTGTTGATTCCTCCCCTGTTTCAGGGAGGCACGACCCACCTGCCCGTGACTCTCCTCCGGTTCCTGGTGCTCGGGGTTTTTTCGGTTCATCTGATCCGGTCGATCCGGGGAAAAAGCCTGGAATGGAAACCGACCAAATTGGATTTTCCGTTTTTATATTTTCTCGCTTTGGCGCTGGCGTGGTCGTTTTTCACGGAATATAAATACATGACCATCCAGTGGCTGGGCTCTTTCTCCACCTACATCGCCGTTTATTTTATCGCGGTCAACGCGGTAAAACCGTCCCACCGTCGGGCGATATTGCTGGCCTTGGTTTTGAGCGGGCTGGTCCATTCCTCTTGGGCGATATTCCAATACGGGTTTCTCGGGGCCGGGCGGGCGCCCGGGGGTTTCTTCAATCCCAATTTTTTGGCCGGTTATCTGGTCCCGGTTTTTTCAATTTCCTGGTCCAAATTTATGCATTCAATCCAGCAGTCGGAATATCAATGGGGCCGGCTAAAAAAGAGAGACATTCTTTTTCTCGGAATCGCGGGAATTAATCTGGCCGGAATTTTTTGCAGTGCCTCCCGGGGAGGCATCTTGATGGTTTTTATCGCCATCCTGCTCATCTCGTTTTACTATCTGCGCAAACGGGTGCTTTACGTTTTGATTCCCTTGCTGCTTTTCACTTTGCTGGTTCCCAACCCGTTTCTGAACCGGATGAAAACGTTGGGGGAAGATCCCTGGGCGTATGGGAGGATTCAAATCTGGAAAAACAGCGTGGGTTTATTCTGGCATCATCCGCTGGGTGTGGGTCTAGGAATGTATAAGTATTATAGTCGTGAATATCAATTTTCCGGGGAAACCACGGTTTCCCGGCATCTCAAGTATGCACTGGTCGCCGAAAGCGATGCTCTCCATTTCCTCGTGGAATTGGGGCTGTTCGGCTTGGTCTTTTTTGTCTGGTTCGGGATTGTCCTGGGTAAAGAATTGTGGCGGTTTTGGAAATTGAGACCGGACGATTCCGCCCGAATCCGGCCGGAGGTCCGGATCGGATTGATCGCCGGGATCGTCGCGATCATGGCTCATTCGTTGGTTGACTCCAATTTCCATAATCCTGCCATCGCCGTCGAATGCTTTTGGTTTTTGGGAATGTTGTTCGGGGAAAGCGACGCGCCCGTGAGGAAGGTAACGATACCTCGCGGAAAAAGATTTTTCATTTATCTAATCGTCTTGGACCTGGGGTTGGGAGTGGCAATCATTAGGCCTTGTTGGGCGGCTCTAGAGATAAATGCGGCAGATAAAGCGATGAAACGGGGAGAACTTGACCGGGGAATCAAGGGCGCGGAAAGAGCGGTAAAAATATGCTGGGGAGAAAGTTCCTATCATGATTTCTTGGCTTCCGCATATTATACTAAATATAATAAAACCCGGGACGTTAAATGGTTTAGAAAGACCGTCGAAGAGCTTCAGGAAGCAATTCAATTAAATCCCAGGAATGACGGGTTTTATGGTCATCTCGGAGCTGTTACCGAGACCCTGGCGGTGGAGAAAAGAAATTCGGAAATGTTGAATATATCCATCCACTCTTTTCAGAAGGTCATTGAATTGCGGCCATTTTATCCGATGTCCTACCACCACATAGGCTATCTCTTCTTAACTCTCGGTGAACTCGGACAGGCTGAGGCCTATGTAAAAAAGTCGATTGAAATTGAGCCAAATTACATTCAGGCGCACTTTGTTTTGGGTTTGATTTATGAAGAAATGGGCCGGCTTGACCTGGCGATATCTGAATATCAAAACGCCCAGGGGCTTTGGGAGAGGTTCAAGGATATTCGACCGGATAGCGATTATGAGCAGACATTATTAGCCATAGATATTGGAAAAGTTAACGAAAGGTTAGCCTCGGTCCAGGGGAAATACCGGAAGTGATGAAAAAATTTTGGATCTGGGGTTTTCTGATTTTGCTCTGTCCGCTGGTCTGGCGGGTGCATGCGCGGATTGATTCCTTGAGGATGGCGGACGTCGAAAACCGGGAATTGAATTTTTTACCGTCGGGCGAGGTGCTGAAGGTGGTATCGCTAGGATACCAGGAACTGGCCGCTGACCTGATCTGGATCAAGGCCGTGCAATACCTGGGGGAAAGAGAAGGATGGCCGCGTGACGATTTGACCTTTTATAACCTTCTGGACCGGGTGACCACCCTCGACCCGCTCTATCAGATCGCCTACCATGCCGGGGGGGTCTGCTTGAGCCATTTCGGCAAACAGTATGAACTCAGCAACCAGATTCTTTTCAAAGGGATCAGGCAGATGGGAGACCGGTTGAAGGACAATAAATTCGGCTGGTGGCTTCCCTTCCTGGCCGGGTTCAATTACTTCTTTTTTCTGGGGGATTTTCACCTGGGGGCTCAATACCTGGCGATGGCTTCCGAACTGCCGGGATCGCCCCAATACCTCCCCGGTCTTACCGCCACCTTGGAGAGCAAAGCCGGGGACCCGGAGGCGGGGATTGAGCTTTTAGAAAGATTGGCCCGGCAGACCCAGGATAAATTCACCCGCCGTTATCTGGAAGAGACGATCAAGCAAAAAAGGGAAAAGTGGTTGGGGGAAAAACGTGACCGCGGCGATAAAAATTGAAGGTTTAAGCAAGTTTTTCCGGGTGGGTTTCTGGGGGAGGAGGGTGCAGGCGATCACGGATCTCTCTTTCGAGGTGCGCCGGGGGGATCTATTCGGGTTTCTGGGTCCAAACGGGGCGGGAAAGACCACCACGATCAAGGCCTTGATGGGGCTCATTTTCCCCTCCGGGGGCCAGGCCTGGATTTTGGGCAAAAAGGCGGGCGAGGTGGGGGTCCGGTCCCGGGTGGGTTACCTTCCCGAGAGCCCGTATTTCTACGAGTATCTCAAGGGGCTTGAGTTTCTCGATTTTTACGGGAGCCTCTTCCAAATTCCGAAAAAAGTCAGGGTTAAGAAAGCGGAAGAACTCTTAAAACTGGTCAATCTCGAAGGGGCGGCCGACCTGCATCTGCGCAAATATTCCAAGGGGATGCTGCAGCGGATTGGACTGGCCCAGGCCCTGATCAACGATCCCGAGTTGGTGATCCTGGATGAGCCGATGACGGGACTGGACCCGATCGGGAGAAGGGAAATTCGGGACGTGATGGTCAGGTTGAGAAACGAAGGGAAAACGGTGTTCTTCAGCACCCATATCCTCTCGGATGTGGAGATGATCTGCGATCAGGTGGGGATCGTCAACAAAGGAAAATTAATAACCACGGGAAAGCTCGGTGAGCTTTTGAACCCCCGCATCGAATATTATGAGATTAGTTTTTCCCGGCTGAACCCGGCGGAGCTGGAAGGTTTGAAGCCCTGGGTCACCAATACTTTTCAGGACGGCAACCTGGTTCACGTTACGGTCCCGGCGGAAGAGCATAAAGACGGGATTATCTCCCGGGTTCAGAAAGCGGGCGGGACGATCCACTCGGTGATTCCCCACCGGGAATCGCTGGAAGAATATTTCTTAAGGCAACTAAATAGAAGCGGATAAAACAACGCGGATAAACGCGGATAAACAACGCGGATTTATAAACAACGCGGATTCATAAACAATGCGGATAAACAACGCGGATAAACGCGGATAAACGATGAATCAGCGTCTATCCGCGTCTGATCAGCGTTAATCAGCTTCTATTGTTTTATGTATAAACTGTTCGCCATTGCCAATAATACCTTCAAGGAGACAATCCGGGACCGGATCCTTTACAACATCCTGATCTTCGCGGTTATTTTGATCGGGTTTTCTTATTTTTTACGCAAGCTCGACCTCCTGCAGGATCCCCGGATCGTGATCGACCTGAGCCTGGCTTGCATCTCGATTTTCGGGGCGATCATCTCCATTTTTATCGGGATCGGACTGGTCTATAAGGAAGTCGAAAAAAGAACGATTTATACCATCCTTTCCAAGCCCATCTCGCGGCCGTTTTTTCTCCTCGGCAAATATCTCGGCCTGCTCATGACCCTGCTGGTAAACGTGGCCATCATGACCCTGGTGATGTACCTGGCGCTGGCCTTTACCGAGCGGGGAATAGACCTGGGAATTCTCCGGGCGGTGTTCCTGACCTATGTCGAATTGATGCTGATCACCATGATCTCCCTGTTTTTTTCCTGCTTTACCACCACTACGCTGGCGGCGATCTTCAGCCTTTCTTTTTATGTAATCGGTTATGTTACCGATGACTTAAAGATTTTGGGGGCCAAGAGCGGCAGTTATCTGGCCAGCCAGGCCACCGGGTTGCTTTACCAGGTTTTGCCCAATCTTAATTATTTCAATATCCGGGGGGCCATCGTTCATTCCCTTCCGATATCCCTCGAGCAAATTTTACTTTCCACCGCATATGGCATTTTTTACATCGCTATTTTTTATACCTTATCAATCGTTATCTTTTCCCGAAAGGATTTTAAATGAGATAAAGAAGAAGATTTTCGATGATAAATTGCTTTAATTGAAATCAATATTTATATTTATGGAAGATACTTCGACGAAACTGCCGATCATGCGTCCTTCGCGAGGTTCAATCATTAATCTGCATTCGTCAATTAAAGTGATGAACCGTTCAAACCAATTGAACCAATCAAACCAATCAAACCAATTGAACGCTTTAATCACTTTGCCCTTTGCCCTATGCTCTATGTCATAAAATGAACCCTTAAGGAACTTATTAAAACCAGGAAATGGTTAACAGTCCAGGTCGGAGGTCAAGGTTTTGATCTCAAATTAAGCCAAGGAAAACAGAAAGAAAAAAATATTTTCCCCTGGGCAGCGAAAAGGTTGGAAAAGATAACAGAATCTTTGAATCTAATCAGGCGCGGGCAATTGTTTGTTGTTATCGGAGGAAGGATTTTATAAGCGGAAGTCAGGGTTTACCCGGATGGATTTTCCCAAGATTTCAATAATCACCCCTTCCTTAAACCAGGGCGAGTTTGTCGGGGATTGTATTGAAAGTGTCTGGAATCAGGAGTATCCGGACTTAGAACATATTATCGTCGATGGAGGGTCGACGGATAACACCATCGAGATAATCCAAAAATACCCCCAGATAAAATTGTTTTCCGAGCCCGGAACCGGCATCTACCAGGCTTTAAATCGGGGAATCTCCCAGGCCCGGGGCGAGATCATCGGCTGGATTAATTGCGATGATATTTATGAGCGGAATATCTTCTCTGAAATCGGCAAGTATTTCGCAGAGGATAAGGATCTGGAGGTGGTATCGGGAGGAGCAACGATATTTTCAGAAGGAACTGAGGGAAAAAGCCGGATGGTTAAATCCCTTCTCCAATCGGATTTGATCAAGCTCTCCTTTAAAAACATCACCCTGGGGATTTCCATCGTCAACGCCAAATTTTTTCGCAAAATACTTTATCAAAGAATCGGCTTATTTAATCCCCAGTATCAGATCTCCGCGGACCGGGAATTTCTGTTGAGGCTGGCGTTAGCGGGCGTGAAAGAAAAGCTGGCGGGAAAAATATTTTATCATTATCGAAGCCATTTAAAATCCTTGACCATCAGCAATACGGGAAAATTCCCGGAGCGGGCCAGTCAAGAAAATCTGGATATTTCGGAGAGATACTTAGTTAAAAACGATCTCCCGGCGGAGGCGGTTAAATATCTTCGCCGCTGGCATTCCCGCGAAACTTTCAATCTGGCCATAAAAAAATTGAAAGGGAATAATTTGCGTGGTGCGATGAAATATGCGGCCCGGGGATTGCGGAAAAATTACCAGTGGCCGCTGATCGCCGCCTTCGAGTCGCTCTCCATAACCAAAAATAAGATTTTCCGGCAATTCGAAAGGAAGCGGTAGAATTAATCAGGAGCGGAATATAAAATAAATTTTTAAGCTTAAATTTATCCCGAACAAATATAAATTGGAAAAAGTCAGCATAATTATTCCTGCTTATAATCGTCCTGATTATCTCCGGGAGGCTTTGTCCAGCGCTATAAATCAATCTTATCAAAATATCGAAATTATTGTTGTGGATGATGGTTCCGAAGCGGATGTTAAAAGCGTGGTCGATGGTATGAAAGGAAATGAAATAGTTTATTACCGGCAGGATAATCACGGAATGTCCTCGGCTCGAAATCAAGGGATTGGTTTGGGCCAGGGAGCCTATGTTGTATTTTTGGACGATGACGATCTTTTGGAAACCAATATGGTTGAGGAGTGTGTCAAACAATTCTCCGGCCCCGTAGGAGTTGTATATTCTGATTTCATATATTTTGGCGCTCCCCGACATCGAGTAACCTCCCGACATCAAGCCAAAGGCGCGGGCGCCGGGCCTGATCGGTCCGGGAGAGAAATGTTTAAATGGTTTTTAACGGGAAATCGGATCGCGACCAACAGCGTGATGGTTAAGAAAGAGTGGCTCCAGGTGGTAGGGGGATTCGATGAAAATCTAAGAAGCAATGAAGATTGGGATTTATGGTTAAGAATTGCCTATCGGGGGTGTGGCTTCAGGCATGTTCCCAAAATATTGGCCCGGGTGAGAATCCATAAAAATAAAATTCAGCGCGAGCGCTTTAAAATGGCCGAGTCGGGTTTGGAGGTGTTTAAGAAGGTTGCAAAATATGCCGATAAAAATATCCTAAATGAAATTAATTTCAAAAAAGAAGAGGCGTATCATTATTTATTGGTGGGGAAGGCTTTGCTGGAAATGGGACAAGGGGAGAAAGCCAGGGAGATCTTAAAAAAATCCGTTGAAAATGATATCAATGTTTTGAATTCTTGTTATTTTCTCGGCTCCTATTTCATTCCTCCGGTAATATTTAATTCCCTCGGGTGGTTTTACCGAAAAATGATGGGCCGAATATATTAACCGGAATCCTCGTGTAGCGAGTCAAACGCTTCTTTACATTTAATTTCGGAACCGTTGTTCATGTTTTCTTTTAAATGTTTGTAAAAAAGGGGGTCATTCCCATGAAAATGGGAATCCAGATCAAAAAAACTGGATTCCGGGTCAAGCCCGGAATGACAATAAAAGTAAAGGGATTTTCGACTCACTACACTAGGTTGTCATGAAGATTTTCTATTTTTCCCGGAATGTGGAAATTGAACCGGCGAGCCGGTACCGGATCTACCAGTATCTGCCGTTCCTGACGGAGCGGGGAGTGCGGGTTGAGATCCGGCCGCTGTTCCGGGAATTTTATTTCTGGATTTTGCGTTTGCCCCTTCCCCTGAAAGTAATTTTTCAGCTCTGCTACTGCCCCTATCGTTTCGCGATCCGGGCTTTCCGCCTGCTCGGGATCCGAGACGCCGACTTGGTCGTGATCAAGGACCAGCTTTTCCCCTATCTGCCGTACTCCTGCGAAAAAGTGTTTCTCCGGAAAGCGAAACGCCTCGGGGTTGACCTCGATGACGCCATATATTTAACCCCGCTTCACGGCCGTAAATTGGGAAAAATCCTGGGTGACTGCCAGTTCGCGGTAGTCGGTAATAAACACCTGGCCGAATACGCGGCCCGGTATAACCGGAAGGTTTATCTGGTTCCCACGGTGGTGAACACCGAAAGGATCGGGGCCAGGACCGACTGGAGGATCCGAGATCCCGGGGGGGTGGTCACGATCGGGTGGATCGGCCTGGCCTACAACCTTAATTATCTCCGGGACTTGGAGGAAGCTTTGCGCGAGCTCTCAAAAAAATTCCCGATCGCGCTCAAAGTGGTCTCCTCCCGGGGCGTGAAGATGAGGGGCGTCGACGTGGTTTACAAAAAATGGAGCCTGGCGGAGGAAAATGACGATGTCCAGGGCTTTGATCTCGGGATCATGCCGCTCCGGGATGATGAATGGTCCCGGGGCAAGTGCGGCCTGAAGCTGATCCAGTATATGGCGGCGGGGGTGCCGGTGGTGGCTTCCCCGGTCGGGGTGAACGCGGAAATAGTACGGGACGGTCAAAACGGTTTTTGGGCCCGGAACCCGGCGGAGTGGGTGGAAAAATTGTCGATTCTTTGCCAAAATGAAGAATTGAGAAGAGGTTTCGGGATGAAGGGAAGGGAGACGGTAGAAAAATCGTTTTCGTTATCCGCCTGGGCTCCGAAGCTTGATGAGATTTATCAATCTGTTTATCGGGATAAATGTCAGGAGCCTGGGGGATGAAAATCCCCCCTCGCCCCCCTTTGGCAAAGGGGGGGATAGGGGATTCGATGGTTTATGATGATTGATTTGCATTGAATTTTCCGATGTCCTCTAAAATTTTTTAAATGGTTTTCTTAACCGTCATTCCCGCGAAGGCGGGAATCCAGTCCCCTTTCGACATCCCCGCGGAAGCGGGGATCCAGAAGAAAAGGATGGATTCCCCCGGATCAAGTCCGGGGCAGGCTTGGTCAAGCCCGGAATGACAACCAAGGCAAAGGAATTTTCAACGCAGTTCAACTAGTTAAATAAAAAATGATTGGAACTGACCCATGATTCTGAAAGATATCCTGATTGCCTTTTTCGTCCTGACTTTTTTACTGGGCTTTGCCTTCAGCTATTATCTCACCCCGCGGTTCATGGACCTGGCTTCCCGTTTCGGTCTGGTGGATCGGCCGGATGGACGTTTAAAACACCAGGAAGAGCCGGTGCCATACCTGGGGGGGCTCGCGGTTTTTCTCGCTTTCCTGCTGACCCTGGCCATCACCTACGAATTCAGCCCCGAGGTCACGGGGATCCTCCTGGCCGGGACGGTGATCGTGATCCTGGGCCTGCTGGATGATTTCGGGGCGCTCTCGCCCGGGCTTAAATTTCTGGGTCAGGTGGTTGCGACGGCGGTTCTGATCAAGTCGGGGATTTATATCAAACTGACTTTTGTCCCGGTTTACCTGGCCATTCCCTTAACCTTTTTATGGATGATCGCGATCATCAACGCTTTTAACATCATCGATATCATGGACGGCCTTTCCCCGGGGACGGCCCTGATCGCGTCACTGACCCTGTTCGCCGTGGCGCTCCTGAACGACCGCCTCCCGGTGGCGATCATGACCCTGGCCCTGGCCGGGAGCCTGGCGGGGTTCCTGCCTTACAATTTTCACCCGGCCCGGGTTTACCTGGGCGATACCGGCAGTATGTTCCTCGGTTTGATGCTGGGTTCCCTGGGCCTGGAGGGAAGCTATACCAACGGAAGCCTCCTGGGGGCCCTGGCCCCGCTCGTCATCCTGGGCATTCCGATTTTTGACACCGCCCTGGTGATGTGGGTGAGGTGGCGGAAGGGTCTTTCCCCCTTCCTGGGGAGCCCGGACCATTACTCCCTGGTTTTGAAAAGGGCGGGTTTCTCGGTCCGGAAGATTGTCTTGGTTACTTACCTGGTCGGCATCGTATTGGGAGGCCTGGGATTACTGTTAATGCGGGTTAATTTCCATACCGCCCTTGTCATCATCGGCTCGGTTGGATTTTTCTTCCTGGTCGGTTTTTTTCTAATTCCGGGAATGGACCGAAACCGGAAAAATTGAAAGTTTTGTGGGCCGTTGATGGCGGCCGCCTCAATATATCTACAATGATTCAATTAAATTTAATACACTTTTCCTGTCATTCTGAGCCCCCCGCCGAAGGTGGGGGACGAAGAATCTCGCTTCTGCCTGGAAATTCATAAAAAACAGATCCTTCGCTGTCGCTCAGGATGACATTCTTTAGCGTTTAGCAGCGTTCTCAGAAAAAGAAAAGTCCATATGATATGGTGTGAGGGATTAATGCAGCGGTCTTTTTGTAGGGTGCGTTCCCCCTGGCCGACGCCCTGGCCGACGCGAGCGCCAGCTCCCTGGGCGAGCCTCGGGCCAGCCGGGCAGGCCGAACGCACAGTTCTGTGGGCCGCTGGGGGCATCGGCCCGTACTATTAATCCGTTTTGAACAGGTATGATAATAAAAATAATGTTATGAATGCATTTCCCGGGTTGAAAGAGCGCGTCATCATCGTGGGCGCAGGGCTCGCGGGGCTCAGCGCCGCCCGTGAGCTTGGCCCCGGCTGCGAGGTTTTCGAACGGGAAAACGAAGCGGGCGGCCTCTGCCGCTCCGAGCGGGTGGAGGGTTTCACCTTCGATTATGGCGGTCATCTCCTCCACTTCCGGGACCGGCGCGTCCGGGAACTGGTTTTCGGCCTCCTCGGCCCCGACCTGATCGAGCATAAGCGCTCGGCCTGGATTTATTCGAAAAACACCTTCACTCCCTTTCCCTTCCAGGTGCATCTTCACGGCCTGCCCCTGCCGGTGGTCTGGGAATGTTTGTGGGGATTCGTTAAAGCTCAAAGCGCAGCCTCCGGCCCGTTAGGGCCTACGGCCCGGAGGGGGAGCAAAGAGCAAAGAGCAAAAAATAATGTAGTTGCCCGATTCATCGGGCGGCAAAGAGGAAAGCTCAAAGGTCAAAGGTCAAAGACAGAAGAGGAAAACTTTCAGGAGTGGATATACAGAAAATTCGGGAAGGGGATCGCCAAGCATTTTATGATCCCTTTCAACCAGAAGTTCTGGAGGGTTCCCCTCACGGGGCTGACCCGGGAGTGGGCGGAATGGTCCATTCCCCAGCCGGGGCT
>JAPLJI010000131.1 GCA_026388655.1 Pseudomonadota bacterium
CTCCCCAGCAGGGATAAAAACCATAGGTCCACCTCTAGTTCCGGGAGGATTAATTTCTTTACCTATCTCCAAAATATCCCGACCAGTTAGTTTTTTCCCTAATGTTTTAGCCGCTTTTTCCAAACCCGCGGCCTGGCACGAGCAACTTTCAATCTTGGTTTGATCAACGAAGTAAAGAACCGTTTGAGGTTTTCTTTTATAAAGTTTGACCGAAAACCTGCACTCCTTTCCCGCTTTACTGACCTCCGCCTTCATAAAAAGATCCGCATCCAGATTGGCGGCAAGATCAGCCAGGCACTCTGGTCCATCGCAAGGTTTCTTATTTTTTTCCTGAATTTGTTTGAAATAATAATAAAGGGTATCCCGGTCCACTATGCTGAAAGTTCCTGCCTCGGCGAATTCAGCGGTAAGGGCATCAGTCAAAACCCCTTCCCGGATCGGCTTTGGTGTGATCCCCTTAAACTCCACCTCGAAGATAACTAAAACTTCTTTTTTCTGGCCAAAGAGAGCGGGAGCCAGGAGAATGAGGAGAACAAAAGTTAGGATCAGCTTTTTCATGGTTAGGTTAGCCCGCATTTTATAACCGTTTGGGATGGAAGGCAAAGAAGAATAGAAATAATTCCGAATATGGAGTGCATTAGCTTGCTAATGCATTGCATCGGCAAGCCGATGCAGTCCATATAAAATATTTTTCAAAATGCTGAACACCTTTCGAGATAGGACTACCAAAAGATAATTAAGTTTCTGGATTCCCGCTTTCGCGGGAATGACAAAAAGGGTGATGTTTTGTGGGACGTTGGTTCCTAAATTGCAAAACTGTTTGCAGGTGGGAAAATATTTGGGAGACAACCCTACTTTATGATGTTTTGAGAAGATATCCCCGGATCGGAGGGTTGAGACAGCTCAACCGTTCTCAATATTGGTTTCCTTTAAAATCTTTTTTAAGCTCCTTTCCACCCCGGCTCGCTTGGCTAAACTCTTTAACCGGGAGAGATCAATTCCCGCCGTGCCTGAAATCGTCCATCCCGCCAATAAAATTTCCTTGGCATCAATTAGGTCCTGCGGTCCGGACGCTTTCAATTTCAAAACAATCAGGTCTTCCGACCGAACTACCGGAATTTTAAGCCGGCTTTTCCCCAATTGAATTTCCACCGGGGTCGCTGAGCCGACAATTTCACTCTGCCATTTCCAGAAAGGAAAAATCAGATCAACCACCGGGTTGCCTTCGCCATCCAGGAACCGCACCAAATCCAGGGGATCGTCAATATTGCCCTTATGGCGCTCTACTTGATATCCGGCCCGGCCGGCAGCTTCGTTCAATTTTTTCAGGGTTTCTTCCCGGGTTTCCGCTACGATTAAAAAATCAATATCCCTGGTGGCACGGGGCCGGGCCCTCGCGGAGACGGCAAACCCTCCGATCAAGGCGAATCCTTTAATAAAACCCAGTTCTTGGAGCTCGCGAAGAATTCGTTGGACCCGCTCTAAGTGAGCTTCAAGTTTTTCCAAGATTTTTTCTTTGTGATTTTCGGGAAGACCGTTTCGGGCTCGTTAATTCCCGGCGGGAAAGTTTCAAGCAGAGATTGGACAGCTCCAGGGCTTCTTTTATCCTTTGTCCCGGGGTCATGGCCGCCGCCCGTTTTAAGTCGTTGAAATACAATTTTTCTCGAACCTGGGAATCCATATTTAAAATAGTATCCCGATAGTATTGATTTGACAATCATCAGTGGGGTGTAATTTTTGGGGCTGGATTCCCGGTCCCCTCGACTTCGCTCGGGACAGGCAAGCCGGGAATGACGATTCGATGATGGATTGGAAAGCTATGTAATTAGGTGGCCCAGTAAAAAGCCTTGCCTCCGCGAACCTCCGCCAGAAGCTTTCCCTGGAAAACCAGCAAGGAAAGGATGCCGAACATCTCGGGCAGGTAATTGAATATCGCCATATCCGACATCCCCCCGTATGCCTCCCGGGTCAATTCGTAGACGGTTTTTTCCTCGCGGCCGATCAGGGAAAGAACTTCTTTCTGGAACTTCGCGGTTCCCATTAAGAACTGGTTGATGAAATACCCGGTCTGGTTAAAAGGCTCCCAGTGCCCGGGGAAAACCTGTTTTACCTTCAAAGTCTCCAGCTTTTTTATGGAACCGAGTTGGGCCACCAGGCCCTTGTACTGCACCCAGGGACTGCCCCAATCCAGATCGATCACCGGGCAGGGAAGGCTCTTCAGCAGTAAAAGATCCCCGGAAAAGATAAACCTTTTTTTCGTATCGCAAAGGGCGATATGGCCCGGGCTGTGGCCGGGGAGATGAATTACTTCGAGAGTAAAACGGTCAAAATGGATTTTTTGCCGGTTGGATAATTCCCGGACCTGATTCGATGTAAAGGGAAGGGCCAGATTATTGTATTGGCTGACCAGGTTATGGAAATGCCGAAGGACCTCTTCCGGCAAATCCAGCTCATCAAAAAAACTGCAGATTTTTTTCTGGTTCTGCTTCCAGTAACGGTCCATTCGGCACAGCAACCGATCCTTTTCGTAAGGATGAAAGAACACCTTGGCGGAAGAAAAATTGGTGAGGGTGTTGCCCAATCCATAATGATCAATGTGAGCGTGGGTGAGGATGATTCTTTCCAATTCTTTAATCGAATAGCCGAGTTCTCCGAGCGCGTTCTCGAGAATCTCCAGGGCCTCCTCACCTCCGGGACCGGCATCGATCAGGGTCAGGGATGAATCATCGATGATGTAAGAATTTACGATCCAGGGAGGCCAGGCCAGAGGCAACTCGACCCGATAGATCCCATTGGCAATCGGCTTCAGCAATTTGTGCTTACCTCCTGGGATTCCCCTGGCCCGCGAAGCATCCAACTCCCGAAAAGTCGACGGATATCTCCCCGGCCGGAGACCCCCAGCCGCCGCGCTTGGTGGGCTGGGAAAAAACCGGGAAGCGCCAATACTTTGTCACTTGTCTTGCCAAGAAATCCCTTGCTATGGTAGGAGTTCTGATTAATATAAGAACCTGGTTTTATCTCTGTCAAGGGGACATGGGGGAGAACTTCCCCCTCACCCCAACCCTCTCCCACCAGGGGAGAGGGGGATTATCAGTTGTCGACAAGAAAACACTCCCTTAATACTCCCCTCCCTTGATGGGAGGGGATGAAAGGGAGGGTGAATAGAGTGTTTTTCAGAGGTCTCATGGGCTCTCGAGAAAACCTGAAATTTTCCTTTCTTAATCCCACCAAGATAGTTTTTGGCCACCAGAGTTCCTCGCGCCTGGGGGAAGAGTTAAAAGCCCTGGGCGTGAAAAGGGCCCTCCTGGTCACCGATCGCAATCTTCACCACCATACCAAAATCCCCGAAACTGTCGCCCGGGCCGCGGGCGACCTGCTGGGGGGGATTTTCAGCGAGGTCATCCCCGACTCCGGCATTGAAATTGTTAACCGGGGAGCCGCCTGCGCCCGGGAATTCAAATGTGACGGTCTAATCAGCCTGGGGGGGGGAAGCTCAATCGACACCGCCAAGGGTATCTCGGCCCTTTTGACCCTGAACCAGACCGATATCTCTTCCCTATTAGGTTTCCAAACCGTGGGCCGGCCCATGATTCCCCATATTTCCATTCCCACCACCGCCGGTACCGGAAGCGAGGTTACTTTCGTAGCGGTTTTCAAAAATGAAAATCTCGGCCGGAAAATCCTGATCACCGACGATCACCTTCACCCTCAAACCGCGATCCTCGACCCCGGCCTGACCCTCGCGCTTCCCCCGGCCATCACCGCCGCCACCGGGATGGACGCGGCCTGCCACGCCATTGAGGCGATTCACTCCCGCCGGGCCAACCCGATTACGGACGGGCTGGCCCTGCAGGCCTTGAGCCTGATTTCGGCCAACCTGCTCACCTGCGTTAATGACGGGCAGAATCTCGGGGCCCGGGGAAACCAGCTCCTCGCCTCAACCCTGGCCGGGATCGCCTTTTCGAATGCCTTTGTCGGGGTGGTGCACGCGCTGGCCCATACCATCGGAGCCCGCTTCGGCATTCCCCACGGAGTGGCCAACGCGATCTGCCTGGCGCCTTCCATGCGTTACAACCTGAAAGCGGCCACCCCCCGCTACGCCCTGATCACCGCCGCGATCGGAATCCCAACCGGAGGGCGGCCGGAAACCGAACTGGCCCAGAAAGTAATCGAATGGGTAGAGAAGTTGCTTTCCCAGCTTCCCATTCCCCGGAAACTCCGTGACGTCCAAATTCCCCCGGAGGCCCTTCCCCGCCTGGCCGAGGAAGCCCTGACCGATTCCAGCATCTATACCAACCCGATAAAAATTACCGATCCCGCCGAGTTGGAAAAAATCCTGCGGGAAGCCTGGTGAGATCGAGAAAATATAAGTTGGTGAGTTGGTAAGTTATAGTGAACACTAAAAATAAATTGACATCTATTTGCCCCTCACCCTAACCCTCTCCCGCAGGGGGAGAGGGAACTATAGGGAAAATTCCCCTCCCTTGACGGGAGGGGATGAAGGGGAGGGTGAGATAAATATATAAAAATTTATTTTGTTAACTATAGTAAGTTGGCAAATCAATAATTCCATCGACTGTAAGGACAAGGAGATTGGCATGGAAGAATACAAGCTTTATATCAACGGTAAATGGCAGGAATCAAAATCCGGCAAAAGTTACTTTTCCACCAGTCCCAGTACCCAGGAAAAAATCGCACGCCTCCCCCTGGCCGACCGCTCCGACCTG
>JAPLJI010000001.1 GCA_026388655.1 Pseudomonadota bacterium
GCTGGATCAGGGAGACGGAGATCCCGGCTCCCTCGGGCCGGCCCGGCCCGGGGCTGACTACGATTCGCTTCGGTTTTAGCCGGGCGATCTGGTTAAGCGTGATCCGATCGTTGCGGAAGACCACCGGCTCGACCCCCAGCTCGCCGAAAGCCTGGACGAGGTTATAGGTAAAGGAATCGTAGTTATCGATAATCAGAAGTTCCGGACGGGACATGCTTGATTGTTTATCTGACTTCCTCAACATCTCCTCTCCCCTAGTGGGCGAGTCCTACGAAGCCTTCCCCGTAGTTGCCCGATTCATCGGGCGGTTTCATATCGTTGGCGAAGTAGGAAGAGGATTGAGGCATGCCCTTCGTAGCTCCCGTCCTTCGAAGCTCTCGTCCTCCGTAGCCTAGGCGTAGGATGGATTAGCGTAGTAGGATTAGCGAAGTAGGGTGAGGGGATTATTTATAATATGCCTCGCCCGTAAGGACGGGGTAATTCACTTCCCTCATAACTGCCGGCATTTCTTAACTCATTCTATGCCTGACAAATTGGGGGAATTTACAGATAATAATTAGCTGTTCTTAAATCGCGAAAAACAAACATCAAAACATTCGATTATTTTTTGTAAATATCTCCTCGTGGTCCAAATGCGATTATTCTCACAACTTTCTTTTCCGATATGACTCGATAAATGAAACGTAATCGACCAACCCGATACCTGAATAAATCCTCAAATTCTCCATGAAGCCGTTTTATCTGGGTTCCCCAAAATGGGTTTTGTAGAACTTCCGCGACTGCTCTATTAATTCTGTTCCGCTCTTTTTCGTTCAGATGGAAGTAAGTAATGCTTTTCCGCGGAATCTACCCATTCAAGCTGGAAACTCGGCCCGGAACTAGATAAATCCTTCGGCAGATTTGAATTTTCCTTCTTTTTCATCCTTTAAACCTTTCCGAATATTACTGACCAATTCTTTGTCTGCCAGGACTTCCGCGGTGGCTTTCCATTCTTCCAACTCTTCCCAGCTCAGGTGCCTAGATAGCTCTAATCTCTCTTGATTATTCATTCGGCGAATAAGCTCCCCCACTAAAACGGGTAAACTTTTTAACTCCAATGCTCTATTCATCGTTACCTCCTTTTCATGATTCTTGCCTTAGAGTATCTATTTTATCTCTTTTTTCCCGTTAAGAAAATCTAAAACATAGTGAGGGGGATCAATTTTAATTCGCCATCCGCCTTAAAAAATTTCCCTCTCCCCCCTGCGGGGAGAGGCCAGGTGAGGGGGCCATCTTTTACAAAAGACTGTCATTAAGCAGAGGTTTGGCTAATCGAGCCCGGAAAACTCCGGCACAGAAAAAATAACGGAACTAATTTATCCTTCGAAGCTCTCGTCCTCCGTAGCCTAGGCGTAGGATGGATCAGCGCAGGAGGACCCATCCTTCGCCTGGAGAAACATCTGGCTTCGGAGGGCAGGTTAGCGAAGGAGGACGGCCCTACGTCCCCCTCGGTCCACTGAACCGTAGCTGTCAAAAAGCAAGCTCTGACCCCGTCCCCGGCTATCGAATGTCCAATGTCAAGGGCTGACCCCTTCTTTTAAAGGGCTGACCCCTTCTTTTTCGTTTGCCCGATGAATCGGGCAAATTTAAAATCGCCGATTAATCGGCAAACTACAAGGAAATCTTTTTTTCAGGGCGAAGGAAAAAGAGGCGGCTTACAGGTATTGTTCCCGGTTCTCTTTCAGCCAGAAACCGAGACGGGTGGCGAAGGCCATGATCGTCATCTGGGGATTGACGAGGGTGGAGGTGGGGAGGATGCTCGCGTCGCAGACGAAGAGGCCCTTGACCTCGTGGGACTCGAGCTCCCGGTTAATCACCGATTTCTTCGGATCCTTCCCCATCCGGCAGGTGCCCATGGGATGGAATGACATATAATCAAGATAATGTTTCTTAATCTTCATTTCCCTGATTTTCTTGACATCCTTGGGTGATTCGATCAGGGAGAGGCCGGCGATGGGGGACAGGACTTTTTCCGCCCCCGCGGCAAATAAAATCTCGGACAATATGGCCGCGGCCCGGACGCTTTTTTCGTGGTCCGTCTGGTTAATCTGATAGGTAATGAACGGTTCCTGGCCGAGGCCGGCCCGGACCCGCCCGCTCGAGGTATCGGAGATCAGGTAGCCGACATCCGCCAGGTTCCGGTATTGGGCCATCAACTCCTTCTGCTTCAAACCGAAGTAGGGCATGGCGAGCGCCAGGCCGCTTAGAGGGAGACTGGTGGCCTCGAACATGATCCCTTCATCCCGGTAGGAATCGATGTAAAAGCTCTGGAGGACTCCCTTCCAGGCCTCGACCTCTTCCTTGAAGATGCCGGCGACCCGGCTACAGGGATGAAGCCTCAGGTTCTTGCCTACCTCCCCGTTGCCGTTGGCCAGACGGTTCTTCAAGAGGAGGAGCGGGGTCATGATCGCCCCGCCGGAGACTACCACGATCTTGGCGTTGATTTTGAATTTGTAAGCCGGTTTCCGGGTTTCCCGGTCGAGCACCACCCCCTCCACCCCGCCGGCCCGGCTGTTCTTGACCACGAGCTTGTCCGCCCGGCAGTCGGCGTAAACCTTGGCCCCCGCCTGGGAAGCCCGGGGGATATAACTGATGTCCATGGACTGCTTGGCCCCCTCGGGACAGCCGAGGATGCAAACCCCGCAGCCCTTGCAACCCTTGGCGTTCCGGGGGATGGGACCTCCCGAGAGGCCCAGGGCCTTCATGCCCTTTTCCAGGATCATGGCGTTTTTCCCGATCACGTCGGGAGCGCCGGGCTCGACATTGATGATCTTTTCCACCCGGGTAAAAAAGGGGTCCAGATACTTGGAGTTGATGCCTTCCAATCCGTGATTCTTTTCCCAGTCCTGGAGGATCTTTTCCGGGGTCCGGAAGCAGGTGCCGGAATTGATGGTGGTCGTTCCCCCGATGCATCTGCCGGTCTGGATGATCACCGCCGGAACGCCCAGGGCGGAGGAGCCGCCGTTGTCCCGGTAAAGGAGGGGATACATGTCGATCAGCTTCTGGTTGAAATCCTTGGGGGTATAGTAGCCGCCTTCTTCCAGGATCACGGTCTTAAAACCGGCCTCGGCCAGCTCAGCCCCCACCACCGCTCCCCCCGCGCCGGACCCGATGACGCAGACATCGACGTTTTCGACGATATCCCGGTTTATTTCCTTGGATTGGATAATCATTTTTCTATCGCCGAGCAGGGCAGATCGTATCCGAGAGCCTTTTCCACTTCTTCGTGGGAATAAAAGAACTGGGCGCAGGTAACCTTGATCGCGGTGATGACCCCCCGCTTGGCATACATGAGGCTGTTGACCCATTTCTCGATATAGCGGTTCTGGTCTTCTCTTTTCAGCCAGGTGAAGGGGAGGGGTTTGTAAATAAAAAGGAAGGGCAGGAGATTGAAGGCAAAGAACATGAACTTGATACCGAAAAGGGTGACCGGCTCAAAGCCTCTTAAAAATTTATTGGCCAGGGGGATCAGATCGACATCCTCGGCCCCGATGGCAAAGGCGCCCCCCCGGGGAAAAAGGCAGGCGGAAACCGAGACGATGATTTTTCCCAGCCAGGGGCTGACGATGTTTTTTTCTTTTCTCATTTTGGCGCTGGTGATAATAATATATTAGCTGCAACTATTTTCAATCTCTTTTTTATTAACTCGGGGGGATACCCTGGTGGAGATCCCGCCAGCGACGGGACAAGTGAATCGGCAGACTACAAAAAAATCCTCCCATGAAGGACGGATGAACGGATTCAATCGCATTTTTCGGGTTAAAGACTTCGAGGACAACTTTCGCGGGAATGACGTATTGTTTTTCCGCAGGTTGAAGCCTGCGCCTACCCAACCTGAAACCCGAAACTTTAAACTTGGAACTTGAAACTTGAAACTGTCGGGTGGTCAGCCCGGGTGGTAGGTGGCGGCGGAGTCTTCGGATTCCCAGACGGTGACTTCCTTGAGCTTCGCCCCTTTCTTCTTGACCGGGCTTTGCAGCTCCCCGTAAATATAGCGGGCGAGATTCTCGGAGGAGGGATTAACTACTTTGAAGGTGTGCCCGTGGACTTTTTCGCATTGCCCCCGGTAGCCTCGGAGCCGGTGGGCGGCGGCGAAGCGGCGGACTATCTTGATCTCAAACATGATCAAACTCAAGGTGAAAAATGACTAATGACTAATTTCTAATTCCTAATCAATCCCCAATTCCCAATGACCAATCATCAATAATCACCAATGAACATTTTGAAATCGACATTAGACATTTGGAATTTTTAGGCATTAATTAGAAATTCGCCATTTGAAATTAGAAATTTACGAGGATTATTTAGGATTTCGAATTTCAGATTTCCCCTTTATTTAGGGGTTGTTTGCCTTTCACTCCAGTCCTCCGGGTCGTCGAAGGAGTAGTAGACTTTCTGGTACTTCTTCCGGAATTCCTCGACCTCCCCGCCCACGTATTTCCCCTCTTTCAGGCAAAGCTTGAAGAAACGGGCGATCTCGGCCATCTCCTTTTCCTTCATCCCGAAGCGGGTCATCTCCTGGACGCCGATCCGGATCCCGGAGGGATTGGCGGCGTTGGCGGTCGGCTCGAAGGGCAGGAGGTTCATGTTCAGGATGATGTTGTTGTCCTTCAGGATCCGGGCCACCTCGTCGCCCCGGCCGTGGCTTGCGACATCCACGGCGATCTGGTGGGACTCGGTGAAGTCGAATTCCGGGGCCTGGACCTGGAACCCGGATTCGTAGAGGTGGCGGGCCAGGGTCTTGGCATTCTTGATCGTCTGCTCGGCGTAGTCCTTCCCGAACTCCAGAATCTCGTAAGTGGTGATGGCCAGGGGCACCAGGGTGTCCAGGTGATGGTTGGAGGAACTACCCGGGAAGGCTCCCCGGTCGATCTCGTCCCATTCCCGGTCTTTCATGTTGGAAAAAACGATTCCCCGCTGGGAGCCGAAAAAGGTCTTGTGGGTGCTCGCGGTGACCACGTTGGCGCCGTCCTTGAGGGGATCCTGGAACTTCCCGCCGGCGATCAGGCCGAGGACATGGGCGGCGTCATAGATCATCACGATCCCCTTCTCCTTACAGAACTCGGAAAGCTCGGCCAGGGGCTCGGGGAAGAGGAACAGGCTTTTCCCGAAAATCAGGACCCGGGGATTGACCATGTTGATGAGCTTCCGGGTGGCATCGGCGTCAATGTGGTAAAGGTCGGGGGTGAGGGGAAAGTCCACGATGTTCTTGGTGTATTTCCCGACCGAGCCGGCCTTATGGTGGCTGATGTGGCCGCCGCCGGAGGTGGAATTCACCATCACCACGTCTCCCGACTTGATGAAGCGGCTGAAGACCGCGTCGTTGGCGACCGTCCCGCTGATCGGGCGCACGTCCACGTGCCGGCAGTTGAAAAGGGTTTTCAGCTCCTTTTTCAGCCGGGTTTCGATCTCGTCGATCTTGTCGGTGCCCTGGTAGTAGCGCTCGCCCGGGTGGCCCTCGGCGTAGCGGTGGGCGAAGTCCGAGCCCATAACTTTCCGGGACCGCGCGGAGAGAACGTTCTCGCTGGCGATCAGGTTGATGGTTTTCGACCGCCATTCGTTCTGCTCCCGGACGATTGATTCGATCCAGCTCACGTTCCGTTCATACATGGATAGACCCTCTTTTAATGACTAATGCCTAATTTCTAATTCCTAATCAAAACCCAATTTCTAATGACCAAAATCCGAGTTCAGGTACTATTTTAAACTCGAAACTCGAAACTTTAAACCCGAAACTTTTTATTGCTTGAGCATCCGGTCAATCGCCCGGGCGGAGGCCTTCCCGGCCCCCATGGCCAGGATCACGGTGGCGGCCCCGGTGACGATGTCGCCGCCGGCATAGACCCCGGGCATGGAGGTGAGGCCGGTTTCCGGCTCGGCGATGATGGT
>JAPLJI010000080.1 GCA_026388655.1 Pseudomonadota bacterium
CCGGCACCTGGGCGAGCAGAAGATTCTGGAGCGTATCCCCCAAATCAAGGATCTGGCTTGGAAATACCTGGGGGTGGATTGCGTGACCGCCCCGGTCCCGATCCAACCCACCGCGCATTACTCGATGGGGGGAATTCCCACTACCAATGACGCCGAGGTGTTGGAGGACGGGAAGGACAAAAAAGTTATCGGACTTTATGCCGCCGGGGAATGCGCCTGCGTCTCGGTGCACGGGGCCAACCGCCTGGGCACCAATTCCCTCCTGGACGCCACCCTCTTCGGGCGGCGGGCCGGGCGCGCGGCCGTCAGGTTCCTGCGCGACGCCGTCCTGGCTTCCCTGCCCGCCGACGCCGCCGACGCGTCCCAGAAACGGATCGAGGAAATCTGGGCCAAGAACGGCCGGGAAATGCCGGCGGCCATCCAGCAGGAACTCCAGGCGGCCATGACCGTGGGTTGCGGAGTCTTCCGCCAGGAGGAAGGGTTGCGCGTGGTCCAGGAGAAGATCCGGACCCTGAAAGAGCGTTACCAGAAGATCCGGGCCGTGGACCGGAATTCGATATTCAACCTGGACCTGATCGAGGCCATCGAGCTCGGGAACCTGCTTGGGTTCTCGGAGATGATCGTGGCCGGGGCGATCAACCGGACGGAAAGCCGGGGCGCCCACTACCGGAAGGATTTTCCCAAGCGCGACGACGTGAACTGGCTGAAGCACACCCTGGCTTACCGGGACGAGAGCGGGGTCCGCTTCGATTACAAGCCGGTCCGGATCACCCGGTATCAGCCGCAGGAAAGGAAATACTAAACAAATCACCGGTAGCCAGGAAGAGGACTGTAGTGGTCGAGCTTGCTCGACACCAGGTGGTTGGGTGGTTAGGAAATAACGAATAAAGTAGGGCAAGGCTTTAGCCTTGCGTATACAACGAGTTTTAGACGGTAAACGGGGAAAAGAAAAAATGAAAGCAATCTTAAGAGTCAAAAGGTTTGATCCGGAGAAAGACCGAAAGGCGTACTCCCAGGATTACGAGATCGGTGTGCAGGAGGGCACCACGATCCTGGACGGCCTGCTCCAGGTCCGGGGCGAACAGGACGGTACCCTGGCTTTCCGCCGGAGCTGCCGGAGCGCGATCTGCGGGTCCTGTGCCATGATGATCAACAAGGTGGCGGGCCTGGCCTGTTACACCCAGATCCAGGAACTGCGCTCCCAGCTGATCACCCTCGAGCCGCTCCAGGGTTACTCGGTCATCCGCGACCTGGTGGTGGACATGGAACCGTTCTTCGCCAAGCTCAAGGCCGTGATGCCCTACATGGTCCACAAGACCCCGCCCTCCGACCGCGAGGTGCCGCAGAGCCAGGAAGAGCACCGCCTGCTGGCCGAGGCGGTCACCTGCATTCTCTGCGGTTCCTGCAGCGCCAGCTGCCCGCGCTACTGGCACGACGAGAATTATCTGGGGCCGGCGGCCCTGTTGAAGGCCTACCGCTTCGTTTTGGATTCCCGGGACGAGGCGGAGGAGGAGAGACTGGCGATTGTCAACGATCCGAGCGGGGTTTTCCGCTGCCGGAAGATCTTCAACTGCGTCGAGGCCTGTCCGAAAAAGATCAACCCCACCGAGGCGATCACCGCCTTGAGCCGGAAGATCCTAACCAAGAAGCTTTAAACCGGAGACCGAAAACCAGAAACCGGAAAAATTTCAGATATTCAAACTTATTTGAGGAAAGCATGAAAATCCACGAATACCAGGCAAAGGAAATCCTCGCCCGCTACGGGGTCAAGGTCCCCAAGGGACAGGTGGCTTTTACCCCGCGGGAAGCCCGGCTGATTGCGGAAATCATCGGAAAAAAGGTGGTGGTCAAGGCCCAGATCCACGCCGGCGGACGGGGCAAGGGAGGCGGGATCAGGACCGCGGATAACCCCAACGATGCCGAAAAAGTGGCGCACGAGATCATCGGGATGAACCTGGTCACCCACCAGACCGGCCCGGAGGGCCGGAAGGTCAGGCTGGTCCTGGTGGAAGAAGCGTCCACCGTGGCCCGGGAACTCTACCTGGGGGTGGTGGTGGACCGCAACACGGCCCAGCCGGTCCTGATCGCCAGCGCGGAAGGAGGAATGGAAATTGAAGAGGTGGCCCGGAAGAGCCCGGAAAAGATCCTGCGCGAGGGCATCAATCCCCTCACCGGACTCCTATCTTTCCAGCTCCGCCGGCTGACCGCCGCCCTGGGGATCACCAAGGAGCAGACCAAGGCGTTTTCGGCCTTGATTTCCGGACTGGTGAATTGCTTTGTGAAAGAGGACTGCACCCTGGCCGAGATCAATCCTCTGATCGTCACCCCGGAAGGTGACGTCGTGGCCCTGGACGCCAAACTGAATCTGGACGATAACGCGCTCTTCCGCCACCTGGAACAGGCCAAGCTCCGGGATGTCAACGAAGAGGACTTCCTCGAGGTGGAGGCCAGCCAGCATAACCTGAATTATATCCGCCTGGACGGGAACGTGGGCTGCATGGTCAACGGGGCGGGCCTGGCTATGGCCACCATGGACATCATCAAGTATTGCGGCGGCGAGCCGGCCAACTTCCTGGATGTGGCGGGGGCCGCTAACCCGGATACCGTCGGGAACGGTTTCCGGATCATTCTCAAGGATCCGAAGGTGAAAGCCATCCTGGTCAACATCTTCGGCGGGATCGTCCGCTGTGACCGGGTGGCATCCGGAATTGTTCAGGCCACCCGCGAACTCCAGAAGGAAGGAAAAATCCGGGTTCCTCTGGTGGTTCGGCTCGACGGAACCAATGCCAAGGAGGCCGGGCAGATTCTGAGGGATTCGGGTCTGAATATAATCGAGATCCAGGGATTGAAAGCGGCCGCGGAAAAGGTGGTATCACTGATAAAGTGAGGCGTCCGAAGCCATTCATCCCGGGCCCGAAGTCAAAATAGAAAGACCAGAGAGATTGGACAAATCAAAATCGGGCGTCGGACATAAACCATGAAACGAGGTTAGTAACATGAGCATCATAGTTGACCAGAATACTCGTGTGGTAGTCCAGGGGATTACCGGTGCGGAAGGCAGCTTCCACGCCGCCCAGATGAAGGCCTACGGGACCAAGGTGGTGGCCGGGGTCACGCCGGGCAAGGGCGGGACCCAGCACGAAGGCACCCCGGTTTTCAACGGGGTGGCCGAGGCGGTCCGGAAGGAGGGCGCCAACGCTTCCATCATCTTCGTGCCCGCCTCCTTCGCCACCGACGCGATCCTGGAATCGGCCGACGCCGGGATCGCCGTCATCATCTGCATCACCGAGGGCATTCCGACCCTGGACATGGTCAAGGCCGTCCGCTATGTCGCGGAGAAGAAGGCCCGCCTGATCGGACCAAATTGCCCGGGGATCATCAGCCCGGGAAAATGCAAGATCGGGATCATGCCGGGGGATACCTTCCTCTCCGAGGGTAAAAAAAAGGTGGGGCTGATCTCCCGGAGCGGCACCCTGACCTACGAGGCGGTCAAGCAGCTTTCCGAGCTGGGGATCGCCCAGAGCACTGCGGTCGGGATCGGCGGAGACCCCATCGTGGGCTCGATCTTCACCGACCTGCTCCCCCTGTTCGAGGCCGACCCCGAGACCGACGGGGTGATGGTGATCGGCGAGATCGGGGGTAACGCCGAGGAAGACGCCGCCCGCCTGGTCAAAGCCCGGATGAAAAAACCGGTGGCCGCCTTCGTGGCCGGGATGACCGCGCCCCCGGGGCGCCGGATGGGCCACGCCGGGGCGATCATCAGCGGGGGCAAGGGCACCGCCACCGAGAAAATCCAGGTTTTCCGCGAGTGTGGCGTGGCGGTGGCGCAGAGCCCGGCGGAGATCGGCTCCACCGTCGCCAAGATGCTGAAACTGGCCTAAATCCCGAGCCGACTTACATTATTTCCATCAAATCCTTTTTGGTTTTTTCATATGAGATTGAACCTGGTGGGTTGCCTCTGGACTTCCCAGTCCTTAAAGTGGTAATTTTTTATCTGAATTTTTCCCAGGACGAATGAAGATGCCAGCCAAAAGGCCGAGAGGCAAAGTACACACGGCGGCGGAACGCTGCAAGGGCTGCGGTTTCTGCATCGAGTTCTGCCCCTTGAAAGCCCTCCGGGCCTCGGGGGCCTTGAACCGGGGCGGTTTTCATTTCCCCGAAATCGTCGCCCCGGAAAAATGCAGCGGCTGCAATATGTGCGGGATGATCTGTCCCGATTTTGCCATCTGGTCGGAGAAGTTGGTCCGTGAAAAAGACGAAGCCGAAGCCGAAGATTAAGGAATTGGTTCACCTCACCGCCGACCCCAGGGGGGTGCTGACCGGCGTGCATTTTATGAACGGTGACCAGGCCGCCTGTGAGGGAGCCCTGGCGGCGGGCTGCCGCTTCGTGGCCGGCTACCCGATCACCCCCTCGACCGAGATCGTGGAGCGCTTCGCCTCCCGGATTCCCACCGTCGGCGGGATCTTCATCCAGATGGAGGACGAGATCGCGAGCTCGATCGCCATCCAGGGGGCGGCCTGGGCCGGATTGAAGTCCATGACCGTGAGCTCGGGCCCCGGGTTCTCCCTGATGATGGAGCACGTCGGTCTGGCCGCGATGCTAGAGACCCCCTGCGTTTTCATCGATGTCCAGCGGGCCGGGCCTTCCACCGGTCTCCCCACGCTTCCCGGGCAGGCGGACATGATGCAGGTGCGGTGGGGCGCCCACGGGGATTATGAAATCATCGCCCTGGTCCCGAATTCCCCGCAGGAATGTTTTGACCTCACCATCCAGGCCTTCAATCTCTCGGAGGAATTCCGGGTCCCGACCTTCGTGATGATGGATGAATGCGTCGGGCACATGGCCGAGCGGGTGGTGATTCCCCCGGCGGACAAGATCAAGATTTTCAACCGCCGTTATACCACCCTGCCCCCGGAGGAGTATCTTCCCTACCGGACCGGCAAGGATCTGGTTCCCTGGTTCGTCAAGGCCGGCACCGGCCGGAGGTTTCACATCACCGGGCTGACCCACGATGAGCGCGGCTATCCGATGATGAACGCCGAGACCCAGGGGAAACTGGTCCGCCGCCTGGTGGACAAGATCCGGGCTAATGCGGAACAGATCGTGCGCTACGAAGAGGAGGACTGCGAGGGCGCGGAGGTCGTCGTGATCTCCTACGGGATCACCTCGCGGGTGGCGAGCCGGGCGGTGGAAATGGCCCGCAAACAGGGGATCAAGGTCGGCCGCTTTCGGCCGGTCGTGGTCTGGCCGTTTCCCGAGAAGAGGATCCGCCAGCTGGCGGGGATGGTGGGGGGATTTGTCGTGGCCGAGCTGAATTACGGCCAGATTTCCCTGGAAGTGGAAAGACTGGTGGCCGGCAAGGTGCCTGAAAAGGCAATTGAAAAAAGAAGAGTCAATCAGCCTGGAGCCGCGACCGCAAAATCCGATTGAGAGCCTGATCCGGGTGGAACGCCTGCCCCACATGTGGTGCCCGGGCTGCGGGATCGGGATCTCGATGGGGGCCTTTACCCGGGCGGTGGTGGAGAGCGGGATCGATCAGAATTCCCTGTCCGTGGTTTCCGGGATCGGCTGCACCGGCCGGGTCGCCGGGTATCTCCGGCTGGATACCTTCCATGTCACCCACGGCCGGGCCGTGCCCTTCGCCACCGGGCTCAAACTGGGCAATCCCAAGCTCAAGGTGGTGGTTTATTCCGGCGACGGGGACCTGATGGCGATCGGGGGCAACCACCTGATCCACGCGGCCCGGAGGAATGTTCCCCTAACCGTGATCCTGATCAACAACTTCAATTACGGGATGACTGGCGGCCAGTTCGGCCCGACCACGCCGATGGAAGCGTTCGGAGCTACCGCTCCCTACGGCAACTATGAATACCCGTTTAATCTGCCGTACTTAATGGATGTCTGCGGGGCCGCTTACATAGCCCGCTGGACCGTTTACCATGTCCGCCAGTTGACCCGGTCGATCACCGAGGCCATGAGCAAAGACGGTTTTAGTTTCATCGAGGTGATCACCCCCTGCCCGGAGCTTTACCTGCGCCGGAACCGGCTGGGGGACGCCTTGAAGGAAATGATTTATTTGAAGGAAAATTCCCGGATCCAGAACGGCGCGGAAACCCGGACGGTGGCGATCGAAAAAATCCGTGGGGAGATCATCATCGGGAAATTCGTGGACCGGGAACGGCCCGGATACATCCAATCCCTGGACGGGCATCTCCAGAAGGTTCTGGGGGCCCGCTACCAGCGGCCTCCGTTCTGGGAGAAATAGGGATTCATCCGGAGAAAGCCATGGCCAAGCTTTTAAAGAAAGTACAACTGGAAAACCCCCAGATCGAGATCCGGATCAGCGGATTCGGGGGCCAGGGGGTGATCCTGGCCGGTTTTATCATCGGCCGAGCCGCGGCACTTTATGAAGGGAAGCAGGCGGTCCTGACCCAGAGCTTCGGGCCGGAGGCCCGGGGCGGCTCCTGCAGTGTCCAGGTGATCCTGGGTGATAAACGGATCGATTATCCCTACGTGGTCCAACCCCGGGTGCAGGTCTGCATGTCCGATGAGGCTTACCGCAAATATGGCGGCTACCTGGGCCCCCACGCGATCCTCCTCTACGAGGAAGACATTGTCCGGGTCAACCGGGAGGAAGTCGCCTCCTGGGGCAACCGGGCCCTGGGCATTCCGGCCACCCGGCTGGCCGAGGAGGTGGGCAAGCGTCTGGTGGTCAATATCGTGATGGTGGGTTTCTTCGTCGCGGTGACCGAGTATCTGAAGCCGGAGTCGGCCAAGAAGGCGATCCAGGATCTGGTCCCGAAGGGAACGGAGGAACTGAATTCCAAGGCCTTTGAACGGGGATTTAAATATGGGAAGAAAATATTATCCCAGATTAATAAGGATAGAAGCTCTGGATAACCCGCCGAAGTAAGGGAATCACCCGCTAAAATATTTTAAGTCCGGATCGGAATTTTCAAACAATCGGAAAAGGGAAGAATAAATGGAGCAAACCTTAATCTTAATCAAGCCGGATGGGGTTAAGAAGCATTTGATTGGAGAGATCATCAAGCGTTTTGAGAGCACGGGCCTGGATATCCGGGCCATCAAGCTGGTCCGGATCAGCCGGTCACAGGCGGAGGGGTTTTACCAGGTTCACGCGGGGATGCCCTTTTTCGAGGAGCTGGTCCAGTTCATGACCTCCGGCCCCATTATCGCCGCGGTGCTGGAGGGGGAAAGAGCGATAATGAGGGTGCGGGAAATTATGGGGGCCACCGACCCCAAGAAGGCGGAGAAGGGCACCATCCGGAATGATTTCGCGGATTCCATCCGGTATAACATCGTCCACGGTTCCGATTCGAAAGCCTCGGCCGACTACGAGATTCCCTGCTTCTTCAACCGGTTGGAGATCATTGGAATCCAGGCCGGGTAATTCAGGTAAAAATAGTTTCGAGTTTCTGGTTTCTTGTTTCGGGTTGTTTTCTCCGAACGTCATTCCCGGGTCTTTTTGTAGTCTGCCGATTCACGTGTCCCGTCACTGGGCGGGATCGGCGCTTTTGAAAAATCGCCCGATCCCTCCCGTATCGGGATAAATCCCTCTGAAGTCGGGACAAGTAAATCGGGCAACTACACAATTTTTTGGAAATACCAACTGCATTTTTCGGGTTAAAATGAATAGTGAAGAGGAAACGAATGAAAAGCCAGAAAACGACCAAATCAATCTCGGCGGGTAAAAAAAGAGGCCGGCTTTTCGAGGCCGGGACCATCGGGGTGATCGGCGGGGTGGGGCTTTACGAAATGCCCGGGCTTACCGAGATCAAGGAGATTAGGGTCAAGACGCCCTTCGGCGACCCCTCCGACCCGTTCGTGGTCGGCCGGATGGGCGGCCGGCGCCTGGCCTTCCTGGCCCGTCACGGCCGCGGCCACCGGATCCCGCCCGGGGACATCAACTTCCGCGCCAACATCTTCGGCTTCAAGCTCCTCGGGACCGAGCGCATCTTCTCGGTCAGCGCGGTGGGGAGCATGCGCGAGGAGATCCATCCCGGCGATATCGTTCTGCCCGACCAGTTTTTCGACCGGACCGCCGCGAGGCCCCGCACCTTCTTCTCCCGCGAAATCGTTGCCCACGTGGCCATGGCCCACCCGGTCTGCCCGGTGATGGCCGGGATCCTGGCCCGGGTCGGAAAGGAAAAGGGTTTCCGTTTGCACCGGAAGGGGACCTACATTTGCATTGAGGGGCCGCAGTTCTCCACCCGGGCGGAATCCGATATCTACCGCCAGTGGGGGGTCTCGGTGATCGGGATGACCAATCTGCCGGAAGCCCGCCTCGCCCGCGAGGCCGAGATTTGCTACGCCACGGTCGCGATGGTGACCGATTACGACTGCTGGAACGAGCGGGAGGGCGAGGTTGAGATCGAGGATGTGATCAAGGTGATGAAGGCCACGATCGGCAAGGCCAAGGAAATAATTTCGGGAGCGGTCCCCCATTTGCCGGAAGAGAGGAATTGCGTCTGCAGCCAGGCCCTTAAGGACGCCATCGTCACCGACCCGAAGGCCATCAGCCCCCGGCTCCGTAAAACTTTGGATCCAATTCTCAAGGGAAGAGTGTAGCCGGGAATGTCAAAGTTCAAAATCCAAATGACAAAATAATGCCAAAGTTCCAAGTTCAAAGTTCAAATGACCCCCCCAAAAACCCAAAAGCAAAATCAGATTTGTTATTTTTTTGTTTTTTAAACTTTATTTAAACTTTGGATTTAAGCATTTGAACTTTTATTTTAGGTGTTTATTTGGCATTTGAACTTCTATTTTGGACATTTATTTGACATTTGAGCTTTGAACTTTGACATTTAATAATATGAACGATCACACTTTTGAGTCCGTCATCGGCCTCGAGGTCCACGCCCAGCTCCTGACCCAGTCCAAAATTTTCTGCGGCTGTTCGACCCGGTTCGGGGACAAGCCGAACAGCCATACCTGCCCGGTCTGCCTGGGGATGCCGGGGGTTCTGCCGGTAATCAACCGGCTGGTCGTGGAGTACGGGGTCATGACCGCCCTGGCCCTGCATTGCGAGGAAGTCCCCCCCCGCTCGATCTTCGCCCGGAAGAACTACTTTTACCCGGACCTGCCCAAGGGCTACCAGATCTCCCAGTATGAGTCGCCCCTGGCGCTCCGGGGTTATCTCGAGATCCCCGCGGGCGAGAACCGGCTCAGGAAGATCGGGATCACCCGGGTTCACCTGGAGGAAGACGCCGGCAAGCTGGTCCACGGAGAGGGCCCGGAGTCCGAATCCAGCTTCGTGGACTTGAACCGCGCCGGCGTGCCCCTGATGGAGATCGTCTCCGAGCCGGATCTCCGGACCCCGGAGGAGGCGGGGGAGTATCTCCGCCGCCTGACCGCGATCCTGGTTTACCTGGGGGTCTGCGACGGCAAAATGGAGGAGGGGTCCCTGCGCTGCGACGCCAACGTTTCCATCCGCCGCCGGGGGGAAACCGCCCTGGGGGTCAAGACCGAGCTCAAGAACATGAACTCTTTCAAGAACGTGGAAAAGGCCCTGGCGAAAGAGATCGAAAGGCAGATCGAGCTCGTCTCGAAGGGGAAAAAGGTGGTCCAGGAGACCCTGCTCTGGGATCCCGATAATGAAGTCACCCTGTCGATGCGGGGCAAGGAAGAAGCCCACGATTAGCGCTATTTCCCCGAGCCGGATCTTCTCCCCCTGGTCCTGGAGCAGGACTGGGTGGAAAAAATCAGGGGGAGAATCCCGGAGCTTCCCCAGGAAAAGGCGGATCGCTTCGTCCGGGATCTGGGCCTGACCCGATATGACGCCGAGGTTCTGGTGGCCGCCAAACCCATCTCCGATTATTTTGATGAAACCGTCAAGATCCATCCGGAGCCCAAGAGGGTGAGCAACTGGGTGACCGGGGATTTCTTGAGAATTTACTGGGCGGAGGGCGGCGGCCCCGTCAAGATGCTTCCGCAAAACCTGGCGCGGATAATCAAGATGGTGGACGAGGGAAAAATTTCCGGGCTGATCGGAAAGAAGGTGCTCGAGGAGTCATATAAGACGGGCCAGGACCCGGAGGCGATCGTCCGAGAACAGGGCCTGGCCCAGGTCTCGGACGAGTCCGAGCTTGAAAAGATCATTGACGCGGTGATCAATGAAAATCCCCAGGAAGTCAAAAGGTTCCAGGCTGGGGAGGAAAAACTTCAGCAGTTTCTGACCGGTCAGGTGATGAAGAAGAGCAAGGGCAAGGCCAACCCCAAGCGGGTGGGCAAGCTCCTCAAATCCCGCCTCGGCAAATAGCCAATAATCAAATCCCCACTTTCAAATATTTATTCATAAGCAACTAAATAAGGCCACTGGAAAACTCTTAAAATGTCACCCTGAGCCCTTCGCTCTTTGTCATTCCTTCATTTCATTCAGGACGGCGCCTGAATCATTCACTTTCTGTCATTCTGAACACGTTCACTTCGTTCAGTGTAAACTCCGTGAAGAATCTCAAGGCGCTTATCAGGGTAAACGCCAGCGAAGGGTCTGATTTTAAAAGTCTTTCAGATGGAAGAGAGATTCTTCGCCTCCCTCCTTCGCCAATCCATCCTTCGCAGAAACACTGCTTCGGAGGACAGGGGCTACGGAGGACAAGTCGGCTCAGAATGACAGGAAAGGTATTTTACGATGGTCTCAAAATAAAGATATCCCGTGGCCTCTGCCGCGGGAAGATTCATTTTGATTTCGATTTTTTGTTTTGAACCGGTTACTGGCGACCCCTCGTGTTATCCTCGAGGCAAGCCTGCTCCTGGCTACCGACAGCTGATCATTTGGTCTTCTTCAGCTTTTTCAGTTTTTCCTTGGCGGTCTTGGCGGAATCGGACTTGGGGAACTTGGAGACTAAAGTCTCGAAGGCCATCCGGGCTTCCTTCTGCTGGCCGAGTTCGAGGAAGGAAAGACCCAGTTTCAGATAAGCGATGGGCGCTTTGGCACTTTTCGGGTATTTCTCGATCACCTCGTTGAAACTCAGGAGGGCCCTTTCGTAATCCTTGAGGTTGAAGTAACACTCCCCGATCCAATAGCGGGCGCTTTCGGAAAACTGGCCGCTGGGATAAAGGCCGAGGAGTTTCTCGAACTTGGCCCGGGCCAGGTCGTATTTTTTCCCCTGGTAGTTTGAATAGGCTTCCCGGTAGCCGGCCTCTTCGTTGGCCCATTTCGGGGTCAATTTCTGGGCGTCCACCTGCCCGCCCGGGGAGATGATCCCTTCCAGCTTGGCCAGGCGGTCGTTTTGTTCCCTGATCCGGTCGGATCGCTCCTTGATTTGGTCGGTCTGCTCCCTGACCTGGCCCTCCAGGGTTTTCAGCCGGGAAAACAGGTTTTCCCCTTCCTCGAATTTTCCCCCGAGAGAAAGGATAGTCTGCTTGATCTGTTCGATCTGATTCAAAAGGTCGGCCTGCTGGCGGGTGAGCCGCTCGAGTTCCTTCTGGTTGGCCTCGCTCTGGGCCTTGAGCCGGGGCAGGTCCTGGTCCATCCGGTTGACCTTGGACTCGAGGGTGTCCAACCGGGCGGAGATAATCAGCCCATCGTTTTTGGTCATGAGCAAACAGCCGGGAATTAAGCAGAGAACAGAGAGCAGAGAGCAGAGAGTGAAGATGATAAAAAAACTGGTAGGCGCAGGCTTTAGCCTGCGTTTTTTCGCAGCCTGAAGGCTGCGGCTACCGGGGATTTTCATTATTTCCTAATCCGACTGCTTATTTATCCCGAGACTAGTCGAGGGACTGCCTACTTCTTTACAATAAACTCCGCCCGGCGGTTTTTGGCCCAGGCGGTATCGTCGTGTCCGGGATCGACCGGGATCTCTTCACCGTAGCTGATGATGGTCAGCCGGGTGGTGTCGATGCCGAGAGCCACGAGGTAGTCGCGGGCGGTCTTGGCCCGTTTTTCGCCCAGGGCGAGGTTGTATTCGTTGGCGCCGCGCTCGTCGCAGTGGCCTTCGATCTGGATCACGACGTTGTATTTTTTCAGCCATTCCGCGTTCTTGGCCAGGATCTGGCGGGCTTCCTCGGAGAGACTGAAATCGTCGAAATTGAAACGGACCGTTTCCAGGGCGGAAATCTTCAGCCCCTCATCCAGGGAACCGGTTCCGGTCTGCTGTTTCTGGAGATCGGCCACCGAGATTTCCTGGGGTGGAAGCACGGGCCCGGCGGATTTTTCTTCCTCGGTCAGCCCCGGGGTTTTCGGTGCTGCCGCTTCCTGGGCGGCTTTATTCTGGGCGGCTTCCTCCAGGGCCCGGTCGGCCAGGAGCCGGGCGTTGATGGCGGATTTCTTGGCGGGTTTGTATTTCTTTTTCTGCATCTCGGTCTTGGCCTGGGTGAGCATCTGCTCGGCGCTCTTGAAGGTTTCGGGAGCATAGGTGGGCGCCTCGGCCGAGCGGGCCTTTTCCAGGGCCGCTTCGGCGGTGGCGATTTCCTTGATCGGGGGCTTGGCGCAGGCGGAGAGGATAACCAGCGCCGCTACCCCCAGGGTAATCGCAAGAGATCCAAACATTCTCTTCTGACGAAAACTCATCCCACCCTCCTTTTTGACGTTCCCCATCTGGTTTCTATCATTCATTTCGTCCTCTCTTTTTTATCTTACCATATATTGACAGTTATTTTCCGGCCCGGTTCAAGGAGAAACCGGGGACCAGGCCGGGGCGGTTTCATTCGATCCTTTCCGGCTGATCAGGGGCCGGGGGGAACTGCCGTCGAAATTCACCACCCAGATGTCATAGTCGCCGGTGCGATTTGCGGCAAAGGCGATCAGGCGTCCGTCCGGGGACCAGGCCGGGTCTTCGCTGCTGCCCGCGTCTCCCACCAGGAGGGTGTCTTCCGTGCCGTCGGGTTTGATGGCGTAGAGCGAGAAACGGTTATTTTCCTGGCGGGTGTAGGCGATCCGGTCGCCCCGGGGGGACCAGGCGGGGGAGCAGTTGTAGGAGCCCTGGAAGGTCAGCCGGGTGGCGTTCTTCCCGTCGGAATCCATGATATAAATCTGGGGCGAGCCCGCCCGCGAGCTGGTGAAGGCGAGCTTTTTCCCGTCGGGGGAATAGGAGGGCTGCACGTCGATCACCTGGTTATTGGTCAGGCGGGTCAATTCCTGGCCGGAAAGGTTCATCACGTAGATTTCCGCGTCGTTGTCCCGGGAAAGGGTGAGGACGAGTTCTTTTCCGGAGGGGGAAAACACCGGGCCCAGGTTCAAGCCCGGGAAGTGGGCGATGCTTTCCGATTTGCCGGCGCGCAAATCGTAGCGGTACAGGTCCGGATTGCCCTTGAGGTAGGAGGTGTAGAGGATCTGGGATCCGTCCGGGGACCAGGTCGGGCTTAAGTTGAGCCGGCGGTTCGAGGTGATCTGCAGCTCACGGGATTGCTCGAGATCGGAGATGAAGATTTCCTTCCGCCCGCCGCGGTTGGATTCGTAGGCGATCCGGCTGCCGAAGATACCCGGGGTCCCGGTGAAGGCCCGCACCACCTCGTTGGCGAGCTGGTGGGTGAGGGCCGCGCAACTGTCTGGAGCCCCGGTAAACACCTTCCCGGAGAGGGAAAGGCCCTGAACCGTGTCGTAGATCTCGGCGGTGAGGGAAAGCTTCTGGTCTTGCTGGGCATATTTAATCCGGATCAGGCCCTCCGCCCCGATCGTGCGCCAGGAGGCGAAATCCTCGGCGCCCGCGGGAAGTCCCGGTTTAAGGTAGGATTCGGGCGGAAGGATCTTGAAGAGGCCGGAAAGTTCGAGATCGAATTTCAGGGTGGAGGCGATCTTCCCGGCCAGGGCTGCGGGGGCATCGGAGGTCGAAGCCGGCGCGGGAATGGCGATCGGGAACTTTTTGGTGCCGGGGGTTCCGATGTCGATGTAGACCTTTTCCGCCACGGGGGCCAGGACCAGGGGCCCGAGGACAAACAGGGCGGCCAAAAGGAATAACCCGGGAAGTTTCCGGAGATTCCATTTGGGGTTAGTCTTCTGCGAATTGGACCGGTTTTTCATTCTCTCCTCCTTTGTTTTTAAAAACGTAACCCAATTTCCAGGGTTCGGCCATAGCGGAGCGAGGGCAGGGGCGGGAGCGGGTTGGCTTTTTGGAGGGCCCGCAGGGCCGAGGCGTCGTAGGCCGAATCCTGGGAGCTTTTTTCAATCTTCGCGTCAATGATCTGGCCGTCCGCGCGGATCTTGATGCTCACGATCAACTGCTGCCGGGGCTTGGCCGCCGGATAGGCCCAGGCCGATTTGATTTTCTGGGAGACTCCCTCGAGATAGCGCTGAAACTCCGGGTCGGATTTTTCCGAACCGGTGCCGGGGTTCAGGACCACCAGGTCCGATTCAGTCTGGGACTCGATTTTTTTGATCAGGTTTTGCTTGATCGAAGCGATGGCCTGACCCAGCTCCCGGCTGTGATCCTGGGCCTTCGCGGGTTGGACCGGGGTTTTTACGGGCCCGGTCTTTTTCGCTGACGGGGTTGAGGCCGGGGGGTTTTTCACGGTTTTGGGGAGGAGCCTGGGACCGTCCTTGACCCGGGGCGCGGCCGGGGCGGCCGGGGCCGGGGAGGGAGGCGCGGGAGCTTTGACCGTCGGTGAAGGGGCTGCGGCCTCGGGTGCGGGGGCGGTCGGGAGGGAGACCAGGTTGACCCGGTAGACCGGGAACAGGGGGATCGTGGGAGGAGGAAAAAGCCGGGGTTCGAACAGGATATAAACGATGACCAGGAAGTGAATCAGGAGGGAAATGGTCAGGGCTTTTTTCAGGGAGAAGGTTTCCGCCTGGAGATAAGCCATCTACTTCTCCGGGGGTTCGGTCACAATCCCCAGGTCGGGGAACCCCGCCCCTTTGATTTCGGACATTACCTGGACCACCAGGCCGTAGGGAACCTCCCGGTCCGCGCGCAGGAAGATCTGCTTTTTGCCCGTCTGCTCCCCGATCAGTTTGAGTTTTTTTCCCAGATCCGCGAGGGTCACTGGTGCCGTTCCGATTGTAACAAGACGGTTCTTGGCGATGGTGATGATCAGATCCTCGTTTTTGATTTCCACCGGCGGGGATTCGGCCCGGGGCAGGGAAACCCCGATCCCCTGCTCCAGGAGCGGGGCGGCGACGATAAAGATAATCAGGAGAACCAGGATCACGTCTACCAGGGGGGTGACATTGATCTCGGCCAGATTCTTGTAGTCGCCGCCGGTTGCCTTCATTTAAATAAAATGCCGCTGGCAGATATTCAAAAAGTCCTGGGAGAAGCCTTCCATCTGGTTGGAAAGGTTGCGCAACTGGTTGACGAAAAAATTGTAGGCCAGAACCGCCGGGATCGCGGCGGCCAGGCCGAAGGCGGTGGCGATCAGGGCTTCGGAGATTCCCGGGGCGACCACCGCCAGCGAGGCGGAGCCGGCCCGGCCGATTCCCTGGAAGGTGTCCATGATTCCCCACACGGTTCCGAAGAGCCCAATGAAGGGAGCGGCCGAGGCGGTGGTGGCCAGAAAGGTCAGGTAGGATTCCAGCCGGGAGGTTTCGGAGGTCAAGGCCCGGCGCAGGGCTCGCTCGATATTTTCGATCCCCCCGCCTTCGGAGGCGGAAAACCCGGCTTCGGATTCCGCTTCGGGCCGTCGGCTTTTGGTTTTCTGGACCTTGGTCAATTCCGAGAAACCGGACTGGAAGAGGGCGCGCAGGGGACAGCCGGAAAGATTCTGGGTCTCCTCCATGATCAGCTCGAGCCGCTTCTTTTCCCAGAATATTCTCGAGAAGGTCTGCGAGCGGGTCCGCGCCAGCCGGAGCTGGAGGTATTTGAAAAGGATAATCGCCCAGGTGGCCACCGAGAGCACGAAGAGGAAGAGGAGAACGAATTTCACCACCGGTCCGGCCCGGACCACGAGCTCGCCGACGCCGCCGGGTTGGGAAACCCCGGAAATTGCCGAACTGATGATCAGGGAAATTAAGGTCGGATAATTCTGAGCCAAGGTGCTTTTCCTCTTCGCAAATATGCCACAGGTGCGCGAACATAGTCAATCAAAAGCGGAAGGCAGCAAAATATTTCCGAGGGGAAAGGAGGGGTCTTGACAAGGGGGTTTGTTAGTCGGTAAATAATCTCCGGAATCTTTTTTCCGCGAAACCGGAGGTCAACCCGGGGTTCGCCAGGTAACGGGGAGGTTTAGGTATGGTTGATTTGGATGATTTGCTGTTCAGCGAGGATCATATCTGGGTCCGGCTCGAAGGGAAGAACGCCCGGATCGGGGTTACCAATTTCCTCAAGAAAGAATACGGCGAGATCACCGCGGTGGATCTCCCGGTGAAGGGGGAGGAACTGGAAAAGGACGCTCCCTTCGGGGAAATCGAGTCCTTTCAAAAATCCTTTGACCTGATCGCGCCCATCTCGGGGGCGGTGCTCGAGGTGAATGCGAACCTCGAGGACGAGCCTGGCCTGATCGGCGAGAATCCTTACCAGGAAGGCTGGCTGCTCCTCGTCTCCCCGGCCGACGCCAACGAATTGCAGTCGCTCTTGGACTTCAGCGAATACCAGAAAGAGGCCGCCGAAGAGGAAGAATAAATTCGTATCGGTTCGTTTTTTTTCTTTATTCGGGCCTGTTTTTAATGCGGGCCCGAATTTTTTCGTTCATTCCGACCAATGCCAAATGCCAAAATCCAAATGTCAAAAAAAGTTAAAATTCAAAGCTCAAAACTTCCATCTTGTAAATGGTTTTTTCCAAGCAGCTTATTTCAATTTTGGAATTTGAGCTTTGACATTAGAGCCGGGGGGGATAATCCCTGGCTTTTATTTTGGACCTGGAACGATTCCCGCAGGAGCTTTTTCCCGGCGGTGACCAGAAAAGCCTTGACAAGAAAAAATACAATATGTAGTATGACCAAGTCGAAGAATAACAATATCTGGGTAAAATTAATTAAATTCAGGAGAGGGAAATGAATTTGCGAACGGGACAGGAATTTCACTCCGAGGGGCCAAAGTCTGTGGAAAACCAGGAAGCCAATCCCCGGCCGCTTGCGGTAGAGGAGAAGTCTTTCGTCCTGCCGGTCAGCCGGCCCGATCCGCCCCCGGGTCCGCTTGCTCCCAGGGGTTCGCAGCCTTTTTCCCACCCCCCGGTTTCGGTTTCGGAGAATGCCCGCCGGGTACTGGAACGGAGATATCTAAAAAAGAACGAAGACGGCCAGGTGACGGAAACCCCCCGGGAGATGCTCATCCGGGTGGCCCAGGGCATCGCCGCCGCGGAAGCAAAGGTGGCGGGGGGAAGGAAAACCGAGGAAGTCGCCCAGGAATTTTTTGAAGCCCTCGCCACTTTCGATTTTGTCCCCAATTCCCCGACCTTGATGAACGCGGGGAAGGAACTCGGCCAGCTTTCGGCCTGCTTTGTCCTGCCGGTGGGAGACTCGATGGAAAGCATTTTCGACGCCATCAAGTATACCGCCCTGATTCACAAGAGCGGGGGTGGCACCGGCTTTTCCTTCGCCCGGGTCCGGCCCAAGAATGACACGGTTCTCTCCACCAAGGGGGTTTCCTCGGGCCCGGTTTCCTTCATGACGGTTTTTGACGCCGCCACCGAAACGATCAAGCAGGGCGGAACCCGCCGCGGGGCCAACATGGGGATTCTGCGCGTGGATCACCCGGACATCCTGGATTTCATCGAGGCCAAGACCAGGTCCGACCGCCTGAACAATTTCAATATCTCGGTGGCGGTGACGGATCAGTTCATGGAGGCCCTGACCCGGGGCGAGGAATACAACCTGGTCAACCCGCGGTCCCGCAAGGTGGTGGGCCGGCTTTCCGCTCCCGAGGTTTTCCGCCGGATCATGGAAAAGGCCTGGCTCAACGGCGAGCCGGGGATAATTTACATTGACCGAATCAACCGGGACAACCCGACCCCGGAGATCGGGGAGATCGAAAGCACCAACCCCTGCGGCGAGCAGCCCCTGCTACCCTATGAATCCTGCAACCTGGGTTCGATTAACCTGGCCCGGATGGTGACCAACAACGGGGTGGGGATCCCCGAAGAGGTCCGGAATCACGCCACCGCCAGGAATTTGCCTTCCCGCCGCTACCGGGTTGATTATTATCGGTTGCGCCGGGCGGTCCGGACCGCGGTTCACTTCCTGGACAATGTGATCGAGGTGAACTGCTATCCGCTTCCGGAAATCGAGAAAATGACCCGGGCTAACCGCAAGATCGGGCTCGGGGTCATGGGCTTCGCCGATCTCCTGGCCCTGCTCGGGATCCCCTACGATTCCGAGCCCGCCCTGCAGGCGGCCGATGAGATCATGGGGTTTGTCAACTCCGAGGCGGTGAAAATGTCCGAGGAGTTCGCCGCCGTCCGGGGGCCCTTCCCGAATTTCCCCCGGAGCCGCTGGGACAAGCTCGGCCTTCCGCCCCGGCGGAACGCCACCGTCACCACCATTGCCCCCACCGGAACGATCAGCATCATCGCCGGTTGCTCCTCCGGGATTGAGCCTTTCTACGCCCTGGTTTATACCCGGAACGTGATGGACAACGACAAGCTCCCCGATATTAACCCCGTTTTCCAGCAGATCGCCCGGGAGGAGGGTTTTTATTCGGAGGATCTGATCCAGGAAGTGGCCCGGGAGGGGAGCGTGCAGAAGAACCCCCGCATCCCCGCCTTTTGGCGGAGAGCCTTTGTCTGCGCCCATGATATCCCTCCCGACTGGCACATGAAGATGCAGGCGGCCTTCCAGCGGCATACCGAAAACGCGGTCAGCAAAACCGTCAACTTCCCCCGCCCCGCCACCAGGGAAGACGTGGCCCGGGTTTATCTCCAGGCTTTTGAACTGGGGTGCAAGGGGGTAACGGTCTACCGGGACGGCAGCCGGGAAAACCAGGTACTCACCTCGGGCCTGGGCCAGGCGGCCCCGGACACGGAAACGAAGGACCCGGGGGTGAAACCCCTGCCGGCCGGCGAGGTTCCCACCCGTGGGCTGACCCCCCGTCCGCGCCCCGAGGTGATCAAGGGGAATACCCGGCGAATGACCACCGGCTGCGGAAACCTCTACATCACCATTAACGAGGACAAACACGGCCTGTTCGAGGTTTTCACCACCATGGGGAAGGCCGGCGGCTGCGCCGCTTCCCAGGCGGAAGCAATCAGCCGCCTGATTTCCCTCGCGCTCCGGGCCGGGGTGGACACCGAGTCCATCATCCGCCAGCTCCAGAGCGTGCGCTGCCCCTCGCCGGCCTGGGAGAAGGGCGGAGGCATGATTCTTTCCTGCGCGGACGCGATTGCCAAGGCCACCGAGCGCTACCTGAAAGACCAGGAGAAGACCACCCCGGGGGCTTTGGAGCCGCCGCCGGCGGCGGAAGAGGCGGCCCCCCACCTGACCCCGGCGGGAGACCCACCGATCGCCGCCCGGGATTCGTCCCCGGAAGACTTCCCGGTTTCCCCGGTCGGTGATTTCCGCGCCTGCCCGGAATGCGGCGGGCAGATGGAATCCGAAAGCGGCTGTTTTTTCTGCCGGACCTGCGGCTTTTCCCGGTGCGAATAGCATTCGCCCGGGATCCGAAGGTTATCTAGTTTCTTCAACTCTTAATCTCAACGCGACGAATTACGTTCATCGATGGCGCTGCTTCCGCCTTTGGCGGAATCCCGCCAGGGGCGGTGATCGTTTCGTCTTCCGGGCAACGTCCTGCGGATTTTTAAGCCGATAACCGTATGACCCAACCGATACGAGCCGCGTAACCGCAACCGGTAAGCCTAATCCCGGAAAATCATAAAGAAACCTGCCCGGAAGGCTCTCCGGGCCGTCCCGACTTTATGCTTACTTGGGATTTTGGATTTGGAGATTAATTGGGATTTGGGATTTTGAGCTTGGGATTTTTATTTCCGGGTGGTCAGCTTTTCCAGGGTCTCAAAGAACTGCTGGATCTCGGCCTGGGAATTGTAGAAGTGCGGGGACAGCCGCAAGGCATTGCCCCGGACTGCGGTCACGATCTTTTCGGTTAAAAGCTTGCGGTGGACGAACTTGGGATCCGGCACCTTGAGGCTCACGATCCCGGAGCGTTCCCCTTTACCCCAGGGGGAGAGCACCGGGATCTCGCGTTCCGTGGCTTCCTGGTAGATATAGTTGGTCAGGGTGAGGATCCGCTCGTAAATCGCCTCGATTCCGATTTCAATCAGCAGGTCGAGGGCGGACCCGAGGGCGAAGATCCCGATTATGTTCAGACTCCCGCCCTCGAAGCGGGCGGCGTCGGAGCGGAGGGTGAAATCAATCCGGTCGAACTCCCGGGGCTTGACCACGCTTTTCCAGCCGACCGAGACCGGCTTGAGCAGTTCGAGATTTTCCCGGCGGCAGTAAAAAATCGCCACCCCCTCCGGGGCCAGCATCCACTTGTGGCCGTCGGCGGCGAGAAAGTCGATTTTTTCGTCGCGGACATCCAGGGGGATCGCCCCCACGCTCTGGATCCCGTCCACGCAGAAGAGAATGCCCCGTTCCCGGCAGATCTTCCCGATCTTTTCCAGGTTGGCCCGGAAGCCGTTCTGGTACTGGACCGAGGAAAGGGCGACTAGGCGGGTGCGGGGATCGAGCTGGGATTCGATCATCTCCGGGGTGATCCGGCCGTCCGAGGCGGAGATGATTTTCAACTCCACGCCGATTTCCTTCAGGTTCATCCAGGGGTAAACATTGGAGGGAAACTCCAGGTCGTTGATGATGACCTTGTCTTCCGGGAACCAGTTGAGGCCCGCGGCCACCCAGGAAAGGGCCTCGGAGGTATTCTTGGCGAAAGCGATTTCATCCGGGTGGGCCCCGATCAGGCAGGCGGCCTGATCGCGGACCCTTTCCACCTCCTGGTCAAACTCCTGGGTGAAGATGCCCCCGCCCTCGCAGGCCCGCTGGAGGAATCCTTCCACCGCTCCCACCACCCGGGTGGAGAGGGGAGCCACCCCGGCGTGGTCGAGGTAAATCAGCTCGTCAACGACGGGGAAATATTTCCGGACTTCTTCGATGTTCATAGCCGAGGTTCCAGAGTTCGTAATTCATTGTAGCATAAAATTGGGTTTCCCCGTCCCGGTTCAACCCTCGGGCGAAAGAAAATTGGAAAAGAACTGGGATTGCGTACCCCAGGGTGGTTTTCAGGTTGAGGGAGCCCCCCACCCCGACCCGAAAGGAATGCAGTTCGTAGAGATCGGCCCCGGAAAGCCCGAGATCCGAGAAAACCGAAGCGTAAACCAGGTTGAGGTAGACCGGCAGGGTGGAAAGGCCGCGTTCGATGACCCAGGGCATGGTTTTCAGATTGAGGCCGACCAGCACGGCATATTTGGCGGAGAGGTCAGGATAGCCCCGCGGGTAAAGCTGGTAGGAGCTGTCAGGTTGGTAGCCGATACCGGCCCGAAGGGAAGCCGCGGCCCGGGCGGGGAGGGGAAAAAAGAGAATTTCGTCCGCCCGGAAACGGTTGATGTTAACCTCGCTTCCCAGGGCCCGCAGGGTGTTTTCCATCCCGAAGATAACCCATTGGCCCTGAACGGTTCCCGGGGAAAGGGGAAAAGCCTGGGTAGAGTCGTAGATAAAGGTAACCTCCGGCCCCAGGAGCCAGAGGGGTTGGGGTTTTTCCCCGGAGGGCAGGACGGAAAGTGGTTTTTTATAGGTTTGATTGAAGGCGAGTTCAAACGCCGCCGATTTTTGATATGAAAGAAAGGGAAAAATAGCCGCCGCCCGGCTTTTCTGGGAATGCAGCCAGAAAAAGCGCCGGGATTCACCCTGCCCCCATTCCTCCGGAAGGTAATCCAGGGAAGCGGAAAGGGAAAACCGGGGATAAAAGGAATCTTCTTCGTAATAGATGTATCCTCCCGCCCGCTTCGCCCCCGAGTGGTAGAAAGGATTCAGGATATAAAGATGCCTGCCCAGGACATCCCGGGCGCCGGTGATGATTCCCGCGGCCATCCCTCGCCATTCCCCGCTGGTTTGGAAGAACGAGAAGAACGGGATCCAGAAGCGGGGAATGAGACTGGACCAGGGGGAGTATTTGACTGGTGAACTAATGGATGGTGTACAACCTTGTTTTATGTTGTTTCCTATGCCGTCATTCCCGTCCCGCATCAGAGTACGGGATAAACTCCAGCGGGAATCCAGTCCGGAAGAGATGGATTCCCCCGTATCAAGTACGGGGCAGGCTCGGTCAAGCCCGGAATGACAATCAAAAGAAAGAGATTTTTGATGTAATTCGGTTTGGTAATTGCCCCTCTGGGGTTCTTGTTCTGAGATCCCATTCGGGGTCGAGGGAGAATTTGGTAATTGGTCATTGGTATTTTCGGTTTGGACCGGCTGCCATTTTTCCGGCTCGCAGGGAATGGTAAAAAGATCGAACCCCGAGGCCCCGTAGCCGGAAAAAAGGATTTCTTTTCCGTCCGGGGAGACGGCGGGGGCGAAGGCCCCGGTTTCGAGATTGGTGACCTGACGGAAATTTTTCCCGGCCGGGGAATAAGCATAAATATTGTATTTTCCGTTTCGGCTGGAGGAGAAAACGATCTCTTTCCCGTCCGGTGACCAGGTCGGGGAGATATCATCCCCGGGATCGGAGGTCAGGCGTTCGAGGTTCCGGGTAGAAAGGTCCAGGAGGTAGAGATCCAGGTTCCCGGAGGAATCGGCCGCGGAGAAGACGAGGTTTTTCCCGTCGGGGGAGAAACGGGGCTCGAAGGCGAAGGGGAGCTCCGCGGTTCCGGACCAGACGGTTTCAGGGTTATCCCCCTCCCCATCGAGCAGGACGATCTCGCTCCGTCCGGGTTTAAGGCGCGTGGCCGCGATTGAGTCTCGGACCGGGGAATAATCGGGATAGGTCAAATGCCGGCCGCGGGTGAGACGGACCAGGCGTTTCTCCTCCAGGTCGAATCGGTAGAGGTCGGAAACGATCTCGGTTTTCCAGTTGATTTCCTCCTGGGCGAAGATCAGGGATTTTCCCTCCGGGCCGAAGGCCAGGGTGGCCCCGGAGTTGCGGAGGACCAGCTTTCGCGGGGAAGAAGGTTGCGCGCTCGAAACAGAAAAAATGCCCGGGTATTCGCGAGGGGTTTCCCGGGTGTAAACGATCTCCCGGCCCGAAGGGGAGTATCTTCCCCCGTAAGTGAATTCGTGAGAGGCAGTGAGGGGCCGGGGCTCCGGAGTCTCATCCGTGGAAACCCCCGGAGGCGGGGATTCGGCCTGGAGGGATTTCTCCCATTCCCGCCAGAGGGCGGGATAGTTTTTCCCCAGGATATTTTTTGAGTTCAGGCTGATCAAAAAAGGCAAAATCATTCGGGAGTGGGAGATCTCGAGCCGGTAAGGAACTTCCGCTCCGTAGGTTTCGCTGAGGTAGCGGTAGAACCCCGATCCGAAGATGTAGGGGTATTTGCCGCCCGGCCAGCTGGCCAGGACCCCGCTGCCCCGGTCAATCGCGGGGAAGCGTTTTTCCCGCGCTGCGGTTTGGAGCAGGAGGTCCGAGAAGGGATGCCGGCCCCGGCCCTTGCCGCCCAGCTCGGTCTCGGCGTGGGCGGCGATCCCCTCGATGAGCCAGGTGGGTTCCACGGAGTTGGGGAAGATCACCCGGCCGAAGATTTTCCGAAAGACCGCGGGCACCCCGCGGGCCTGGTCCAGGTGGAGGATGTGGGTGTATTCGTGCAGGATGAGCGTGTAAAGCCAGTCCCGGTAGGCGAGGAAGGATTCTACCGGCGGAGGGGCGGGATAGAGCTCGATCGTGTTCAGGGGAAAGGGGGTGGCCAGGCCGTTGGAGATGTCGGTATGGGTGGTGAGGACGATCTGGGTTTTTCCCGGGGGTGAGTACTGGAGCAGGGGGGAGAGGCGCCGGTGGACGTCTTCGGCGATCCCGGCGATTTCGGTAGCCAGGTTTTCCTGTCCGGCGGGGAAGTTGACCACGAAATGCCCGGTTTCCAGGCGGTAAAATTTCTGGCCGGGCGGGACGGCGAGCAGGGACAGGAGCAGATAAAAAATTAACGGATTCATCTCAACAATTTTACCCTCTCCCACTCATTCCAGGGTGAGTTTTTTCAGTTTAACCCTCTCCCCTTGTGGGACTTGTCCTGAAGGCTCGTCCTGAAGGAGAGGGCTTGGGTGAGGGGTCAGTAACAACATGATTTTTCACCCTCCCCTCAATCCCCTCCCATCTAGGGAGGGGAGATGTTGTTTGGGAGAATCATTTCTTTATATTCCCCTCTCCCCGGTTAGCCCCCGAGTTTTACTCGGGGGGAAAGGGTTGGGGTGAGGGGGTGGAAATAACGGGTTAATTTGAACATTCATGATCCGAAATATATTTTCAACCGACCAGGGTTAATTCTATATTCAAAGTGGCGGTGAGGGTATAGATTTCCAATGATCATTTTTTTGTTTTGTATTTGCCTCATTTATGAGGCTCGTTGGAAGAAAAACCTCGTCGCCCGATCCTTCATGCTTCAGGACAAGTCCCTCCGCTGTCGGGATAAATAAATCGGGCAACTATGACGACCGTTGGACACCATCTATAAACGCGATCATATAATTCGCTGAACGAATACCAGAACGGGAAGAATGCGAATAAAAAAAGGGCCCCGTTTCCGGGGCCCTTGAAATCAATCCTGAAAATAGTAAAGCAAAATAACTATTATTTGCCGGCCGGCTTCGCCGGAGCCGTAGCAGCGGGTGCCGCAGGCGGGGCCGGAGCCGTAGCAGCGGGTGCCGCAAGCGGGGCCGGAGCCGGGGCAGCAGGCTTAGCTGGAGCGGCCGGCTTTGCCGCGGTAGGCGGGGTCGGAGCTGGGGCCGCCGGAGCGGGTTCGGTCTTCGAGGCTTCGACCTTATTGGCGGCCGGGTTAAGGGTGGTTTTTCCTTCAATCACTACCTTGTCCTTGATTATGTGCCAGCAGGCCTTCCCGACCACCTTTTTAATGTCTTTAGGGGATTTAAAACGCACTTTTGCCCGCTCATTGAGAATGGCCTGGGCGGTTTTTTCCTCCAGATTGAGGAGTTTCAACTCGTCCAGGGTGGCGGTATTTATATTCACGACTCCTTTCCAATTTTCCATGATACTTCCTCCTTCTTTTATCAAACAAGTTAAATAACTGAAATTTTTACTATTTATTTTTCCGAGCCGCTTCTTTCTTGTGAGTGGCTTTCTTCTTCTGAGCGGCTTTCTCGGCCGGCTTCATGGTGGTCTCGCCCGCAACCACGACTAGGTCCTTAATCTTTGCCAACTCCTTAACGGTGATTCCTTTTACCGCTTGGAGATCTTCCGCGGACTTGAATTCTCCCTTTTTGCGGTGGGCAATAATCGCCTTGGCCAGCTTTTTCGTAATCCCCGGGAGAAGACAGAGCTGCTCAGCGGTGGCGGTGTTGATGTTTACCACTTCCTTAGCCACGGCGGGAGCCGGAGCTGCGGGAGCGGTAACACCCTGGGGAGCCGGAGGAATGATCTTGGAAAGATTAATATTTTGTTCTGTCAGGATTTTCCCGCCTTCAACCAAGATCCCCATCAGCGGCTTCGAATCATAACCTTCCTTTTTAGCTTCCAGAGTATATTGGCCGGCCGGCACCCCGTTGATGGTATAAGTCCCGGAATCATCAGTGGCGGTGGTCAGGGCGGTTCCCGCCACGGAAATAGTGATCCCGGCATTACCGGTCGCGGCGCCATCCAGGGTGGCTTTTCCTTCGATTGTGCCGGGTTTCTTCGCGCATGTAAAAGCCAGAGCTAATCCCAGAGCCAGAGAAACATACATAAACTTTTTCATTTTTGAATCCCTCCTAAAAATTGGTTAATAAAACGTTAAACCACTAAAAAAATCCGGCGAAAATAAATATGATTTTTTCTCCCTAAGGCGGCCAGGCATTGCTGTGGTTTTCCACAATCTTCTTCATCTACCTTTCACTCCGATCCAAAATTGTCAAAGAAATAATGTCCTTGAATTTTTTCGGAGAAACTAAAGACTATTCCGACTATAAACGCGACCAAAATGGCTATAATATTTCAAGCCATTTGCCTTTTGATTTCGATTCTTTTCTTTTAATTAAATGCCAAGAGTATGTTTATTCTTAATGGCATCATAAAAGATAATCCAATTTCGAATGTATGCCCTATTTTATTTCCGGAATCTATTCCCTTCATAGCGTTCTTAGTCCTTATCTGCCATTTACCCGATCAATTAAAAAGTCGAGCGTGTAGGGTCAGTTTCGAATCTGGCCTCACACGCTCTTGGTTTGCCTATTACTTCTGCGGATTTGGCGTAATAGGTTGCTGCTCTGGTTTTTGCTGCGGTGAAGATGGCTGCTTGGGCGATGGGTTTGGTTCAGGGTTGCCAGTAGGATTTTGCGGTTGATCTGATTTCCATTGAAGGGGAGCAGATTTAGGAGGCTGAGAACGATTTTTATTACCGGTTTTCAAATTAGCCATTATATATTCACCTCTCTTCTTTGTAAATTTGAGTAATTCTTTGTAAATCTACGAACTTTATTGACATCTAATGTAAAAATAGGTAAAATAATTCAGTTTGTCAATAGGCATAGTTAGATTATAATTAATACCATCGTTATGGAAGTTTGAAGTGAAATCTATGGAAGATCGCCTAATGACGGTTAAGCAAATTTCCTCATACCTCAATGTCAACGAACGCACTATCCTCAAATTGGTTTCCGATGGGGTTCTTCCTGGTGTAAAGGTCGGGAATCAATGGCGCTTTCGAAAGGCTATGATTGACACATGGCTGGACGATCAGATGCTTGGGGTTATACCCAGCCAACTGGACATCTTGGAATTCAACATATCTCCTCGTCAGATGCTCGAGCTTGCAAACTGCTTCCAGCCGGAGAACATCATCCCTGAACTCGTGGCTCAAACCAAGACCGCAGTCGTGGAAGAACTTGCTGCACATGCACACCGGCTGGGTCTAATCATCGATAAGACTTGGTTTGTCGGAGCACTCATCGAGCGAGAGAATATCCTGCCGAGTGCCATGGGTAACGGTATCGCCTTCTTGCATACACTGCGTCGCCATCCGACAAAGATTTCCCGGCCATTTATGATACTCGGTCGATCTCGAAATGGAATTGATTTCGATTCACTAGACGGTCAGCCTACCCACCTCTTTTTTGTGCTAGGCCTTAAATTCGAGGAATTACATCTTCCCTGGTTACATAAGTTAATGCAGATGTTTGCACAAGGTGAGGCGATTAAAAACCTGCTTGTAGCTCCTGATGCTGATGCTATCTATAAAACTCTTTGTAAGGCTGAACTCGATCTTCGGCCAGAGCCGAGGGTTGAGGTCCACAAAGAATAGGGAAAGCTATTAAGCGATAAAAACTCAACTCGTTGAATTATTATTGAACTTGTAATTCCCCTTGGTTTTGCCACGGGGTTACCTTATTTCGTCATTCCGCATCCCCAATCAAGTTGAGGACATGCTTGATGCGGCCTGCTCGAGCTGACGCTCGTGTCGGCTAGGGAATCCAGAATTTATTGAATGACGACATCTGGATTCCCGTTCCCCGCTTAAGACCTGCGAGGACAAGTTTCACGGGAATGACGATGCGGATTCCTCCCGCCGCTGGGGGGGTGAAGAATCTTTCTTCCGATGAGGAAGTCAGAAGAACCAGATCCTTCGCTGGTGCTCAGGATGACATTATGAGCGTTTTACAATGGTTTCCGTAAAAGTTATTTTGGTGAAGGTTTTTCTTTAACCTTCAGAAATTCGCGGATCTTGGCGGGGGTGAGCTCGGCGGAAATGCCGTTTTCAATCGTGAGCTTGCCAGAGTTGGTATTAATCCTGAGCAGGTTGCCGCGGGCGTAAAGGTTGGGTCCGGTCACGGTGAGGAAGGAGGCAAAAACCAGCTCCTTAAGCTTGTTGTCGAAGGATCCTTCCCCCGCCGCGATCCGCAGTCCGTCCTGGGTAACCGCGGTGATGCCGGCGGGAAGGCTCAGGATTTCCCGGTCCAGGTCATACCGGCCCGAATCGCTGAAGATTCGAATCTCGCCGCCCGCCTGAGGATAAACGCGGGCCCGGACATCTTCCAGGTTGGCGATTTTGGGATCTTCCCGGTATTCCGCGGCCTTCGCCTGGATTTTCATGGTCAGATTTTTCCCATCCATGCGGAGATAGGAAACATCCGTGATTCTCAGGCTGCTGGAGGAATAAACCTGGTCCCGGGGAGGGGTCTTTCCCCCGATCAGCTTTTTCCCGGTTTGGAAGTAAAAGAAAATCCCGGCGCCCAGGAGGACGAAAATCAGGACATAGGTCCGGAGAGGAAATTTCCTGGGCATGGTTTGGTTTTCGGCCATATCTTATATTGTAAATTCTAAATTCAAAATTCCAAACAATCTTAAAAAACCATGATTTTAGAAACCGTTATAAACCCGAAAAATGCTGTTGGTATTCCCAAACAATCCTGTAGTTGCCCGATTTATCGGGCGCTTTTTTAAAAACCGCCGATGAATCGGCCTACTACATAAAGTTCAGATCGTAAAAGACGATGAGGAAGAGAGATTCTTCTCCCCCGCCATAGGCGGGGGAGAAGAATGACAAAGTAAGTGTTATTTTAAGTTAGGTGCGGCGCTTTTTCCGCCGGGAGAGACGGGGTTCGGATAATTCGCGCAAAATCAGCTCCGCGATCTCGCGGACGGCTCCCTCTCCTCCCCGCCGGCGGGAGGCATAAAGCGCGACCCGGGATAGCTCGGGAGGGCAGCCCCGGACGGTGAAAGGCAATCCCACCTTTTTTAGCAGGTCGAGGTCCGGGAGATCGTCACCCACGTAACCGACCTCCCGGTCTTCCAGTCTGAGCTTACGCTTCAGCTTTTCGTAGGCCGCGACTTTGTTGGCAACACCGGTTTGTACGATCTTGACCCCGAGTTCCCGAGCCCGCAGGGCCACCAGGGGGGATTTGCGGTTGCTGATAAATCCCACCGCGATCCCGGCTTCCTGCAGAAGCTTGATCCCCAGCCCATCGTGAACGTGAAAGCTTTTCAATTCAAATCCCCCGGGGCCGAGGTAGATTTTTCCGTCGGTCAGGACTCCGTCCACATCCAGGAGTAGAAGGCGGAGGGCGGGGGTCCGGCGGGCGAGGGTTCGGGCCCGGCTGTTCATAGAATCCCGGCCCGGATCAGGTCGTGCAGGTGGATGATGCCCACCGGGGTATTCATCCTTTCCTGCTCGTAGACGAAAAGGGAGGTGATCGAGTATTGCTCCATGATATGCAGGGCCTGGGCGGCCAGGGCCTGGCGCTCGATTTTCTTGGGGTCGCGGTTCATGATCTCCTCGGCGTGGCGCTCGAGGAGATCGGGGTAGCGCTCCAGGGCCCGGCGGAGGTCGCCGTCGGTAATAACCCCGATCAGCTCCCCGCGGGTATTGGTGACCCCGGCCACTCCCAGCCGTTTCCCGGTGATGACGAGGAGGATATCCCGCATCTTCAGCCCGGCCGCGGCCAGGGGGATCTCCGAACCGGTGTGCATCAGGTCCTCGACCCGGAGGAGGAGGCGCCGGCCGATGATTCCGCCGGGGTGGATCAGGGCCAGGTCTTCCTGGCTGATCCCCCGCCTTTCCATCAGGGCGATGGCCAGGGCGTCGGAAAGGGCCAGGGCCGCGGTGGTGCTGGCGGTGGGGGAAATCCCGAAGGGACAGGCCTCATTCGGGACGCTCGCGTCCAAAATAATGTCGGCGGACTGGGAGAGGGTGGAATTGGAATTACCGGTGATGGCGATGAGCTTCAGGCCCAGGCGCTTGATGATGGGGAGCAGCTCGAGCATTTCCTCGGTTTCCCCGGAATTGGAGAGGGCCACCAGCATGTCCCGGCCCGAGAGGATGCCCAGGCCTCCGTGAATGGACTCGGTGGGGTGCAGGAAAACCGCGGGGGTCCCGGTCGAGGAGAGGGTGGAGGCGAACTTGTGGGCGATGATCCCGGATTTCCCGAGCCCGGTAACCACCACCTTGCCCTCGCAGGCAAGGATCAGGTTGACGGCGTTCCGGAACGAGTCATCCAGGTGTTCGATCAGTTTCAGAATCGCCTCGGCCTCGGTTTTCAGAACCTTCCGGGCGCTGATGACCGGGTCGAAACGGGTGATCTTGCGGACGGCTTCCGTCTCCGGCTGGGGGTTTTTTTCCTTTTCCACCCAGGGATTGGCGGGAACGGTTTTCATTGTTTCATCCTTTTCAAGTTGGTCTTAACTAAACGATCAATGGCCATAACCTCTGAGAGCAATTTAGGCAATTTCCGCAGGGGAAAGATGTTAGGTCCGTCACATGGCGATTTGTCCGGTTCCGGGTGAACCTCGAGATAAAGGCCGGCCACCCCCAGCGCGGCCGCAGCCCGCGCCAGGCCGGGGATGAATTCCCGGTGTCCGCCGGAACGGTTCCCGTGCTCCCCGGGGGTTTGCACCGAGTGGGTGGCGTCAAAGAAGACCGGGTAGCCCAGGCCGCCCATGATTATTAGGGAGCGAAAATCCACAACCAGGTTATGATAGCCAAAGAAAGTCCCCCGCTCGGTGAGAAGGATCTTCTCGTTCCCGGTGGAGGCAATCTTGCGGGCCACCTCTTTCATGTCCTCGGGGGCGAGGAACTGCCCTTTTTTCACATTGACGGGCAGGCCGGTTTTCCCGGCTTCGAGCAGGAGATCGGTCTGGCGGCAGAGAAAGGCGGGGATCTGGAGGGCGTCCAGGACCCGGGCGGCCGGTTTGACCTCTTCCCGGCAGTGGATATCGGAAATAACCGGAAGCCCGGTTTTTTCCCGGACCCGGACTAGGATTTCCAGGCCCTTTTTCAATCCTACCCCCCGGTAGGCCGTGAGCGAACTCCGGTTGGCCTTATCATAGGAAGATTTGAAGATCAGGGGGAGGCGGAGCCGGGTGGAGATTCTTTTCAGCTCGGTGGCGATCTCGAGGGTAAGCTCCAGATCCTCGATCACGCAGGGTCCGGCGATGATGACCAGGGGGCGGTGAGACCCGATCTTGATTTTGCCCAGGACAATTTCCTTCATAATTTTATAATCATAACTCATATTTTCAGGGTTTTGGAAATGATTCCCTCCACCCGGGCCAGGTCTTCCTCGGTATCAACCCCGATCGACCGGTGGGAGGTAGTCGGAACCTTGATCCGGAATCCGAGTTCCAGGAACCGGAGCTGCTCCAGGCTTTCCGCCCGCTCGAGCGGGGTGGGGGAGGATTTTCCGAAGGCGAGGAGGGGCTCGCGGCGGTAGGCGTAAATCCCGTGGTGAAGATAAAAAACGGGGTCGGAATCCGGGCGCCGGCAATGGGGAATCGGGGAGCGGGAAAAGAACAGGGCCCAGTCCTCCCGGTCCACCACGACCTTGACGAGGTTGGGGTTTTCAACTTTATCCGCCGGAGAGAACCTGCTTTTCAAGGTGCTGACCGGGGTGTTCGGGTCCGCGAAAGGTTCCAGCACCTCCTGGAGCATCTGCGGGTCCATGACGGGCTCATCCCCCTGGAGGTTCAGGTAGATGTCGGCCGGGATTTTCTGCGCCACCTCCGCGACCCGGTCCGAGCCGGTGGGGTGATCGGGGCGGGTGAGAAGGCATTCGCCCCCAAAAGCCAGGACGGTTTTCCGGATTTCATCATGGTCCGTGGCCACCACCACCCGGGAGGCGGCCCGGCATTCCCGCGCCCGCTGGTAGACGTGCCAGATCATGGGTTGACCGGCGATTTTTCTTAAAGGTTTGCCCGGGAGCCGGGAGGAGGCGAAACGGGCCGGGATCACGATCAGGGTTTCCATTTGGGTCTGCTTATTATAAAGACTCTTTTATATTATTATAAACTAAAAGTTAAGAATCCTAAGAGTTAAGAAGGCTAAGAGTTAAGAAAGATGGCAAAAGGGAAGGTTTGATTTTAAAGCTTTTAGGCTTATGAACTTATAGGCTTGTAGTCTTTAAGGAGCGGTTAGACCAGGGAGAAATTATCAGGATGGAATCGGAAATCGACTGCCTCTCCGCGCGTTCCGAAAGCGAACTGGAATTCCCGGAGATCCGGAAGAAACTGGCGGAATTCTGCCAGACCCCGGCGGGCCGGGGCCTGGTTTCGGAGCTGAAGCCCTCGGGCCAGTCCGGCGAGGTCGGGCGCGCGCTCGAGGAGACCGGAGAAATCCGCGCGGAACTGGAGCTGGGCGAGCAACTCCCCCATCTGGCTGCGATTGAGGAGATCACCCCGATCCTGGCCCGGGTCCGGAAGGACGCGGTTCTGGAACCGGGAGAGTTTCTCCGGATCGACCGGGTCCTGGAGGGTGCGGAAACGGTGCGGAGGCACCTGAAAACCCGGGCCGGAAGGCTCTCCCGGGTGCGGGAGCATTTCGGGCGGGTGGCGGGGATTCCCCGGGTGCAGGAGAAACTCCGGGAGGCGATTGATCCCTCCGGGCGGATCCGGGACGAAGCGAGCCCCGATCTTTCCCGCCTGAGAAAGAAGCGGGATTCCCTGGAAAACGAGATCAAGGAGCGGATCCAGGAGCTGATTGTTTCCCCGGAGTGGGAAGACGTCCTGCAGGAAAAATATTACACCCTCCGCCTGGGCCGGTATGTGCTCCCGGTCAAGGCCGAGCGGCGGGCGGAGCTCAGGGGAATCGTCCACGATTTCTCCTCGAGCGGGGCCACGGTTTTCGTCGAGCCGGAATTCGTGGTGGAGCTGAACAACCACCTCCGGGTGGCCGAAGGCGAGGTGCAGAGGGAAGAGGGCCGGATCCTTAGAAGCCTCTCCCTCCTGGTCCAGGAGCAGGCGGCGGAAATCGAGGAAATTTATTTGCGGCTCGGGGAGTTCGATCTCCTCCTGGCCAAGGGGAGGTTTTCCCAGCTTCTGGGGGGAGGGGAGGTGACCCTGGGGGAATTTCCCCATTTTGAGATTCGCGGCGGCCGGCATCCCCTCCTCATCCTCCATAAGCCCCGGGTGGTGCCCAACGATCTTTCCCTGGAGGGGGAGTGCCGGGGGATCGTCATCTCCGGCCCCAACACCGGAGGGAAGACCGTGACCCTGAAAATGGTCGGGCTCTCCGCGGCGCTCTTCCAGTCCGGGATCATCCCGGCCCTTTCCCTGGGATCGCGCCTGCCGGTCTTCCGCCGGATCCTGGCGGTCATCGGCGAGGAACAATCGCTGGAGCGCGGGCTTTCCGCTTTTTCCGCCTACGTGGTGCGGGTGCGCGAGGTCTGGGAAGAGGTGGTTCCGGGCTCCCTGGTTCTGCTCGACGATCTATTCGTGGGAACGGATCCCCACGAGGGGGCCCTGCTGGGGCGGGCGGTTTTACAGGCCCTGGTCGAGCGGGGGGCGGTGGTCCTGGCCACCACCCATCTGCCCGAGCTCAAGATTCTGCCCCTCGAGGATTCCCGTTTTGAGGCCGCCGCGGTGGCCTTTGACCTGAAAGCCATGTCGCCCACCTACCGGGTGGAGCGAGGTTTCCCGGGGCGGAGCTACGGCCTCGAGATCGCCCGGCGCCTCGGGATCGAGGAGGAGATCGTCCGGGCGGCGGTTTCCGGCGTCAGTGATTCCCATAATACCATCGAGGAGATTCTCTCCCGGCTGCATGAATTGGAAAACCAGCGGCGGGAACAAAAAATCGAGCTCGACGCCGAAAAGGAGAGACAGAAACTGATGCGGGAGCGCCTCGAGGAAGAGCTCAAGCAGGCGGCCCAGAAAAAGTCCCGGGCCCGGGAGGAACTGAAACGGGAAGGGCAGGCCCTGCTTTCCCGGATTGAACGGGAGGCCGCCCAGGTCATGCTGAAATTGCGGGAGACCAAAACCCGCAAGCAGGCGGAACCCGTGCGGCAGGAATTAAAAGCGGTGGAAAAAAATCTCGAGCAGGCGCTGGACCTGGGGAACGAATCCGAGGAAAAAAGGCCGCCGGCGGTGATGAAAGCCGGGGCTTCGGTCTGGGTGAAAACCCTGCGGAAGCCGGGGACGATAATTTCCCTTGATTCCGAAAGCGCGATGGTCCAGGTCGGCGTCCTGCGGGTCCGGGTGGGTCAGCGCGACCTGTCCGGGCTGACCGAGGCGGCGGGAAGCGGCGGGAAACCGGCTCGTAAAGGTTCCCCGGACGATCCGGGGGATGGCTCAGCCGACATCCGGACCGAAGACAACACGCTCGATATCCGCGGGGAAACCGTGGAGGACGGCATCACCCGGCTCGAGGCCTTCCTCGATCAGGCCTACCTGCGCAATTTGGGTTTTGTATTTGTCATCCACGGTTCGGGGACGGGAAAGCTCCGGGAGGGGATTCGCAAGTACCTGAAGGGCTCCGTCTACGTGCAGTCTTCCCGCCCGGGCGAGGACAAGGAAGGCGGGCAGGGGGTGACGGTAGCAAAGCTCAAATAGGTCAGGAGTCGGGAGTAAGGAGTTAGGTGTAATGCCTCAATCAAATGACATATTTTCTTTTTGTCATTCTGAGTCCCCATCTATGGCAGGGGCGAAGAATCTCTCTTCCGTCGGAGAAATCCGAAAAACCAGATCCTTCGCTTGAGCTCAGGATGACATATCGAGGGTTTTGCAACGGTCTCTTCAATATATTGAGTAATTTTACTCAAGATATTGAGTAAATTGTTGACGCCTTCTCGGTAGATAATAAAAATTCAAAAATGTTAAATAAAAACAAGAAGTTATTGGTGAGCGCGCAGGGGGTTTCCCTGGAGGAATTTCTCCTCACCCCGCCCGAAACCTGGTTGGAATGAATTCGGGGACAACTTTACTTCTTGACATTTGATGAGGTTTTTTCGTCCCCTAAACCATAACGTAATTTCCTAAAAATCCCGTAAAAAGAGGCAAACAAGCTTCGAATCCAGCCTGAAAGGTCTGGTTCAAGATAAGCTGGAATTTGGAAAAATGATTTTATGTAGAGGCGGGGTTTATCCCCGCCTTTGATTGGGAGGGGGCAAGCCCCTCCCCTACGGGAAAACGCGAAATCGGGGGAATCTTGGGGCAGGTTACTTGTCGCTTTGTTGATCAAACAACCATCCCCCCTTTAACCGAATATCTGACTGCTTTTCACCCTCAACTCGCCTCTCCCCCAAAGAGAGAGAAGGAAGTAAAGGAATGTTTACGGGACGGGAATATCTGACATTTTCAATCGAATGGCTCCCGACTTTCCCTCAAAACAAAATCCGCTCCCGGAGACACCGCCGAGAGCAGTTGGGTTAACTTCTCCACTGTCGGCACCGAAACCCCCTGTTCATATCGGGCATAAGCATTCGGCGATTTGATTCCTAATTTTTCAGCCACTTCGAGAAGGGAAAGCCCTTTCTTCAACCGCAAACGCTTGAGCAAAAAAGACATTAAAAAGGCTTGATCATTCGCTCCGATTTCGAAACTCTGCCCCCGGCCCGGAAAAACCTCCACCCGAAAGTCTTTTCTGTCCGCCAGCGATTCAATGGCATCGGCAATCATCAGGAAAGCTTCTTTTTTCGTTCTTCCCTGGGTGACTACGTTCAGGATCGGCACCTCAATGACCCAAAAACGTTCCGATTTAAATACCCGCCCCGATAAACGCATCATTCTTCTCCTTCCGCTTCTTTTAAAATGGCTTTGGCTGTGTATTCGTTGATCTCAACATGACGGGGAACCGCCGTTTCCCGTTCACCGTCGGTCCAAACGTCATGTTTCTTCCCATGCCGGGATAACCACCATCCCAGATTCTTTAACTTCATTTCTAAATCCTTCCGTTTCACTTTTCTTAAAATTACACCTATTCGTGTAAAAGATCAAGGCCATCCATCTTTTCCAGATTAAACCCGAAAAATACAGTTAGTATTTTCGAATATTATATGGTGGGGGCGAAGAATCTCGTTTCTATCGGAAAACTCATAAAAATCAGATCCTTCGCGAAGTTTATCCTGAGCGCCTTGAGATTCTTCACTTCGTTCAGAATGACAGGAAGTGAAGGATTCAGGCGCCGTCCCGAATGAAATGAAGGAATGACAAAGAGCGAAGGACTCAGGATGACATTTTTAGTGGTTTGACAACAAACAATCAAATTCCTTTCAAACCCGGTTAAATCACCCGCGGAAAAGCTGAATCTTATATCTCCTGCCAATCGGGCCTCCGGTAATTTCCAGCTTCAGTCCGGATCCGCCGGTAACCCCCGGTCCCAAGGCGATCTCGCCCGGGCCCGTGCGGGCGGTCATCACGATTTGCCCCGAGTTTGCTTCCAGGTAACAGTCCGAATCCCAGGGGTCAGCCCCGGTGGAGCAGGGGTTAAGATCGCTTGCCCCCTGGCTGATCCCTGAACCCGCCGGGAGATCGGTATCTTCCTCCAGGGTGATTAAGGTCTCATCCGCGAGGGTAAATTGGC
>JAPLJI010000174.1 GCA_026388655.1 Pseudomonadota bacterium
AACTTTCCTGACCATATCCGTACTCACTCCCGGGCAATCCTTCTGGATATCCGAGATTCGGAAAACCTCCGGTGCCTTTCGGATGGCCCGAAAAATCAGTTCGGTTTTTGCGCCGCGGGGACTCTTGGTCTGGCCGACCCGTTCCTCGAATTCACGGCAGGCCATTTTTAGGGTGTAAAGCAGGAAGTTGATATACAACCAGGGATCGTGCTTGCCCTCGTGCCAGCCCCGGGAGCTGGCTTCCAGGGTTTCATAATACCGGTCCTTGTTGTCCTCGATGACGCGCTCGATGCTGACATACCGGCCGACTTCATAGCCTAAGTGATAGCATTGGAGCAGGAGAAGCAGTCGGGAAACCCGGCCGTTCCCATCCCGGAATGGATGGATGGAGAGAAAGTCCAGGTTGAAAGCCGCCAGTGCGATCAGGGGATGAACCCACCGCTCTTTTCGAGAACGAGCCCAATTCGGGTATTTTTCGATAATATCCCCGTCTTTTTCCTTATAACAACCGGCATCCCATATATCTCCCCGGGCCAAGCCGTGCAATTTCAGGATGGTTTTTTCGGAAACTGGTAACTTGGCCCCTTTTTCATGGATCAGTTTCAGCGCTTCCCGGTAACCGCGGACCTCCTCTTCGTCTCGATCCCGGAGCTTGGATCTCCCGAAAACAACTGTTCCCACACGGGCGCGATCAATCTCCACCCCCTCGATCCGGTTGGAGGAAACCGCGCTTTCAATCAGGGCATGCTCCCGCAGGACCTTGAGCCGTTGAGGAGATTGCCGGGTGAATAATTCCTGCTTGCCTCGGGCCTCGCCCAAGTCCGCCAGGTACCAGGAAGTCGCCTGGGGGATGGAATTCACTCCAGAGGCAAATTGTCTGAGGGTCATCATATTAATTCTTCAACGGCAGTCGTCGGAGTAAACTTATTATATTCCCAGCAGGCAATAGGGGTCAAACTCGTCTATCTGGTCTATCGCCATCGCATAGACTCCGTCCCGTAGGACTACGTCCCGGAGGGAGCGGAGAGCAAAGGGCATAGCGCAGAGAACAAAGATAAAAGGTCAAAGATCAAAGGTGAAAGATGAAAGGTAAAAAAACAATGCCCACCTACCGCAGACCGAGGACCGCCGTAAAGGCGGGTGATGGGTGATTTTTGAATTCGGAATGCCCCTCGAGAAGGCTCGGGATAAACGGAATGCGGAATGCGGAGTGCGGAATGTCCAGAAAAGAGACGACCGCAGATATTCTTCTTTTCTCACATGATCATTTGGACCTTCAACCTCATCAATGCTCCTTTGTTCTGTTTGAATTGCAATCAATTGCAATCTGGTTGCAATCCCCCGGATTTAGAAATTCTTTAAAAGTTAAGGGCTTATAAGATGAAATATTCAGCGCCTCATAATTTCATTGCTTTTAATCCCTATCATGGTTGCAATCAGGCTGCTTGGCTCCCGGATACCAACGCGCCGCCCGTGTTTTACCATGAACATGGATTTTTTCTTCCTTTATAAGCTCCCGTAAAAAAACTTGGATTTCACTACGGGAATGCCCTGGTAACACCTGTTTTAAAACTTCCATTTTTGAACCAGTGTCCTGGTTATCTTGGATATGTTTTACCAAAAGTGCTTTATTCTGATCCCGGTCCAAACCTCGTTTCCGCGTATAAACGCCGGGTTTTCCGAGGAAACGGTAAAACCGGCGTGATAAAAGGTGCCGGACACCTCGCCCGCGGCCAAGTCGTTCGATCACCCCTTGATCGAGCAGGTACGGAATCCTGGTTTTAAGATTATCGGGCACGGGTTGCTCACGGTGAATACGATCAATCGCCAGGAAATCCTCGGTGTTGAACGAAGCCATCTTTTCCTGGCCGACCTGTTCGAGAAAACGCAGGAATTCCGGATCCTGGATCTCGCCATGCAAGGTCAGCCACACGAAATAATTATCAGTACGAGAGAAATCGGGGAGCGGCTTGCTCTGTCGGATGCATTCACGGTAGATCAGGTCAAAACCCTGGCCGGCGCGTTCGACCAGCCCGCACTTGGCCAGAACCTCAGCGATCCGGCGATTACGGGGATTCTGATTCCAAATAATGTTTTCCGGGGTGATCCCGGCGGGAAAACCGCCGGGGCTCACAATTTCAAGGCGCCGTGGATACTGCCGAATGAAAACCGAGCCGCCGCTCCGGTAGTCGCGATGACTGACCGCGTTCAGGATGGTTTCGCGCACCGGTTTCTCCTCGAAGGTGGGAATGTCCCGCATGAAAAGGCCATCCTGGTAATGCTGAAGGTCGTTGCGCAGGTTGATCGTATTCCAAAGGTCATCGTAGAAAGAGAAGAACCCTTGCCGGTATTCTTTCCTCTGCTGGGCCGGCCCGGGCGCCTCGTTTGACCGGTACTCAAAGACTACCTCCGCCTGGCCCAGGTATTTCCCGAGCGCCGAGTGGTTCCCGAAAAGGATCAGCGCGGCGTAGGTTACCCCTCCGTCCGTCAATACCTCCGTATCACGGAGCAACTGCTCGGGCGAAAGCGCGGCCAGCCCGCTGCTTTTTGATTTTTCGATCCAATGCCGGCGAAAGTCCTCGATGGCCGTCGGATCGAGATCCTGGGGGGAAACGCCCGGGCAGATTTCGGCGGAAAAATCGCGGCCTGATTCCTCGAAAATGATCCGAAGTTTATCCTCGGATATTGGGACAAGACCGTCCGCCTTACGGGACCAATAGATACCTTCGTATTTGATCGGGACGCCGATCGGACGGGACGGGATCTCGAAGACAAGAACCCGGCCGTCGGGATGATGCAATTCGGAGCAGTCAATCCGGAGGGGAATTTTATCCATCAATCCGGCCCGGGTTCGCTCCAGTTGGGGAAAAGCCTGGGTGCCTACAACCTTCCGCGGCCTTTTATCCGTAACTTCCAGGACAACCTTGCCTCCGCCCTCGTTAGCCAGGGCGGCGCAATATTTACCGAGCAGGTCAGAAGAAAAACTGATCTTGGCTTCCTTAAATTCAAGGTTCTCCCCTTCCAGGGCGTCAAGAATGTTCGGCAATTCCGCAAGCGTGGTACTCATTGGACCGATTCCCCCTTGGCCAACAATTCCTTCATGGAGTAATTTACGCTCGCAACCTCGAAATCTGATTTTTTCTGAACAGGTTTATGAAATGGTTTGTCATCCGATGGGAATAATTATATTCCCGGCGAAGGAAAATGGTCAATTAATTCCTCACCGGCAGTCGCCGGAGCAGACCCTTAATCGCAAGGAGCAGAGCGCAGAGCGCATAGCGCATAGAACAAAGATAAAAGGTCAAAGATCAAAGGTGAAAGATGAAAGGTAAAAAAACAATGCCCACCTACCGCAGACCGAGGACCGCCGTAAAGGCGGGTGATGGGTGATATGGCAAAGCGCAAAGGGCAAAGCGCCGAGAGCATGTGGCAAATGCGGATTTCGGAATGCCCCTCGAGAAGGCTCGGGATAAACGGAATGCGGAGTGCGGAGTGCGGAATAGAATCAAGAAAAGGACAGCCAAGCGCAAAGAGCAAAGCGCAGAGCGAAAAAAGCGAGATTCTTCGCCAGAGGTTTACACTGAGCAAAGCGAATGCACTCAGAATGACATCATTTTGATTGACGATTGACGAATGACGAATGAAAAACGTTCGGATGGAATAATGATTGATTCCTTGACGGAAACGCCCGGAGAATATAGATTTAAGGGGTCTAATCGGTTGCGGATAGGCATAATTTGGTATTTTGGATTCCTCCGAAAATACCCTGTTGGCTCAAGTAGCTGATTTTATTAGCGCGCCAGTAGCTCAGCCCGGATAGAGCAACGGACTCCGGATCCGTTGGTCGGAGGTTCAAATCCTCTCTGGCGCGCCATTTTTTTAAAACAAGTTTCGAATTTCTGGTTTCGAGTTACGGGTTCTGTTCGGAAAAAATCCATATCGAATTCAGATCCTTCGCGAACAGATTCGCTTCGCTCACTGCAAGGTTTATCCTGAACCCTTTAAGATCCTTCTCCCGCCAGAGGCGGGATCAGGATGACAAGAAGTGAAGGGCTTAGGCGCCGTCCTGAATGAAATGAAGGAATGACAAAGTGTGAAGGACTCAGGATGACAATAAAAAAATCATTCGGAAGTAAAAAACCCAGATTGAGCCATAGGGACCGGGAGGTGCTTAAGGAATTGACCGGGGATCTCCCCACCACTCCGGAACCATACCTCGAGCTGGCGGGAAAAATCGGGATCAGCGAAAAGGAATTTCTCACCCGGGCCCGGAAACTCCTGCGGGAGGGCTACCTCCGCAAGGTGGGCGCGATTATCTCTCCCTCGCGGGCCGGTTTCCGCGCCAACGGGATGACGGTTTTCAAGGCGCCTTCCAAAAGTGTTGCCCGGTTGGGAAAAAAGCTTTCCACCTACCCCGAAGTCACCCACTGTTACGAGCGGGTTGCCCCCCCGGATTTTCCTTATAACCTTTATGCCATGATCCACGGGCGGACGCGGAAAGAGGTAATCACCCGGGTCCGGAAAATCGCCCGGGAATTAAACCTGGATGAATACCAGATCCTTTTTTCGACGAGGGAGTTTAAAAAGACGAGTCTAAGGCCGCTGGGATAATGACGAATGACGATTGACGAATGAAAACCAGGGAAATTTATCCTCCGAAGCTTCAGCGCAGGAGGACCAAAGAAACGATATTAACGAAATTAACGATACTAACGAACCTAACGAAATTAACGAGATAGACCAAACAGACAAGATAGACTAAATAGACCAAAATGATGAAATGGCCAAAATCTTCCCGGCTTTTTAAAACCGCCGGACGCTATATCCCCGGCGGCGTGAACAGCCCCGTCCGGGCCTTCCGCAATGTGGGGGGGAGCCCGCTTTTCATCACCCGGGGAAAAGGCTCGAAAATCTTCGACGCCGACGGCAACAGGTATATCGATTACGTCGCTTCCTGGGGGCCGCTCATCCTGGGGCACGCCCACCCTTCCATCACCCGGGCGATTCTGAAAGTAATCGCGAAAGGCACGAGCTTCGGCGCCCCCACTGAGCAGGAAACCGAGCTCGCCCGCCTGATCGTTCAGGCGGTGCCTTCCATCGAGATGATCCGATTGGTCAGCTCGGGAACCGAGGCCGCGATGAGCGCCATCCGGGTAGCCCGGGGCTATACCGGCCGGGACCGGATCATAAAGTTCGCCGGCTGTTACCACGGCCATTCCGACGGCCTCCTGGTGAAGGCCGGATCCGGGGCGACCACCTTCGGCACCCCGGACAGCGCCGGGGTCCCCCGGGACTATGCCCGCAACACCATTGTCCTTCCCTACAATGACAGCGAGGCGCTGTCCCGCTGTCTGCGGAAAGACGGTTCTAAGGTCGCCGCCATCATCGTCGAGCCGGTGGCCGCCAACATCGGCCTGGTCCTGCCCGAACCCGGTTTTCTGAAAACCCTCCGGAAGCTTTCGCACCAGGACGGAATCGTCCTGATCTTTGACGAGGTGATCACCGGATTCCGCCTGGGCTACGGTGGCGCCCAGGAATATTACGGGATCAGGCCCGATCTTACCTGCCTGGGCAAAATCATCGGGGGCGGTCTGCCCGTGGGCGCCTACGGCGGAAAACGGGAAATCATGGAAAAAGTTGCCCCCCTCGGACCGGTCTACCAGGCCGGAACCCTTTCCGGGAATCCCGTGGCGGTGGCCGCCGGGATCGCCATGTTGAAGGAGCTTCGGAAACCCGGTGTGTATGTGCGGCTCGCCCGGAAAGGGGAAAAGCTGGCCTCGGCCCTGGCCGCGGCGTCCGAGGACTCCGGGATCCCCGCCCGGGTGAATAACCTCGGTTCCATGTTCTCGATCTTCTTCGGGATCGAGGAAGCCTCCAACTACGAACAGGTTTTAAAATCGGACCGCGAACTTTACCGCCGCTTTTTCTGGGCCATGCTCGAGCGGGGCGTTTACCTGGCCCCCTCCCCCTTCGAGACCGCTTTCGTTTCCCTCGCCCATTCGGAATCCGACCTGGATTTCACCATCGAGAAAATAATAGAAACGTTCCGAATTATTAAAACGTGAAGGGTCATAGGTCATGGGTGAAAGGTAAAAGGAAAACCCCAGGCACCGACACCAAACACTGTCGGCTATTTTCAATGCTATTGGATTTTGACTTCGGACTTAGGATTTATCCTGAGTTTTATCGAAGGACTTCGGACTGGGGTTGCTGCTCGTCTTCCCTGGCCCGTTTCTCCTCGGGAGGATAAAACCAATCGTAGTGGATCAAGCTCGGGTCCATGGGCTTGAACATGCAGGGGATCCGGTGCTTCTTATGGAAGGCAATGATACTGTATCCTTCTTTTTTTAGCTTGTCGTAAAGCTTCTGATTGGTCACCCAGACATAAGTGCCGCGTTCCACCCCGAATTCCAGCTGCTCGTCCTTGCGGACAAAAATACCCCTCGAGGGATCCTTGATTCCCGGGATCTGGGTGATGGTGTGCTTTTCCCAGAAATCGTCCGTGTCGGGCTTAAACCGCTCGATCTGTTCTTCTAAGGTTAATTTCCGGCTCAATTTCCCCCCACCTCTCTAGATATAATTATCCTATAAAAATTATCCCAGATCAAATATTTCTTTGGTTCCTCCCCCAATTTTCCGAAAGACTAAAATACGACAATCCAGGGAATATTATGAAGAAACAGGTGTTTTTGTAACCAGAAACGGCAAAGGGTAGAGAGCAAAGGGCATGGAGCATGGGGCAAATGCGGATTGCGAAATAAGAAATTCAGAAAGAGAAGCGAGATTCTTCTCCCCCGCTATAGGCGAGGGAGAAGAATGACAAGATTTTGATTGATGAATACGGCGGTTATTTCCTCACGGGATAGCGCTTGAGAATCCCCAAACTGAGGCAGTTACATTCGGCAATCTCCCCCATCACTTCCCCGCCCCGGTTCAACTGCCTTTCGTAATTGTTCTGGTAATCAACCGTGTATAGCCCGAAACGCGGGGTGAAGGTTCCCCACTCCCAGTTGTCGGTCAAAGACCAGTAGATATACCCGATGACATTCATCCCCTCGGAAACCGCCCGGTGCACCCAGCGGAGATGGTCCGCGAGGAACTGGGCCCGCTTTTCACCGTCGGTGGTGGCGATCCCGTTTTCGGTAATCAGGATCGGGACGGTGTAGCGGCCGGAGAGATCCTTGAGAATCCGGTAAATCCCCTCCGGGTAAATCTCGTAGCCCATATCGGATTTCTCGCCGATCTGCGCCGGGCAGCCCACCCCGAGCTGGGAAAGGTCCAGCCCCCGGAAGCTGATGCAGGGGAGCGCCGCGATCGGTGCCGGCAGGAGGGGAATATTCACCACGTACCAGTGGTTGTAATAATTGAAACCGATGAAATCGAGCCGGCCCTGCCACTCGGTACGGGTGTCGTCGGCCACCCCGTCAAGGTTGTCGTCAAACCCGCCGGCGGTCAGGCTGTCGAAAAGGTTCTTGCTGTAAAACTGGTCGAGCCTACGGGCCGCGGCCTGAGCCTGAGGATCATCCGGGGGATAAGGGTCCCAAAGAACCACGGATTCGGCCAGGCCCACCACCGTGGCCCGGCCATCCCCGTCGGCGTCCACCAGATCGTTGGCCCGGATGGCGTCGGCCGCCAGGGCATGGGCCGTAATCAGGTTTTTCATCACCGGGATGACCTTCTGGGTGATCTGCCCGGGGCTGAACACCCTCTCCCCGGGGGGATAAAGCCCGTAGAGATAGCCGGATAGGGCGATGATGATCGGCTCGTTGATCGTGAGCCAGTAATCCACCTGGTCTCCGTATTCCCGGGCGAGCTTGCCGGCATACTCGGCGAACTCCACGGCCGTCTCCGGGTTCTCCCACCCCCCAAGATCGGCGATCGGAACCTGCTGGTGATCGAGGTTCATCACCCAGAGCGGGTTGGTGAAATGATGCAGGGTCAGAAAGGGGCGAATGCCCCGGCTGGTAATCGAGGTCAGTACCTGGCGGTAATGCTCGATCTCGGCGTCGTCCCAGACGCCTCTTTCCGGCTCCACCCGGCTCCACTCCACCGAGAAACGGAAGGAATTCAGGTTGATGTCTTTGACCAGTTTGGCGTCTGTATCGTAAAGGACGTAGGAGTTGACCGCTTTCCCGGCCGGGGTCCCGATGAAGGAATTGATCTTTTCCCACTGGTACCAGTCATTCTTAAAGTTATCCCCCTCGGTCTGGTAGGCCGAGCAGGCCGCCCCCCAGATAAAACCCGGGGGAAAATCTAATTTTTCCCCCGATCCGCAAGCGGAAAATAAGCAAAGAATGGGAATCGTAATCAAGCTCAGATTGGTTTTAACTTTCTTCCCCCCTTCACCGCGATTAGCGAAGCCAGATCAAATTCATTGAGAAAAGGATTGAGAAACTTGACTCCTTCAATGGTTTTTCCACTCTGAAAATCCTCGCTTAATATAACCGGAATCTGAAAGAGCCTGGCGGTGGCCCAGATCTGGGAATCCCAATATGAAAATTTGTGTTCCACTACTCCCCGACATGACTCCAGGACCACCAAGCTGTTGACTTCCAGAACCGCCCAGGCTCTCACGAACGATTCAACCTGTTCCCGGGCTTGAGATTCATTCAGGGGAGAAGCGATCTTCCGGGTAACCGCTCGAAAAAACTCAGCTAAAACCTGCGTGCTTAACGCGCCGGCATCCAACCCCGCCAAGCGATCCAAAACTTCGACGGCCTTTTTCTGTTTTTTCAAGTCGGAGCCATCGTAAGCGTATACGATGACATTGGTATCGAGCAGAACCTTACCTGGCATATAAATCCTCGCGTCTCCAGGTCCTTTTCTTCCCGCTCTTCCGGGTTTGTTTTTCCATCCGCGCTTCGATAAAACGCTTCTGTTCCTGCCAGGCGGATCTGTCCCGGGGGAGTTCAACCTGGCCTTCGATTATTCCATTCAATCCCCGCCTGATTAATTCCGCTTCGGATATTCCCAGATCCCGGGCCAGAAATTTCAGAACCTCTTCCTGTCTGGCTTCAATGTAAACCTGTTTTCTCACCATCTCCATAAATTCCCTCTCCTGGAAGTTGATGTATTTATATACATCATAATTCAATTAGCGTTAAATTTGCAATTCCGGGGAACAATCCGGGTTTTTGCGTCTTTTTCTCTCAAACTATTGGTTGACCAGTCTGTTGGTCTGCTGGTCTATCGGCTTCCGGATCTAACGTTCCGGTTCGATGACAACCTTGATGGAATTCTTGGCCTCGGCGACGAGTTGAAAACCCTGCCCGGTTTCGGCCAGCCCCAGGCGGTGGGTGATCAGGTCGCGCACCGGCACCCGGTGGGTCCAGATCAGCTCCCGGGCCGCGAAATGATCGGCGGGAGCCCCGGCGTAGGAGGTAGTAATGGTTATATCGTTGCGGAAGAAAAGATCGGTGACTGAAAACGAAACCGAGACGCCGGGCCGGGTGGGGGCATAGAGGAGAATCGTCCCCCCCCGTTCCACCGAGGCAAAAGCCTGGGGGAAGGCGGAGGAAACCCCGGTGCAGACCATCACCTGGTCGGCCAGACGTCCCGCGTTAAGTTCGCGCAGTCGGCGTGGCACATCCTCGGAAGCGGGCATGGCCTCGTCGGCCCCGGAGCGGACCGCCATTTCCAGCCGGTAATCCGCGACGTCCACCGCCAGGATCCGGCCCGCGCCCAGGGCCCGGGCCAGGCGGATGTGGAGCAGGCCGGCGAGCCCGCTGCCGATCACCAGGATTGTCTGCCCCGGCTTCAGGCCCACGATCCTCTGGGCCCGCACCGCGCAGGCCAGGGGCTCGATGAAAGTGGCTTCTTCCCACGACATCTCAAAGGGGAGCGGATACACCCCGCGGTCCACGTTGATCGCCGGCAGGCGGATAAACTCCGCGAATCCGCCCGGATCGTAATTGGTCTGGCGCAGGGTGTCGCAGACGGTGTGGTGGCCGTTTCGGCAATAAAAGCAGGTATTGCAGGGAACATGATGGGAGGCCGCGATCCGGGTGCCGACCCGGTATTGCCCCACACCGGGCCCGACCTCGACGATCTCCCCGGCCGCCTCGTGGCCCAGGACCAGGGGGGCCTGGCCCGCCCGGTACCACTCCATCACGTCTCCGCCGCAGATCCCGCAGGCCTTGACCTTCATTAAAAGCTCGCCGGGGCCGATCCGGGGCTTGGGCATCTCCTGGATGCGGACATCGGAATTGCTGTAGTACATCGCCACGCGCATGGCTGTTCCTTAGCGGGCGGCCTTCCGCGACGTGTGAGTTTTCCCCGCCCGGCCCTTCCCGGTTTTT